>NZ_JBEXDG010000011.1:31816-220764 GCF_040605635.1 Dactylosporangium sp. NPDC005555
GGCGCCAGGGACGGCGGCGCCAGGGACGGCGGCGCCAGGGACGGCGGCGCCAGGGACGGCGGCGCCAGGGACGGCGGCGCCAGGGACGGCGGCGCCAGGGACGGCGGCGCTGGCATGTGCGGTGAGGGCGGCTCCGGGGGCTGCTTCAGGGGTGGCTTTGCGGACGGCAGCGCTGGGATGTGCGGTGAGGGCGGCTTCGCTGGTGGCGGTGGTAGTGAGGCCGGCGCCGGGGAGTGTGGTGAGGGCTGCGTCACGTGTGCCGGCGGCGGGGGTGATGCCTGCGGCGAAGGCGGCGACCGAGTCCGCGACAGCGGCGAAGACAGGGCTTCCGGAGAAGCCGGGGTCGGCAACGCCCGGAAAAGTGTCCTCGAACGAGGAAAGCGACGAGGAATGCGCCGGGGAAGGCAACGAGGAAGGCGACGGGGGCAGCAGTGGTGGCTCCCACAGCGCGAACGTCACCCCGCCCCGCGGCGAAGCGTCCTCCGTCACAGCGGTCATCGGCAGGCCGACCAGCCTGGACCCGGAAGCCTGGGGGTCGCCCGAGGTCGCCGAGGCCAGGACGAAGCACGGGGCGGGCAGGCCGCGTGGCGTGTAGCGAGCAGTCACCCGGCGGAGGCGGCGCAGGACGTGGGCGACGTGGGAGCCGAAGACGCCGCGGTACGTGTGGCACTCGTCGACGACCACGAAGCGTAGGCCGCGCAGGAAACGGGTCCACGAGGCGTGGTTGGGCAGGATGCCGTGGTGGAGCATGTCGGGGTTGGTGAGGACGAAGCGGGCGTGCTGGCGGACCCAGTCGCGTTCCTCGCGGGAGGTGTCGCCGTCATACGTGGCCGGGCGGATGCCGGGCAGGTCGAGGGCGGTCAGCGAGCGAAGCTGGTCGGCGGCCAGGGCCTTCGTCGGTGAGATGTAGAGCACGGTCGCCCTGTCGTCGCGCAACAGGGCAGCGAGGGTCGGCAGTTGGTAGGCGAGGGACTTGCCGGACCCCGTGCCGGTGGCGATGACGGTGTGGGTGCCGGACCAGGCCAGGGAGGCCGCAAGCGCCTGGTGGGTCCACGGGAGAGCGATGCCGGACGCGGCGATGAGCGCGGGCGGGGCCCACGAGGGCCATGGAGCGGTCGACCCGGCGCGGGGCGGCACGTGCTCGACATGGGTGAGCGACTCGGCGCGGCGGGACGGTAGGAAGGAGAGCGGAAGAACGGCCGTCACGTCCAGCACTCTAAGACAGATGTTCGAAGAGATGGCGCGGTACACGTGTGGCAATTGTGGGAAACAGGGTGGACGCGTCGCCTTGTGGGGGCGTCGATGGTTAGATGCCCGAGAGGCTCAATGCGGGCAGCGTCCGCTGAAGAGCAGTGAAGCCCCGAACCGCCAGAAGAGGAGGTCCGCATGGAGCTGTCGTTGTCGACGTACGACTCCGGCGACCACACAGTGCTCGAAGTCGGCGGTGAGGTGGATGTGTACACCGCTCCGCGGCTTCGCGAGAAGCTGGTCGAGCTCGTCGAGACGGGTGCCCGTCACGTCGTGGTCGATTTGAGCCGGGTGGAGTTCCTCGACTCGACCGGGCTCGGTGTGCTCGTCGGCGCCTTGAAGCGGCTGCGGGGTGTCAATGGCACGTTCGGGCTGGTGTGCGCGCACGAGCGGCTCCTGAAGATCTTCCGGATCACCGCCTTGGATCGGGTGTTCTCCCTGTACGACTCCGTGGCCGCCGCGACCGCCGCGGCCGGCTCGGACACCGAACCCACGGCGTAGGTTCATGCCCACAGTCAGGCTGTCGTTCTCGCCGGCGGCCGCACACGTCCGCACCGCCCGCCTGGTCGGTGTGGCTGTCGCGCGGCGTGCCGGGGTCGCCGAGGAGCTGCTGGAAGAGGTCAGGCTCGCGATCGGCGAGGCCTGCTCCCGTGCCGTGGCCCTGCACCGGTCGCACGGCTTGGACGACCTGGTCGATGTCGCCATGGCAGACGGCGACCGCTTCACCGTCCTGGTGGTGGACCGCGCGGCGAACGGGGCGATGGTGGCCCGGACCGAGGGTGAAACCGGTGATGAAGTTCTCGTGCTGTCGGATCCGGCGTTGCCGCTGACCACCCCGCCCGACCTGCTGGCGGAGGAGGCGGTCGCGGCGAGAATGGGGTTGGCCCTGCTCGCGGGGCTCGTCGATGATCTCAACGTGTCCGAGCTGGCCGAAGGCGTCGGCACGCAGGTCCGGATGTCGTGGCCGTTGGAGCGTCCGGCCGAGTAGGACGAGCGGCGCACGGGCCGACAAAGGGGCACCAAAGCAGGACCGACGGTGGTCCATCGACGAAAAGCGATCTCCGGAAACGCGCAAGTCGGTGTGACCACAGACACGCTCTGCGGCTAGAGTACGGCGATCGTGTATGACGGGCCTGGTCATTGGGTACCTCGACCGTCCACCACGACTCCCCCAGGGGAGAACCCGCCGCCGGCCTGACCGCTCGCGGCGCTGTCATGTGTCGGTACAGGAGGACAACGAATGTCCGCAACACTCGTCGCAGCCGACGAGATTTCCCTCAGCGGGAACAACCTGACCTATGTCGTCGTCGCGCTCGTCATCGCCTTCGTGGCGCTGGGCTTCGCGGCCGCGCTGGTCAAGGCTGTCCTCGCGACCGGTCGGGGCACCCCGAAGATGCAGGAGATCGCCGGGGCGGTGCAGGAGGGCGCGACCGCGTACCTCACGCGCCAGTTCAAGACCCTCGGCATCTTCGTCGTCATCGCCGTGGTGGTGCTGTTCCTGCTCCCCGTGAGTGACGCCGGGGACAACGAGACCATGATCAAGATCGGCAGGTCGGCGTTCTTCATCGTCGGCGCGGTCTTCTCGGCCTTCATCGGCGGCGCCGGTATGGCGCTGGCAACCCGCGCCAACCTGCGCGTCGCGGCGGCAGCCCGGGAAGACGGCGGCCGGGAGAAGGCGATGCAGATCGCCTTCCGCACCGGTGGCGTCGTCGGCTTCCTCACCGTGGGCCTCGGCCTGTTCGGTGCGGCGCTGGTCGTGCTGATCTTCAAGAGTGACGCCCCGACGGTCCTGGAGGGCTTCGGCTTCGGTGCCGCGCTGCTCGCGATGTTCATGCGGGTTGGCGGCGGCATCTTCACCAAGGCCGCCGACGTCGGCGCCGACCTGGTCGGCAAGATCGAGAAGGGCATCCCCGAGGACGACCCGCGCAACGCCGCCACCATCGCCGACAACGTCGGGGACAACGTGGGTGACTGCGCCGGCATGGCCGCGGACCTCTTCGAGTCCTACGCCGTGACCCTGGTCGCCGCGCTGATCCTCGGTCGCGCCGCGTTCGGCGAGCAGGGCCTGGTCTTCCCGCTCATCGTCTCCACGATCGGCGTCATCGTCGCGATCCTCGGGGTGGCGCTCACCCGCCTGCGCCCCTCCGACCGCAACGGCCTGGTCGCCATCAACCGGGCGTTCTACATCTCCGCCGTCATCTCCATCGTGATGGTCGCCGGTGCCGCCCTGTTCTACCTGCCGTCCAAGTGGTCCGGCCTGACCGGCGAAAGCGACAGCCTGAAGGCGATCAAGGCGCTTGCCGGTGGCGACGCCCCGCCGTTCGGCCCGAACGTCACCGCGATCATCGCCTGCGCCATCGGCATCGTGCTGGCCGCCGTCGTCCTGGCGCTGACCGGGTACTTCACCGAGACCGAGCGGCGCCCTGTCCGGGACATCGGCAAGAGCGCGCTCACCGGTCCCGCCACCGTGGTGCTCGCCGGCATCAGCGTCGGCTTCGAGTCGGCCGTCTACTCCGCGCTCGTCATCGGCGCCGGCGTGTTCGGCGCGTTCCTGCTCGGCGGCGGCTCGATCACGCTGTCGCTGTTCGCGGTCGCCATGGCCGGCACCGGCCTGCTCACCACCGTCGGCGTCATCGTCGCGATGGACACGTTCGGCCCGATCAGCGACAACGCGCAGGGCATCGCCGAGATGTCCGGTGACATCGACGAGCGCGGCGCCCGCACGCTGACCGAGCTCGACGCGGTCGGCAACACCACCAAGGCGATCACCAAGGGCATTGCGATCGCCACGGCGGTCCTCGCCGCGACGGCGCTGTTCGGGTCCTACACCGACTCGATCCTGAAGGAGTTCACCCAGGTCGAGGTGGACAAGTTCCTGAACGTGGCCAACCCGGGCAACCTGGTCGGCCTGCTCATCGGTGCCGCGGTCGTGTTCCTCTTCTCGGGCCTGGCGGTCAACGCCGTCGCCCGCTCGGCCGGTTCGGTCGTGATCGAGGTACGCCGTCAGTTCCGCGAGTTCCCGGGCATCATGGACTACTCCCAGCGCCCGGAGTACGGCAAGGTCGTCGACATCTGCACCCGTGACGCCCAGCGTGAGCTCATCACGCCGGGTCTGCTCGCGGTGTTGGCGCCGATCGCGGTCGGCTTCGGCCTCGGTGTCGGCCCGCTCGCGGCCTACCTCGCCGGTGCGATCGGCACGGGCACGCTCATGGCGGTCTTCCTGTCCAACTCCGGTGGGGCATGGGACAACGCGAAGAAGCTCGTCGAGGACGGCACGCACGGCGGCAAGGGCTCACCGGCGCACGAGGCGACGATCATCGGTGACACCGTCGGTGACCCGTTCAAGGACACCGCCGGCCCGGCGATCAACCCGCTGATCAAGGTGATGAACCTGGTCGCGCTGCTCATCGCACCTGCCGTGGTCGTCTACACCACCGGCGACGGCAACCCGGGGATCCGGTTCTCCATCGCGATCGGTGCGGCGTTGATCATCGCCGCCGCCGTGGTCATCAACAAGCGCAAGCCGGTTTCGGTCGACGCCGGTAACGGCGACGACACCCCCTCGCAGGAGGCGGCCCCGGAGCGGGTCACCGCCTGACCCGCGATACCCAGACGCCCCGGCCGGAATGATCCGGCCGGGGCGTCGTATTTGTCGAACAGACGATCGGTTCTAGGCTTCCTTTCATGCACATCCGCCTCGTCGCCACCGGCCTCCTTTTCGTCCTCGTTTCGGCGGGAACGGGTGGCTGCGGCGCTGACGGTGCCGGCGACGTGGCGCCGAAGGTGTGGGCGCAGCAGGTGTGCACGGCGCTGGCTCCCTGGCGGGCCGAGATCTCCGACCTGACGACGAAGGCTCAGCAGCAGCTCCAGGCGGCGAAGACCGCCGCGCAGACGAAGACCAACATCGTGGACCTGCTCGCCGGTGCCGAGACCGCCAGCGAGAAGGCCAGGGTCGGCATCAGCGGCGCCGGTGTGCCGGACGTCTCCGGCGGCGACAAGGTCGCCCAGCAGTTCACCGCCTCGCTGTCGAAGGCCCGCGACGCGTATGGCAACGCGAAGCGCTCGGTCGAGGGTCTGCCGACCGCCGACGCGAAGGCATTCTACGGCTCGGTCGGGACGGCGTTCGCGGTCCTCAAGGAGGAATACGAGCAGAGCGCCATCGACCCGAAGCACGTCGGCCAGAAGGATCTGCAGAAGGCCTTCGGCGAGGTGCCCGAGTGTCGGTGACGCCGGCCCGGAGCCGGCAACTGTCGATATTCGGGGTCGAGGCGCGCCCGCCGACCCCCATGGACCTGGAGGGTCTGCTCGCGGGTGCGGGCGAGGTCGGCCGGATGGGCGGCACCGCGAAGGTGTCGATCGAGGTCGAGGACGCGTGGCGGGCCGACGTGCTGCGCGCCGAGTGTGAGCAGCGGGGCCTGGTTGTGGCGAGTGAGCCGACCGGGGTCGAGGACCGGTGGATGGTCCGCACGGCGTATGCGGCGCTGCTGGCCCCTCTCGCGGCCCGCTGGCTGGCCGGCACCGCGAAAGTTTCCCCACCGGACCTGGTCCTCGACGGCCGGCGGCTGCGGCTGTGGGTGGCGGCGGCGGGCTCGTGGGACGGCCAGCGGGCCTACCTGCTCCGCCTCGCCCCGAGCCGCCCCTGCCCGCCAGAAGATGAGGACGCCAGCGGGCCGGGCAGCGACGGGGACGCCGGCGGGCCGGGCAGCGACGAGGGCGCCGGCGGGCCGGGCAGCGACGGGGAAGCCGGGCAGCAGCCTGCCGCCGATCCTGAGCCGGGCGACATTTCGAAAATATCCGTCAGGAGCGAAGAGCCGGACGAGGTCGGGGAGCAGGGCGAAGGCGGGGAAGAGGACGCGGCGGCGAAGCCCCGGGGGAAGCCGAAGAAGAAGGCCACCCCATTGATCTCCGCGTTCGATCCGGGCCCCGTCGACCTGGGTGTCGAGGTCGAGGACTGGATCGACGACGCTCGCGACGAGTGGCCCGATTCGGGCGTCGCCGACCTGCCGACCGTCACGCTCGACCAGGTTACCGAACCGGTCAGCGAGGGCGAAACCGTACAAGCGGAAACCGACGAAACCGATGAAAACGCCATCGACCGTCAGGTTGCCGACAACTGGGTTGCGGTCGGGGACGCCCTGGCCGCCGCCGGGCTGATCGCCGTGTTCGTCGGTCCGAAGGCGGGCGGACCCGCGTACCGCATCGTGGGACTCCGCCGTGTGACCCGTCTCGCGGAACTCGTCGGCGAGCCGCCCGCCGGTGCGCCGCACGCGAGTTGGCCGAGGTGAACGCCGGGTAGGCTGACCCTACGACGCGCAGTGTGATCCCGCCCGCCTGGCGGGTCACCGGCAGTCGACAAAGCGTGACAAATACGGCAGCCGATGCGACACGATCGCAAGATCGGGCAGGTAGCGCTTCTGCTTGGGTGTAGCGTGGCGCCGATCGGCGTGTCGCAAGCCGACCGCCGGGTGCCGCATCGCGCAACTCGGCGCGTAGGCGCGCGTTACGTTTGACACATGTCCGTCCGCACCGGGGAGAGCTGTGCCGAACTCCGCCAACACGAAGCGGCTGGTGATCGTCGAGTCGCCGGCGAAGGCCAAGACGATTTCGGGCTATCTGGGCCCGAATTACGTCGTGGAGGCGAGCTTCGGCCACGTCCGTGACCTGCCCGTGGGCAAGAAAGACATGCCCGAGGACCTGAAGAGCAAGCCCTGGGCCTATCTCGGCGTCGACGTCGACAACGATTTCACCCCGGTCTATGTCATCTCGGCCGACCGGCGCAAGCAGATCACCAGGCTCAAAGAGCTGCTGAAGACCGCCAGCGAGGTCTACCTCGCCACAGATGAGGACCGCGAGGGCGAGGCCATCGCCTGGCACCTCTTCGAGACCTTGAAGCCGAAGGTCCCGGTCAAGCGGATGGTCTTCCACGAGATCACCAAGCCGGCGATCCAGGCCGCCGTCGCCAACCCGCGGGAGATCAACCGCTCGCTGGTCGACGCGCAGGAGACCCGCCGCATCCTCGACCGGCTCTATGGCTACGACCTGTCCACCGTGCTGTGGAAGAAGGTCCAGGGCGGCCTGTCCGCCGGCCGCGTGCAGTCGGTCGCGACCCGCATCGTGGTCGAGCGGGAGCGGCAGCGGATGAAGTTCCGCTCCGCCGACTACTGGGACATCCTGGCCAAGCTCCTGCCGTCCGGCGACGAGCGCACGTTCAACGCGACGCTGCTCGCGATCGACGGCGACCGGGTCGCCACCGGCCGCGACTTCGACCCGGAGACCGGCAAGGTCCGGCCCAACGCCGGCGTCATCCACCTCGACGAGCAGGGCGCCCGCGGTCTCGCCGCGCGTCTTGCGGGCCGGCCGTTCACGGTCACCCGGGTTGAGGAGAAGCCCTACCGGCGCAAGCCCGCCGCACCGTTCATTACCTCGACGCTGCAGCAGGAGGGCTCCCGCAAGCTGCGGCTGTCCAGCGCGCAGACCATGCGGATCGCCCAGCGGCTGTATGAGAACGGCTACATCACCTACATGCGAACGGACTCGGTGAACCTGTCCGAGGCCGCGATCGCCGCCGCCCGCCAGCAGATCCTCGACCTGTACGGGCCGAGCGCCGTGCCGCCGCAGCCCCGCCGGTACACCAGCAAGGTCAAGAACGCGCAGGAGGCGCACGAGGCGATCCGCCCGGCCGGCGACAGCTTCCGCACCCCGGGCGACGTGGCCAAAGAGCTCAGCGCCGAGGAGCTGCGACTGTACGAGTTGATCTGGCAGCGCACGATCGCGTCGCAGATGACTGACGCGGTCGGCAACAGCACCTCCGTCCGGATCAATGCGGTGACCCCGGCGAACGAGTCGGTCGACTTCAGCGCGAGCGGCAAGACGATCACCGATCCCGGCTTCCTGCGCGCGTACGTCGAATCCTCCGACGACGAGAACGCCGAGGCCGAGGACGCCGAGCGGCGCCTGCCGGTGCTGGTCAAGGGCCAGTCGCTGACCGAGAAGGGGCTCACCCCGACCGGCCACACCACCCAGCCGCCGGCCCGCTACACGGAGGCGTCGCTGGTCAAGGCGATGGAGGAGCTCGGCATCGGCCGCCCCTCCACCTACGCCTCGATCATGGAGACGATCAACAACCGTGGCTATGTGTTCAAGCGTGGCCAGGCGCTGATCCCGTCGTTCCTGGCGTTCGCCGTCGTGGGGCTGCTGGAGAAGCACTTCCCGCGCCTGGTCGACTACGACTTCACCGCGTCGATGGAGAACGTCCTCGACGAGATCGCCAACGGCGACGAGAGCGCCGTGGACTTCCTGCGCCCGTTCTACTTCGGTGGCGACACGGGCGACGAAGGGTCGGTGCCCCGCCAGGGCGGGCTGAAGCGCATGGTCACCGAGCGGCTGGGCGAGATCGACGCGCGTGGGATCAACTCGATCTCGCTGTTCCGTGACGAGGCCAACCGCGACGTCGTCGTGCGCGTCGGGCGGTACGGGCCGTATCTGCAGCGCTTCCTCGCCGACCAGCCCGAGGGCGACGAAGGCGACCGGGCGACGGTCCCGGACGGTCTCGCGCCGGACGAGCTGACCCCGGAGAAGGTCGCCGAGCTGTTCGTCGGCGGCGCCAGCGGCGAGCGCAAGCTCGGCGAGCACCCGGAGACCGGCGAGCCGATCGTGCTGAAGTCCGGCCGCTACGGGCCCTACGTGTCCACGGGCGAGAAGAACTCCTCGCTGCTGTCCACGCAGTCGCCGGAGCTCCTGACCCTTGAAGAGGCGCTGCAGCTGCTGACCCTGCCGAGGATCGTCGGCAAGGACGCCGAGGGCGCGGACATCATCGCGTCGCCCGGCCGGTACGGCCCGTACATCAAGCGCGGCGCCGACACGAGGTCGCTGGAGAACGAGGATCAGCTCTTCACGGTCACCCTCGAAGAGGCGCTGCGGCTGCTGGAGCAGCCGAAGACGCGTGGGCGGGCCGCGGCGAAGCCACCGCTGCGGGAGATGGGCGCCGACCCGGCGACCGAGAAGCCCCTGGTCATCAAGGACGGGCGCTTCGGTCCGTACGTGACGGACGGCGAGTTCAACGCGTCGCTGCGTCGCAACCAGACGGTCGAGGAACTGACCGTCGCCGAGGCGAGCGAGATGCTGGCCGAGAAGCGGGCCAAGGGACCGGCGCCGAAGAAGGCCAGGCCCGCGAAGAAGGCGGCCGAGGGCGCGGCGAAGAAGACCACGACGGCCAAGAAGACCACCGCGGCGAAGAAGACCACGACGGCGGCGAAGAAGGCGACCCCGGCCAAGAAGGCGGCGCCGAAGAAGGCCACCTCGGCGAAGAAGGCGACCCCGCCCGGGGAGTGACGCAGGTTGACCTTGGACGATCCGATCGTCCAAGGTCAACGCACGCTAGAGGCCGAGGACGCGATCGGTGTAGGCGTTGGCGAAGAGGCGGCCAGGGTCGAGCTTGTCGCGCAGCGCGGTGAAGTCGCCGAAGCGCGGGTAGGCCGTCGCCAGGGACCCGGCGTCGCGGAAGTTCATCTTGCCCCAGTGCGGCCGGCCGCCCAGCGGCGTGGTGATGGCCTCGAAGCGCCGGAAGTACTCCTCGAACGGCGCGCCGACGTACTGGTGGATCGCGATGTAGGCGCTGTCCCGGCCGTGCCCGTGCGAGAGCCAGATGTCGTCGGCGGCGGTGAACCGCACCTCCACCGGGAACTGGATCTTGTACGGCAGGCCGGCGATCACCGACCGCAGCCCGTCGAACGCCTCCCGGAGCGCCTCGCGGGGCAGCCCGTACTCCATCTCCACGAACCGGACCCGGCGCGGCGTGCAGAACACCTCGTGGGACGAGGCCGTGTAGGTGCGCGCCGACAACGCCCGGGCCGAGACGCGGCTGATCGCCGGGACCGCGGACGGCATCGCCCGGCCGAGCCGGCACGCGCCGCCGAACACCGTGTTGGACAGGAAGTCGTCGTCGAGCCAGCGCCGCCAGCCGGCCAGGGGACGGTCCGACAGCGGCACGATGTTGTTGCGCTTCATCTGGACCCGGTCGGTGTAGGGAAACCAGTAGAACTCGAAGTGATCGTTCGAAGCGATGTGGTCATCGAGGCCCGACCACACGTCGGCCAGCGGCGCCGGGCGCTCGTCGGCCCGCAGCGTGAAGGCCGGCACGCAGCGCAGTGTCACCTCGGTGAGCACGCCGAGCGCGCCGATGTTGACCCGGGCGGCGGCGAACAGGTCCGGCCGCGAGTCCGCGGAGCAGCGCACGACCGTCCCGTCGGCGGTGACGAGCTCGAGGGCCTCGACGAAGGTCGAAAGACATCCATAAGCGGCGCCGGTTCCGTGTGTACCGGTGGAGAGCGCCCCGGAGATCGTCTGCGCGTCGATGTCGCCGAGGTTGGGCATCGCCAGGCCGTGCGCCGCGAGGGTCGCGTTGAGCGTGGCCAGTTTCATGCCCGCCTGGACGGTCACGAGATCACCCTCGACCCGGACGAGTGACGCCATCCGGTCGAGCTCGACCCGGACCCCGTCCGTCAGAGCGGTGGGCGTGAAGGAGTGCCCGGCGCCGACGGCCTTGACCTTGAGCCCCTCCGAGGCCGCGCCGCTGAGCACGAAGGCCAGCTCAGCGGTGGTCGAGGGGTGCGCGACACGCGCCGCCCGAGCGGTCTGGTTGCCGGCCCAGTTGGCCCACGGAGAAGTCACGAAACCTGAGTACCCTTCACGTATGCCCGCCGTCAATGACCCGATGAATCCCAAGAGTGAAATGGGCTATCCGCCGATCGTGCCCGCTCGTTGACGTGAGTAGGTTTCAGAGGGACGAGCTTGAGGGGGACTGCCGGGTGGCGACGCAGACAGTGGCCAGTGCCGGGACGAAGCCACTGCGCCGGGTTCCGGTGCAGGGGCGCAGTGTGGCACGGGTCGGGCGGATGCTCGACGCATGCGCCGAGCTCGTCGATGAGGTGGGCTACGACGGGCTGACCACGACACTGCTCGCGGAGCGGGCGGGGGTGGCGATCGGATCGGTCTACCAGTTCTTCCCCGACAAGCGCGCCATCGTGCAGGCGCTCACGCTCCGCAGCCTGGAGGGCTATCTGGAGCGCCTCGGCGCCCGGCTGGCCGAGGAAGACATCTCGCACTGGTGGGACGCGGTCGACGCGGCCATCGACGAGTACATCGACATGCACCGCACGGTGCCGGGCTTCCGGACGCTGCACTTCGGTGACGTCGTGGACATCCACCTGCTCGACGACGAGCGGGACAACAACGACGTCATCGTGTCGCAGCTCGCGGCGCTGCTCATCGGCCGCTTCGGCATCGTGGACGCCGACCGGCTCCAGTTCGTGCTGGCGATCGCGGTCGAGGCCGCCGACGCGTTGATCAAGATGGCGTTCCGGCGCTCGCCGGACGGCGACGCGGCCGTGCTCGGCGAGGCGAAGGCCCTGATCAGGGACTACCTCCACCACCGCCTCTGACGACGTCTTCAGGCCCTTTATCGGCTGTTCACAGGGCCGGTAAAGGGCCTGAAACCTCGTGTTGACAATCCCACACGACCTGTCCGCTTTGCCCACCACGGCGCATACTCGTGATCGACCGGTACCCCACTTCGAGGACTGGATCCGTCACGATGCAAAGCGCCATGAGCAGGCAAAACATCGGCATCATCGGTGCCGGGCGAGTAGGTGCCGTGCTCGGCGCCGCGCTCGTGCGAGCCGGCCACCGGGTGGTCGCCGCGGTCGGCGTCTCGACCGCCTCCAAGTCCCGCGCGGAGCAGCTGCTCCCGGGCGTCGCGCTCCTCCCCGCCGACCAGGTCGCAGCCTCCGCCGACCTCGTGCTGCTGGCGGTCCCCGACGACGTGCTCGCCGGCCTGGTCAACGGCCTGGTCGAGACCGGCGCGCTGCGCCCCGGCCAGATCGTCGCGCACACCTCCGGCGCCCACGGCCTCGCCGTCCTCGCGCCCGTCATGGCCGCCGGAGCGCGTCCCCTGGCCCTGCACCCGGCGATGACGTTCACCGGCACCGCCGTGGACCTGGACCGGCTCGCCGGCGGTGTCTCGTTCGGCGTCACCGCCCCCGACGACCTGCGCGACCTCGCCGCCTCCCTCGTCGCCGACCTCGGCGGCCAGGTCGAGTGGATCGCCGAGGAGCGCCGCCCGCTCTACCACGCGGCCCTGGCACACGGCGCCAACCACCTCGCCACGCTGGTCAACGAGGCGCTCGACCGGCTCCGCGACGCCGGGGTCCGGCACCCGGAGCAGGTCCTCGCCCCGCTGCTGGGCGCCTCGCTGGACAACTCGCTGCGCCTCGGCGACGCCGCCATCACCGGTCCCGTGGTCCGCGGCGACGCCGGCACGGTCGCCAAGCACCTCAAGGCCCTCGACGAGGTCGCGCCCGAGTCGGTGCCGCCCTACCTGGCGCTCGCCCGGCGCACCGCCGACCGGGTCATCGCCGCCGGCCGCCTCCGCCCGATCGACGCCGAGCCGCTGCTCGACGTCCTGGGCACCGCCGGGGCGCCCAGCGAGCCGGCCGCACCGGTGGTCGCGGCACAGCGCAGCGGGCGCCGGAAGGCCAAGGGCACCGGAGGCAAGCCGTGAACGTCGTCGAGACCCGCGAGCAGCTCGCCGAGGCGCGCGCCGCGGCCCGCGGCACCGTCGCCGTGGTCATGACCATGGGCGCCCTGCACGACGGGCATGCGGAGCTCCTTCGTGCCGCACGCGCAGCAGCGGACACGGTCCTGTTGACGATCTTCGTGAATCCCCTGCAGTTCGCGCCGGGCGAGGACTTCGACCGCTACCCGCGCACCCTGGAGGCCGATCTCGCGATCGCCGGGACGGCCGGCGTGGACATCGCGTTCACGCCCACCCGCGAGGTGATGTACCCGCAGGGCAAGCCGTCCGTCCGGGTGGACCCGGGCCCCGCCGGCAACGAGCTGGAGGGCGCCAGCCGCCCCGGGTTCTTCCACGGCGTGCTGACCGTGGTCAACAAGCTGTTCCAACTGACCCGCCCCGACGTCGCGTACTTCGGGGAGAAGGACTACCAGCAGCTCGGCATGATCCGGGCGATGGTCCGCGACTTCGACCTGCCCATCGACGTGCGGGGCGTGCCGACGGTGCGGGAGCCCGACGGCCTCGCCCTTTCCAGCCGCAACCGCTATCTCGCCCCGGCGGAGCGGCGCGCGGCGCTGGTGCTGTCCAGGGCGCTGCGTGCCGGAGCGGCAGCGGAAAGCCCGGTCGAGGCGGGGCTCGCCGAGTTCGCCACCGAGCCCGAGGTCAAGCTCGACTACTTCGTCCTCACCGACCCGATGCTCGGCCCCGCGCCCGCGCACGGTCCGGCCCGGCTGCTCACCGCGGCCTGGGTCGGCGGCACCCGCCTCATCGACAACATCGCATTGGAACTGCCGTGATCCGCACGATGCTCAAGTCCAAGATCCACCGTGCCACGGTCACGCAGGCGGATCTGCACTACGTCGGTTCGGTAACGGTTGACGAGGATCTGATGGACGCCGCGGACCTCCTCGCCGGCGAACAGGTCGCGATCGTGGACGTCACGAACGGCGCCCGGCTGGAGACCTACGTGATCGCCGGGCCCCGCGGCAGCGGCGTGATCGGGATCAACGGCGCCGCCGCGCACCTGGTACACCCCGGTGACCTCGTCATCCTGATCTCCTATGCGCAGCTCGACGACGCGACCGCCAGGACCTACCAGCCGCGGGTCGTGCACGTCGACGCCGCCAACGCAATCATCGAACTCGGTCACGATCCGGCCTATGCCATACCGGGTATGGTGGGCGAACCCGTGAGGGGAGACCTTCTCCGGGCGTAGTGCTCCTGGGGAGGTGCGGTGCGGCGCGCGGTCGTGCTGGTCGTGGCGGTGGCGGCGCTGCTCAGCGCCTGCACGCCGCCGACACCGGCGGGCGCCGACCGTGATCTGGTCAACGGCTGGCCGATGCTGCCGGCCGTGGTGATGATCGAGCCGACCGCCCCCGCCTGCTATCCGCTGCCCGCCGGCACCGCCAGCGCCGACGTCACCAGATGGCCGGCGCCGGTCGCCTGCACCGAGCCGCACGAGGTCGAGCTGATCACCGTCGGCAGGTTCACCGGTGCCGACGCCGAGCGGCCCACGCCGCCGATCGCCGGCAGTCCGGCCATGCGCGGGGCGTACACCCGCTGCGCCGCGGACGCGAAGACCCTGCTCGGCGCGGACTGGCGCACCGGCCGGGTATCGCTGAGCGTCGACGTGCCGAGCCCGCTGCTGTGGGACGCCGGGGCCCGCTGGTTCCGCTGCGACCTGCAGGCGCTGCAGGACGTCGACCGCTTCAGCGTCGCGACCCGGACCGCGTCGATGCGCGGCGCGCTCAAACCCGACGGCGGCGAGCTGCTCATCGGTTGTGTGAAAGTCACCACCAAGCCCGGCGGCGCCACCGACGCCATCGACCGGATCTTCGCCGCCCAGTGCACCGTCCCGCACGAGGGCGAGTTCGCCGGGATCTACGAGCCGCCGGACGGGGAGTATCCGGCCGACAGCGAGGCGCGAAGCGCCGCCAACCTGGCCGGATGCCGCCCTGTCGTGGCCCGGTACGTCGACGTGCCCGACGACGTGAACTTCCGCTCCCGCACCGGGCAGGTGACGATGCCCTACGACAAGACGGCGTGGGAGCTCGGCAACCGCGGGGTCCGGTGTTTCGCGTGGCCACCGAAGCCGGTGAAGTCCTCCTTGCGGGGCGCGGGTACAAAAGGTCTACCGATCACGATCGCCTAGATGATGTCCTAGATCTGGCAGTTGGACCGGGTTGCCAACCACATTGATCATTGGCACACTGCACCCGCGCTGTGTGCGCCGGGGGAGGGGTTGGACCATGGTGCGTTTCCGACGGCTCATGATGGCGGTGGCTCCCGTTGCCGCGATCGCGCTGCTGGCCGGGTGCACGACGCCCGCCGGTGTCGACAAGAACCTCGTCGACGACTGGGCCATGCTCGCCGCGCCGAAGGTCCCCGTGCCGCCCGTCGGGTCGTGCTATGACAGCTCCGTGTCGTTGTTCGAGACGGACACCCTCACGATCTTCTCCTTCAAGCCCGTCGCCTCGTGCACGACCGCGCACATCAGCGAGACGTTCTATGTCGGCGAGGTCAGCGGCTCCGCGGCCGGCGAGTCCTCGCCGCCGAAGGGCGCGGACCTGAAGGACGCCTGGGCCAAGTGCAACACCGAGGCGGAGACCTTCCTCGGCGGTGACTACCACGACGCCCGCCTCGAGCTGATCGTGCTGCCGCCGTCCTCGACGCAGTGGACCGGTGGCGGGCGCTACTTCCGCTGCGACCTGGCCGAGATCCAGAGCGACGCCGGCAGGCCCGTCAGCCGCACCAGCAGCCTCAAGGGTGGCCTCACCGGCGACAAGCCGATCGCGCTGACCTGCGCCCAGGAGACCTACGAGGCCGACGGCAAGACGTGGAAGGACTACGAGCCCACCGCGTGCACGGCCACGCACAACATGGAATACGTCGGCACGTACACCGCCGGCGAACGGGCCTTCCCGAAGAACGCCGACGAGCGCCGCGCCGCGATGCGCACCGGCTGCGAGGCCCTCGGCGCCAAGTTCCTCGGCATGACCCAGTCCACCCTGGACAACCACCAGGAGGTCGGCATCGGCTTCTGGACGGTCGACGAGGAGAACTGGCTGCGTGGCAACCGCTCCGCCCGCTGCTACGCGATGCTCTACGACAAGAAGAGCACCATCCGCTCGCTGAAGGGCCTCGGCACGGGGAAGATTTGACCCCTTCTGCGACACTGTGGACCCGTGCTACGAGGTGAGGGTGTGCTCGGATGAAGCGGTGGACCGTCGGGCTGTCCGTGTCGCTGGTGCTGTTCGTCGCCGGCTGTGCTGATCCGGCGGACACGGACGGCGACCTGGTCAACGGCTGGGCCGCGATGGCCGCGCCGACCGTGCCGAAGCCGGCCGCCGGGGAGTGCTGGACCTATTCGGGTGACGCCGACAAGCTCGCCGTCGGGCCCGACCTCGTCGAGGTCGAGTGCAGCCAGCCGCACGCCAGCGAGACCTTCCACGTCGGCGAGTTCACCGGGCCAGTGGGCGGCCGCACGACGGTGCCCACCGGCGCCGACCTCACCGACGCCTTCGCCGCCTGCCAGTCCGAGGCCAACAACTTCCTCGGCGGCGACTGGCACGACGGCAAGCTGGTGATGCGGATCCTGCCGCCGTCGACGAAGCAGTGGAACGGCGACGCCCGCTACTACCGGTGCGACCTGATCGAGGTCTCCGACGACACGTACACGATCTCGCCCCGCACCAGCGGCCTGAAGGACACGCTGCGCGGCAACCGGCCGGTCGAGATCGGCTGCGTCAAGGTCGCGACCGACAGCGGCGGCGGCATCGAGGACTTCGTCCCGACCAAGTGCGACACCCTGCACAACGGCGAATACACCGGCACGTTCTACTCGCCGGACGCGCGGCCCTACCCGAGCGACGCGGCGGCCCGCCGGACGCTGCTGCAGCCGGGCTGCAAGACGATCGTCGCGCGGTTCCTCGGCCTCACCGACGCCCAGTTCGACGACAACAAGCAGATCTCCTTCGCCTGGTCGACCGCGACCCCGGCCCGGTGGAACTACGGCGACCGCACCGCCCGCTGCTACCTCATGCTCGAGGGCAAGCTGTCGGTCAGCCGCTCACTGCGCGCGAACGGTAACGTTCCGATCTGAGGTGGTGACGTTACCGGCTGGTAATGGCACACTGCTTCCTCATGAAGCGGGTCCTTCTGATCGTCGGCGTGCTCGCCCTCCTCGGGGGCGGCGCCTACTGGCTGCTGCGCGACGGCGACCGGAAGATCCCGGACACCGCGCCCGCCGCGGCGCCGAAGGTCGGCTCCTGCTGGAAGGTCGACGCGGCCGGCGTGAAGGCCGCGTTCCCGTGGGCCGGCGGGCCCGTCGACTGCGCCGCCGCGCACACCGTCGAGGTCTTCCACGTCGGTCAGGCCGGCAAGGACCTGCTGCACCGCCTCGACGACGCCGAGGGCGAGGACATCAAGATCACCCAGAACCTCCTGTACGCCCAGGCCCGCCGTGCCTGCGTCGTGGAGGGCACCGCGTTCCTCGGCGGCAACTGGCACGAGTCGCGGATCCAGATCCTCGCCTCCTGGATCGCCCCGGCCACCGACGGCTTCTTCGGCTGCGCGGTCGCCCCCGTCACCGGCCCGGCAGGCGACGAGTTCACGGCACGCGAGGGCAGCCTGGCCAAGGCCGGGCCGACGCTGCCGATCGCCTGCATCTCGTCGCTGAAGTACGTCGAATGCACGGCCCCCCACGACGGCGAGTACTCCGGCAGCTACTCGATCGCCCCGATGGACGCGCCGTACGACGAGACCGCCGTCCGCAACGCGTCGGCGAAGGGCTGCACCACCGTTGGCCTGCGGTACCTGGGCCTGTCGGAGACCGGCGACCGCGCCGACCTCTCCTCGGCCGCCGTCGGGCCGAAGACGGGCTCCGACTGGCTCGGCAGCGACCAGACCTTCGCGTGCTACCTGATGAGCGCCAAGCCCCTCAAGGCGTCGATCGCGAAGCTCGGGGCCGGGCCTCTCCCGCTCGCGTGATTCACGGCACGGCGCGCGATGCCTTCTTGTGATGTTGACTGGAGTGATGGAGCTGCCCGTTCTGCCGCGCCGACTCGCCGGACCCCAGCCGGGGTGGGCCGAGCCGACCGACGTCGTCGTGATCGGCTCCGGCGTCGCCGGGCTGACCGCCGCCCTGCACCTGCGCGAGGCCGGCCTGCACGTCACCGTCGTGACGAAGGTCAACATCGATGACGGATCGACGCGCTGGGCCCAAGGCGGCATCGCCGCGGTCCTCGACCCGCTCGACACGCCAGAGGCGCACGCGCAGGACACGCTCGTCGCCGGCGTCGGCCTGTGCGACGCCGCCGCGGTCGAGGTCCTGGTCCGCGAGGGCCCGACCCGCGTCCGCGAGCTGATCCGCTGGGGCGCGGAGTTCGACCGCAACAACGACGGCTCCCTCATGCTGACCCGGGAGGGCGGCCACCACGCCAACCGGATCATCCACGCCGGCGGTGACGCGACCGGCGCCGAGGTCCAGCGGGCCCTGCACGCCGCGGTGCACCGCGACCCGTGGATCCGGCTCATCGAGCACGCCCTGGTCCTCGACCTGCTGACCGACGCGTCCGGCCGGGCCTGCGGGGTCACCCTGCACGTCCTCGGCGAGGGCGCGGAGGACGGCGTCGGCGCGGTCCTCGCCCGCGCGGTCGTCCTCGCCACCGGCGGCATGGGCCAGATCTACTCGGCCACCACCAACCCGGTCGTCTCCACCGGCGACGGGGTCGCGCTCGCCCTGCGCGCCGGGGCCGCCGTCACCGACATCGAGTTCGTGCAGTTCCACCCGACCGCGCTCGCGCTCAACAACCGCGACTCGCAGCAGCCGCTGGTCAGCGAGGCGTTGCGCGGCGAGGGGGCCTATCTGCGCGACGGCGACGGCAACCGCTTCATGGTCGGCCGGCACGACCTCGCCGAGCTCGCCCCCCGCGACGTGGTCGCCAAGGGCATCTACCGGGTCATGCGGGCCGAGGGCACGCAGAACGTCTGGCTCGACGCCCGCCACCTTGGCCGGGAGTTCCTGGAGGGGCGCTTCCCCACGATCGTCGCGTCCTGCCGGGCGGCCGGCGTCGACCCGGCCGCGGACCTCATCCCCGTCTCGCCGGCCGCCCACTACGCCTCCGGCGGGGTCCGCACCGACCTGCTCGGCCGCACCTCGATCCCGGGTCTCTACGCCTGCGGTGAGGTCGCCTGTACCGGCGTCCACGGCGCCAACCGGCTCGCCTCCAACTCTCTGCTGGAGGGGCTCGTCTTCTCCCGCCGGATCGCCGAGGACATCGCTCACGACCTGCCCGCGCAGGCCGACCCCGTCACCGCCGACCTGCCGTCGTGGACCGCCGACCCCGCGCTGCGCTCCCCCTTGCAGGCGGCCATGTCGGCGCACGCGTCGGTGCTGCGCAGCGCCGGGTCGCTCGACCAGGCGGCACAGGCGCTCACCAAGCTCGCCCTCGACCGCGCCGCCCCCGGCCTGGCCGGCTGGGAGGCGACCAACCTGCTCACCGTCGCGACCGCCCTCGTCGGCGCCGCCGACCTGCGCCAGGAGACCCGCGGCTGCCACTGGCGCGAGGACTTCCCGGACGCCAGCGACGTGTTCCGCGGCCACTTCCTGGCCGGCCTGTCCGACACCGGCACCTTGACCGAGACCTGGGAGGACGCGTGAGCGGCCAGCGGAGCGGCTCGGGCCGTGAACTGTGTGGCAGTGTCGGGTCGGGCCGACGCCGGAGCGAAGCGGAGGTGGCGGCGTGAGCGGCCAGCGGAGCGGCTCGGGCCGTGAACCATGTGGCAGTTTTGGCTCAGGCCGTGAACTATGTGGCGGTGTCGGGTCGGGCCGACGCCGGAGCGAAGCGGAGGTGGCGGCGTGAGCGGCCAGCGGAGCGGCTCGGGCCGTGAACTGTGTGGCAGTGTCGGGTCAGGCCGACGCCGGAGCGAAGCGGAGGCGGTGGCATGACCCCCGAAACGGAGGCATTGCTGCGGAAGGTCGGGCTCGACCCGGTCGCCGTCGGCGAGATCGTCGAGCGGACCCTGACCGAGGACCTCGGCCCAGACCGCCTCGACGTGACGAGCGTGGCCACCATCCCCGCCACCCAGACGGACTCCGCGGAGCTGGTCGCGCGCGCCGACGGCGTGGTGGCCGGCCTGGCCGTCGCCGCCGCCGTGTTCGAGGCCGTCTCCCCGGCCGTCGACGTGTCGATCCACGCCGTCGACGGTTCGTTCGTCGTCCGCGGTACCGTCCTCGCCACCGTCACCGGACCGACCCGGGACCTGCTGACGGCCGAGCGTTCCGCGCTCAACCTGCTGTGCCGCATGTCCGGTGTCGCCACCCACACCCGCCAGTGGGCCGACCTGCTCGACGGCACCCACGCCCTCGTCCTGGACACCCGCAAGACCACGCCCGGCCTGCGCATCCTGGAGAAGTACGCGGTCCGCGCCGGCGGCGGCACCAACAAGCGCATGGGCCTCTACGACGTCGCCATGATCAAGGACAACCACAAGCTGGCGGCCGGCGGCATCTCCGCGGCGTACGAGCGGGTCCGCGCGGCGTTCCCGGACGTGCCCGTGCAGGTCGAGGTCACCACGGTCGGCGAGGCCGTCGAGGCGGTCACCGCCGGGGCGACGTTCCTGCTGCTGGACAACATGACGCCGGACCTGCTGCGGGAGGTCGTGGCGGCGGTCGGCGGGCGGGCCGAGCTGGAGGCCACCGGCGGGCTGACCCTGGCGACGGCGGCGCAATACGCGGCGACCGGGGTCGACTACCTGTCGGTCGGCGGCCTGACGCACTCCTCGCCGATCCTGGACATCGCCATGGACCTCCGCACGCACTGAGGCTTTCAGCTCGGGAAGGCCACCGCCACGAAGGCGCTGTAGCGCTGGACCCGCCACGTCGGCGGGACCATCTTGGTGCAGCGTTCGACCGTGGCGGCGCAGATGATCGCCTGCACCGACGAGACCGGTGCGGGCGGCGCGGTCGGGATCACCGACTCGACCGCGACGAGCTCGACGTCCGGCAGCGAGATCTGGAACTGGTATTCCCACAGGTCGCCGTCCATCACCAGGCCGACCCGCCGGACGCCGCTGGCCCGGATCTCGTCGATCGCCTGCTGGTAGGGCACGGCCTGCTCCGGCAGCCGGGCGAAGCGCTCTTCCCAGTCCGTGAGCGTGAAGACGGAGCCCTGGCCGATGAGGCGTCTTGGCTGCCCGTACACGACGGAGACCCCACCGGCGGCGAACGCCGCGGCCATCACGAGCACCATCGCGGTGGCCGTGGCCTTGTGGGTGCGCAGCCGTTCGGCCCAGTAGCCGGTGAGTGGCGCGCCGGCGGCGAACGCGGGCAGGATCAGCCGGTTGCCCCAGTCCTGCCACTTGACGACGGCGGCGGTCAGGATGAACGCGCCGAGCACGGTCACCGCGTAGGCCCGCACCAGTGGGGGCAGCCTGCGCCAGACCAGCGCGGCGACGAGGGCGGTCAGGATCAGCGCGGCCTGGATCGGATAGGGCGAGCGGTCTTCGTCGGGCTTCCATCGTGTGCCGGGGAAGACGCTCCGCCACTGGGTGATCTTCGGATCGTTGGGGTCCACGTCCACCAGGTGCGCGATGCCGATGACCGCGTCGCTGACCACGTTGTTGACAGCGGGGATCGGGGTGGTGAGCGTGGAGGCGGCCAGTCGCAGACCGTTGACGAGGACGGCGGGCGGGTCCTTGCGCTCGGTGGAGAGGGCGGCGCTGTAGCCGGGCGGGCCGAGCGGCGAACCGAACGCGTCGTTGACCCGCAGCAGCGCCGGCCCGGCGAGGACGACCATCCCGGCGATGACGGCCAGCCCCGCGCCGACGGTCCGCAGGAGCGGGCGCTTCACTCGCAGCCGGCCTTCCTGCCTTTCCTGTCCCGGATCGCCGTCCTGCGCGGCCTGGGCCTTCTGGCGGAGCTGGGCGATCCCCCAGAAGATGAGGATCGGGGCGAGGGCCATGAGGCCGGTCGACTTGGTGACGGCGGTGAGGCCGGCGACCGCGGCGAGGGACAGCACGTCGCCGACCGTCGAGACGCGGCGGACGCCGTCGAGGGCGAGCGTGGCGGCGCAGACGACCCAGGCGGTGACGACCAGGTCGTTCTGGGTGCTGGTGGACTCCAGGGCGACCGCCGGAGCGGTGAGGAACACGGCGGCGGCGATCAGCTGCCCGAGCCGGCCGGCGCCGAGCTGGGCGGCGCAGCGGGAGATGGCGAGCGCGCCGAGCAGCCCCGCACCCCACTGCAGCAGGTTGAACAGCGCGTCGTCGCCGGTCAGCAGGCGGGCCTGGAGCAGCAGGTATTCGGCGCCGGGGACCAGGATGATCTGCTGGTTCTGCACCGTGGGATAGGGGTCGAGGTCACCGTCGGCGATCCAGTGCTCGATCTTCGTCAGGTGGTAGTGATTCGAGTCGAAGTTGTTCGGGGAGGACGCCGCCGCAAGGACGAGCTCTGCCAGTACCAACGCGGCAATCGACGCAAGAATCACTTTGTCCCAATTTTTTAGGACATAGCTTTTCGGGCGGTGCAGGTGATGCCTCGCGAAGAAGCCCGACACGCCCGCGAACACCAGCCAGTAGACGATCACCGGCCAGGTCGCGATCCACCCTGCGAGGGACAGCAGCTCGACGAAGACGACCGTGACACCCGCCACGGTGGCCGTCGCCCGGATCACCGCCTGGCGGGCGTCCAGGCTGCCAGGACGCATCGCGAACGCGGTGAACACCAGCGCCGCCAGCGGGAGCAGCGCGAGCAGCGTGCGGGCCGTCGGCATCATGGGAACCGGATCGTAGATGACCAGGCTCACCCCGCCGATGGCGGGCCTTTCGTTACGCTCACCGCGTGCTGCTGTGCATCGACATCGGAAACACCAACACGGTGCTCGCCACGTTCGAGGGCGAGAAGCTGGTCCACTCGTGGCGGATCAAGACCGACGCCCGGGCCACCGCCGACGAGCTCGGCCTGCTCTACCGCGGGCTGCTCGCCACGGACGCCGTGTCGCTGACGGGCATCGCGGCCTGCTCGACGGTGCCGGCGGCGCTGCGGTCACTGCGCACGATGCTGCAGCGGTACTACCCGGGCGTGCCCACCGTCATCGTCGAGCCCGGCGTGCGCACCGGGGTGCAACTGGCGATCGACAATCCGAAGGAGGTCGGCACCGACCGGGTCGCCAACACGCTCGCGGCCTTCACGCTCTTCGGTGGTCCGTCGATCGTCGTGGACTTCGGCACGTCGACCAACTTCGACGTCGTGTCCGCGCGCGGCGAGTTCCTCGGCGGCGTCCTCGCGCCCGGCATCGAGATCTCCGTCGACGCGCTGGCCGCCCGCGCCGCCCAGCTGCGCAAGGTCGAGCTGGTCAAGCCGCCGCGGGTGATCGGCAAGAACACGGTGGAGTGCCTGCAGTCCGGCGTCGTGTACGGCTTCGCCGGGCAGGTCGACGGCATCGTGCGCGGGGTGACCGCGGAGCTGGGCGGCACGGTGAAGGCGGTCGTCGCGACAGGCGGCCTTGCCCCGATCGTGATCGGCGAATGCGCGACGGTCACGCATCACGAACCGATGCTCACCCTGATCGGGCTCCGGCTGATCTTCGACCGCAACCGCGGTTAGCGTCTGCGGCCGATGTACGCGTATGTCACGTACGGCAGTTCGAACGTCTCCGTCCGGGGCAGGAGTTTTTCGAGTCGGCCTTCGAGCTTCTGGCGGGCCTCAGGGTCGGCGACCAGGTAGTAGCTGCGCGACTTGACCAGCTCGAGGAACGACTCGGCGGTGTGGGTGGTGCTCCACTCGAACGTCTTGCGTTCCACCTCGCCGAACAGCGGGCCGAAGGTGTCCACCTTCGTCTCGTCGAAGGCGTCGCGCTCGCGGGCGCCGTCGAAGAGTGTGGAGCACTCCGCCACCCAGGGGACCCGTTCGTCGCGGATATTCCAGATTGGGACAAATCGCCCATTTGACTTGAGGACCCGTGCGATTTCTTCGTGGGCCGGCTCGCCGTAGAACCAGTGGTAGGCCTGTCCCGCGGTGACGACGTCGACGGTCTGGTCCTCCAGGGGGATGTGGGCGGCGTCGCCCTCGCGGGCTTCGCCGGGGATCTTGGCACGCATCTTGGCGTCGGGTTCGACCGCGGTCACAGTGTGGCCCAGGTCGAGGAGTTGCCTGGTCAGGATGCCTGTGCCCGCCCCGAGATCACAGATTTCCGACTTTTCGGGTATCGCCCATTCCAGTGCCGCGCGTGGGTAGCGGGGGCGGATGCGGTCGTACAGGTCGGCGGCCGCTCCGAACGAGGCGGCGTGTGCTGCGAAATCCATACCGCCGAAACTACCGAATGTGCTGTTGCCCCGTTGCGACGAAAATCGCAGATGTTGCAGTTGTGGAAGGTGTTGCTGTACCGGTCAATCGTCACGCATAGCAATGCGACGGACACGGATTCGCGTCGGCGTATCGCCGCGCTCATTCGCGGTGGTGCGCTTCCCCGCCGCTGCCTCGGGGTTTGCGCGTGCGCTGGGGACCATCCGCGTGCGTTGCGGCACGCAATGCCACCGGTGCCGGGCATGTGATGGGAATCGATCGCGTTGTGCCGGCGCCCGGGCCTGCCCGGCATTCGGGAAACGCAGCCCGTTTCCGCCGGTGCGGTCCCGCTAGTTTCGGCGTACCGTTGACGAGGTAGTCCCTGATTGCGATATCTTTGCATTCGCACAACGCGGGGCGGACTTCCTCGAAGGGAATACGACAGTGGCCAAGCGGACCATCCACGTGCTGGTCGACGACATCGACGGCGGGGACGCCGACGAGACCGTGAAGTTCGCGCTGGACGGCGTTCAGTATGAGATCGATCTCTCGAAGAAGAACGCGACGAAGCTGCGTGACGCGTTCGGGCCGTTCCTCGGCGCGGCCACGAAGGTCGGCCGGGGTGGTGTCGTGGTCGGAGGGCGTGCCGCCAGCGCCCGTGGGCGGGGCGGGGCAGCCGCGGACCGCGAGCAGAACAAGGCGATTCGAGAATGGGCCCAGAACAAGGGCATCAAGGTCTCCGACCGGGGTCGCATCAAGCAGGAAATCGTGGACCGCTTCAACGCCGAGGCCGGCCGTTAGCGCTCGCTGACCGTTTTCTGCCTGAGCGGTCGTTTTGGGGTTCTTTCAGCGTTGCCCACCCACCGTAGCCGACTAACTACGGTGGGTGACTTGCATCCAGCGTCGATTTCGCTCTCGGCGTACGCGTGTGTCCTGCGGAACAAGGCGGGGGACGCCCGCGTTGGGCAAAAGCACCGGGTACACGCGTTCCCGGCGGGTAGACAAGTACCACGCAACGACTCCGACATGGTCCGATGGTGGGGTGCGGCAATGGCGCACACCCGCAATGTGTCGGCCTACGGCGATAGAGTGATGGCACGGTCACGTTGGCGTCCGACAGAGCTTCGGCGTGGCGACCCCCCGAGGGGGGTTCCGCGGCAGGGGCGGCGGCGACGGACACGGCACGTGAAGGAGCAGGGATGTTCGAGCGGTTCACCGACCGAGCACGACGGGTGGTCGTCCTGGCGCAGGAAGAAGCCCGGATGCTCAACCACAACTACATCGGCACCGAGCACATCCTGCTCGGCCTCATCCACGAGGGTGAGGGCGTGGCGGCCAAGGCGCTTGAGAGCCTCGGCATCTCGCTGGAGGGTGTCCGCCAGCAGGTCGAGGAGATCATCGGCCAGGGCCAGCAGGCGCCGAGCGGGCACATCCCGTTCACGCCACGCGCCAAAAAGGTGCTGGAGCTGTCCCTGCGCGAGGCGCTGCAGCTCGGGCACAACTACATCGGCACGGAGCACATCCTGCTGGGTCTGATCCGCGAGGGTGAGGGCGTCGCCGCCCAGGTCCTCGTGAAGCTCGGCGCCGACCTCAACCGGGTCCGCCAGCAGGTCATCCAGCTGCTCTCCGGCTACCAGGGCAAGGAGCCGGCCGCCGCCGGCACCGGTGCCCCCGGCGAGGCCGCTCCGTCGACCAGCCTGGTGCTCGACCAGTTCGGTCGTAATCTCACCCAGGCCGCCCGCGAGGGCAAGCTCGACCCGGTCATCGGGCGCGAGAAGGAAATCGAGCGGGTCATGCAGGTCCTGTCCCGCCGCACCAAGAACAACCCGGTGCTCATCGGCGAGCCAGGTGTCGGCAAGACGGCCGTGGTCGAGGGCCTGTCCCAGCGGATCATCAAGGGCGAGGTGCCCGAGACGCTCAAGGACAAGCAGCTCTACACGCTCGACCTCGGTGCCCTCGTCGCCGGCTCGCGCTACCGCGGTGACTTCGAGGAGCGGCTGAAGAAGGTCCTCAAGGAGATCCGCACCCGCGGCGACATCATCCTGTTCATCGACGAGATCCACACTCTCGTGGGTGCGGGTGCCGCCGAGGGCGCGATCGACGCCGCGTCGATCCTCAAGCCGATGCTGGCCCGTGGCGAGCTCCAGACCATCGGTGCGACCACCCTCGACGAATACCGCAAGCACCTCGAGAAGGACGCCGCGCTCGAGCGCCGCTTCCAGCCGATCCAGGTGGGTGAGCCGTCACTGGCGCACACCATCGAGATCCTCAAGGGCCTGCGCGACCGTTATGAGGCGCACCACCGGGTGACGATCACCGACGCCGCCCTGGTCGCCGCCGCGACGCTGGCCGACCGCTACATCTCCGACCGCTTCCTGCCGGACAAGGCGATCGACCTGATCGACGAGGCCGGGGCGCGGATGCGCATCCGCCGGATGACCGCGCCGCCAGACCTGCGTGACTTCGACGAGCGCATCGCCCAGGTGCGCCGCGACAAGGAGTCCGCGATCGACGCACAGGACTTCGAGCGTGCCGCGCAGCTGCGCGACAAGGAGAAGCAGCTGCTCGGTCAGAAGGCGCAGCGCGAGAAGGAGTGGAAGGCCGGCGACCTCGACGTCGTGTCCGAGGTCGACGACGAGCAGATCGCCGAGGTCCTGGCGAACTGGACCGGCATCCCGGTCTACAAGCTGACCGAGGAGGAGACCGCTCGGCTCCTGCGCATGGAGGACGAGCTGCACAAGCGCCTCGTCGGCCAGGACGACGCGGTCAAGGCGGTCTCGAAGGCCATCCGGCGCACCCGGGCCGGCCTGAAGGACCCGAAGCGCCCGTCCGGCTCGTTCATCTTCGCCGGCCCGTCCGGCGTCGGGAAGACGGAGCTGTCCAAGGCGCTGGCCGAGTTCCTCTTCGGCTCCGAGGACGCGCTGATCCAGCTCGACATGTCGGAGTTCCACGACCGGTATACGGTGTCCCGCCTCGTCGGTGCGCCCCCCGGATACGTGGGCTACGACGAGGGTGGCCAGCTGACCGAGAAGGTCCGCCGGCGGCCGTTCTCGGTGGTCCTCTTCGACGAGATCGAGAAGGCCCACCCGGACGTCTTCAACACGCTCCTGCAGATCCTGGAAGACGGCCGTCTCACCGACGGTCAGGGCCGCATCGTGGACTTCAAGAACACGGTGATCATCCTGACCACCAACCTGGGCACCCGCGACGTGGCCAAGGCCGTGTCCCTGGGCTTCCAGGCGTCGGAGGACAACGAGTCCAACTACGAGCGCATGAAGATCAAGGTCAACGACGAGCTGAAGCAGCACTTCCGCCCGGAGTTCCTCAACCGCATCGACGACACGATCGTCTTCCACCAGCTCATGCAGGACCAGATCCTGGGCATCGTCGACCTGATGATCGCCCGCATCGAAGGCCAGCTCCGCAACAAGGACATGGGCCTCGAGCTGACCGACAACGCCAAGAAGTTCCTGTCCAACAAGGGCTATGACCCGGTCCTGGGCGCCCGGCCGCTGCGCCGCACGATCCAGCGCGAGATCGAGGACGCACTCTCCGAGCGCATCCTGTTCAACGAGCTCCGCCCGGGCCAGATCGTCGTCATCGACTGCGAAGGCGACCCCGCCCAGTTCGAGAAGGCCAAGCTGGTCTTCAGCGGCGCCGACCGCCCGGGCGACGTCCCGGACGGCGTCCCCGCCGAGCTGACCAAGGGCGGCTCCGCCGAGGAGTCCGCAGCCTAGCCAGGCAAGCACGACGAGAGGCCCCCGACCCCACCGGCCGGGGGCCTCTCCCATTCCCGGCCTCTCTGCCTTTGTGCCGGCCTTTTGCCTTGTGCCACTTCTCCGCCTTGCGCTGGCTGTGCCACCTTTACGGCTTGCGTCGGCTCCCTTGGCTCGTGTTGTTTTCTCCAGGCCTACTGCGGCGCTGTGAGCGATATCGCTTCTGCGCTGGGCTGGTCGGGGCCGTGTGTTGCTGCTTTCCGCGTCGGCTTCTTGTTCTGCGCCGTCTTCGGCTTGGTTGCGTCCGCCTTCTGGGCCTGCTCCGGCGTCGTGAGCCATACCACTTCCGGGCCTGCTCCGGCGTCGTGAGCCATACCACTTCCGGGCCTGCTCCGGCGTCGTGAGCCATGCCACTTCCGGGCCTGCTCCGGCGCCGTGAGTCACCCTGCTTCGACGCTGGTTGGTCGGGGCCGTGTGTGTTTCCGGCCCGTGCCCGCTTCTGTTCCCGCGTCCGCTTCCGTGCCTGTTTCCGTTTCCGCGCCGGTTTCGCTTCCGCTGGGTTCGGCTTCTGGGCCTGAGTGGCTTCCCGGGCCTGGTTCGGCGCCGTGGGCCATTCGTTGTCGGCCGGTCCGGCCGTGCACTTTTCGCTTCCGGGTCTGCGTCAGCTTCCGTTTCCGCCCTGGTTTCTCGTCGAGAGGCATTCGCTGCCGGCTCCTTGCCGGGGCCGTGCGATTCCGTGCCGTGCCGGGTGTGAATCCGCTTCCGTGCCCGCATATCGGTTCGGTGTGCCGGGGATTTCTCATGGCTGAGTGCGCTCCTCGGTGCGTGTGGCGCGTTCCTTCCACTCGCGCGCCGTTGCCGGCAGCGCGTCTGCTGCTTCCAGGGGTCCCGTCGAATCAAACCGGGTGGTCGCGGGGCATTTCGTGGGGATCGGGCGGCATTCGACGGACCGGGGATGGCGGGTCACGCGGTCGGGTGGGGTTGGCGGCGAGGGACGACACGTCGGGCGCCCTCTGAGCGGGCTGCCGGGTTACGTTGCCTGGCGTGACTGGGTGGTGGCGGGATTTCGGGGCGGCTCGCTTCGGTCGGCCGGTCGCACCGCGGCCGATCGTCAGGGCCGGGCTGCTGGCGCGGCTGGACCGGGCGTTCGGGGAGCCCGCCGTCGATCCGTCGACGGTGCCTTCGGGCGGTCCAGCTCCGGGCGGTCCAGCTCCGGCCGGTCCCGCTCGTCAGCCGAGCGATAGAGCGTCCAGCGGCGAGGCGTCCAGCGGCGAGGCGTCCAGCGGCGAGGCGTCCAGCGGCGTGGAGGCGGGCGGCGTGGAGGCGGGCGGCGTGGAGGCGGGCGGCGCTGGGCGGGTGGCTAGGAGGAAGCCGGTCGTGGTGGTTGCGGCGGGGAGTGGGGCCGGGAAGAGCATCCTGCTGGCGCAGTGGGCTGAGCGGCGTCGCGCGGTCGTCGTCCGAGCGGGAGAGACGCCGGTGCCGGGGGTCGGGGAGGTGCCGGGCGGGACTGTGGTTGTCGTGGACGGGGTCGAGCGGCTCGGGGAAGCGTGGGGGCGGGTGGTCGAGCTTGTCGGGGTGGTGCCGTTGGTGCTCAGCGGGCGGGAGGCGGTGCCGGTGAGCGCAGACGATCGGCTCGGGGCGGGGGACCTGGCGTTTGCGGAGGATGAGACGTATCAGGTGCTGGCCGCGGCGCTCGCTGACGCGGCGGGGGCGGACGGGCTGGCGCCTGACCTGCATCTGTTGACCGGGGGATGGCCGGCGTTGGTCGGGCTGGCGGCGGCGTGGCTGGCGCGGTTGCCACCAGCGGACCGGGCGGGCAGTCTGCGGCAGTTGGCGCGGGTCGACGAGGAGCTGCGGGAGCACCTGGTCGGGGCGCTGATCACCGTGCTGCACGTCGAGGAGCGGGAGCTCGTCAGGCGGCTCGCCCATCTGCCGGCGGTCGACGCGGCGACGGCGGATGCGCTGGACCTGACCGAGGACCTCGGCGGGCTGCCGCCGATCGTGCTGCCGGTCATCGGGCGGCGCGGATTCTATGCGGTGCCGGAGCCGCTGCGGGAAATGGTCCAGCAGCGGCTGCCGCTCGATGAGCGTGAACGGCAGGCGCTGCTGGATCGGTTTCAGGGAATGTAGTCCTCAAGGAGGGCCGGGGTGAGGCCGGCGGCTTTGATGGCCTGGAGGGCTGCGATGAAATCGTCGACGAAACGGTCGCGGAAATGCATCAGGATGATGTCGCCGCGCTGGACCGTGTTGCCCTCCTGGTAGCGGACGATGCCCTTGTCGACGGTTTCCTTCCAGAAGAAACTGGCGTGCATGCCGCAGTCGTGGGCGGCTTTCAGCGTGGTGTCGTCCTTCTCGCCGTACGGCGGGCGGAACAGGACGGGGCGGCGGCCGTACCAGGTGCCGAGCTTGTCCGCGGAGTCGCAGATCTCCTTGCGCTGGACGGCGTAGGGCTTGCCGCGCAGGCTCTGGTGGGTGACCGTGTGCGCCTCGATGACGGCGCCGGCGTCCTGGAGGCGTTTGAAGTAGTCCGGGTCGTTGCGGATGGCGTTGATCATCAGGAACAGGGTGACGGGGACGCCGGCCTGTTTGATGAGGTCGAGGGCCTCGGGGCGCTTCACCTGGCCGTCGTCGATGGTGATGAACGCGACGGCCTGATCGGTCGGGATGCGGGAGTAGTACGCCGTGGACGCGCCCTCCGGCAGGTGGACCTTGTCGGCCGTCGGCGCGCGGTCGAACTTCGGCAGCCGGTCGCCGTAGCTCACGCCGGGCGGGGCGGCCGCGGTGGTCTGGGACTTCGAGGGCTTGGCGGATGCGGAAGACGAAGCCGAGGCCGGAGCCGAGGTCGACGCGACCGGCGACGACGAGCCCGCCGACGAAGCGGACGCGCTGGCGGCCGCAGCCGGCGGCGCCGTCCACTGAGGGTGGTCGGCGTTACGAGGGGCACCGCAGCCCGCGAGCGTCGCGGCGGCGAGCAGCGCGGCAACAGCCCGGCGTGCCCTGGTGTGAGGGATGAGCACGTCGCGAGCCTATCTACGGACAGGCGTGAAAGGAGGCCCGAAAAGTGTGGGAAAAACTAGATGAACCGGCTGCAACCCTCGGGCTCACCCCGGCAGCGTGAACGTCCCGGCGCGTTCCCTGACGAGGCCGTCCTCGAGCAGCCCGCGCAGCGCCCGGTCGCGCTGGACCTCGTCGTCCCAGACCAGGTCGAGGCGAGCCGCGGGCACCGGGTCGTCGCTGGCGCGCAGCACGGCGAGGAGAAGGCCGCGCACGTGGCGGTCAGTCCCGTGGTACCGCTGGGTGCGCCGGGCCGGTCCGGTGGACGGTGGCGCCCCGGCGATGTGCCAGGCGCAGACGCCACGCATCGGGCACTCCTCGCAGCGTGGCGCGCGGGCGGTGCAGATGACCGCGCCGAGCTCCATGAACGCGACCGAGGCCTTCGCCGCCGCCTCGTGGTCCTCGGGCAGCAGGACCTCGACCGCCCGCAGGTCCGCAGGGGTGGTCGCGGCGCCGCCGCCCGCCACGCCGTCGACGATCCTGGCCACGACCCGGCGGACGTTGGTGTCCACGACGGGGTGGCGCTGCCGGAACGCGAACGCGGCCACCGCACGCGCCGTGTACATGCCGATGCCCGGCAGCGCGAGCAGGGCGTCGACGTCGTCCGGTACGACACCCGCATGCTGCTCCACGATCGCGGTCGCGCACGCGTGCAGCCGCAGGGCGCGCCGCGGATAGCCGAGCCGGTCCCATGCGCGGATGGCCTCGCCGGGCGGGTCCGCGGCCAGGTGGGCGGGCGTCGGCCAGCGCTCCATCCAGCGCCGCCAGGCGGGGTCCACTCTGGACACCTGGGTCTGCTGGAGCATGACCTCGCTGACCAGCACACCCCACGGTGTCGCGTCGGGTTGCCGCCAAGGGAGGTCACGGGCGTTGGCGTCATACCAACGGGTGACGGTCTGTGAAAGGGCGTGGGAGACGATAAGGAAGGATAAGCCAGGTGAACGAGTACGCCGTCACCGTCATCGGCCACGACCGTCCCGGCATCATCGCCGACGTCGCGGAGATCCTCGCCGGGCTTGGCCTCAACCTCACCGACTCGACCATGACCCGGCTGCGTGGGCACTTCGCGATGACGCTGGTCTGCGCCGGTCCCGTGTCCGCCGCGGAGGTCGAGTCGGCCCTCACGCTGCTGACCGCCGACCGCACGCTCCTGGTCACCGTCCGCGAAGTGGGCGAGGACCTGGTCGACCCGGTTGTCGGCGCGCATTATGTACTGACCGTCCACGGCGCTGACCGGCTCGGGATCGTCGCGGCGCTCAGCCGTACCGTCGCAGCAGCCGGTGGCAACATCACCGATCTGACGACCAGGCTGGCCGGCAACCTCTATGTCGTCGTGGCGGAGGTCGACGCGCCCGGGGCGATGGACGACCTCGCCGCCGCGATCGACCGGGTCGCCGGCGAGCTCGGGGTCGAGGCCACGCTGCGGGCCGGCGAAGCGGACCTGATGTGACGGTCCTGCAGGTCGTCCAGGCCCCTGCGGCGGTGCTGGGCGCGGCCGGCGTGACCGTGGACCCGCGTGCCGAGGACATCGTCCAGCTCGCGGCCGACCTCGTCGACACGATGCGGGTGTCGCCCGGCTGCGTCGGGCTCGCCGCGCCGCAGGTCGGCGTCGGGGCGCAGGTGTTCGCGGTCGACGTCACCGGCCACCCGAAGGCCCGCACCGTGCACGGCACGCTGGTGCTGTGCAACGCACGGGTCGTCGAGGCGTCGCAGTGGCAGAAGGGCCGCGAGGGCTGCATGTCGGTGCCCGACCTCACCGGCGACGTGAAGCGCGCCAGCCGGCTCGTCGTCGCCGGCCAGCTTCCCGGCACCGGCGAAGAGATCGAGATCACTACCGACGCGTTCGAGGCGAGGGCTTTACAGCACGAGATCGACCATTGCGCTGGGTTACTGTTCCTTGATCGTGTTGCCGGCGCGCACGCCGTTTACGCCCGCAAGGTCTATCTCTGAGCGGTCTACACGGCGCGCCGCCCCGCCCGCCATCCGTTCCCTCGATACGGTGAGTGCATCATGAAGCTGACGGTTGGCCCGCTTCCCGCTGGCGTTTACTGGCGGCGTCGCGCCATCATCGGCGGGGCGCTGCTCATCGTGGTGCTCATGCTCTGGGTGCAGTGTTCCGGGCCGGACCCGAAGCGTACGCCCACCTCGGCGCAGCGTCCGTCCTCCGCGCCCGCTTCGGCTCCTGCCTCAGCTGACCCGACGGTGCAGACGCCGACCACCGGCGACCCCGTCACCAGCGCGACGGCGTCCTCGTCGGCCCCGGCCGTCGCCTCCACCGTGCCCGTCTGCGCCGACGGCGACCTGTCGCTGGTCGCGCAGCCCGAGCAGACGCTGCAGTTCCGCGGGGCGTATCTCAAGTTCTTCCTGAAGATCAAGAACACCTCGGCCCGCGACTGCACGCGCGACCTCGGCGCCGATTTCCAGGAGTTGTACCTGCAGGTCGGCGCCATCAAGATGTGGTCCTCGGACCACTGTGACGCGCCGAAGGGCAGCCAGCCGACGACGCTGAAGCCGGGGATCGAGGTCTCGTTCTCCACCACGTGGAACGGCAAGACCACCAAGGACGGCTGCGTCAACCGTGAGGTCCCGCCGGCCGGCAAGTATGAGCTGGTCGGCCGCCTCGACACGAAGCTCAGCGCACCTGTTCAGGTGCAGCTGTCCTAGCTTCTTCCTAGACGTACCGCTCCAGGATCGACGCCTCCGCGAGGCGGCTCAATCCTTCCCGCACGCCGCGCGCCCTTGCGTCGCCGACACCGTCGACCGCCTGCAGGTCCTCCACGGTCGCGCCGAGCAGCCGCTGCAGGCTGCCGAAGTGCTCGACCAGCCGGTCGACGACCAGCGAAGGCAGCCGCGGCACCTTGGCCAGCAACCGGAACCCGCGCGGCGACACCGCGGCGTCCAGCGCGTCGCTCGCCCCCGGATATCCGAGCGACTTCGCGACCGCGACCAGGTCGATCAGCTCCGTCGCCGTCAACGCGTTCAGCTCTTCGAGGGCGTCGTCCGACGAACGGGTGCGCCGCCCCGACGGCAGGTAGTCGCGGATCACCAGCGTGCGATCCGCCTCGACCCCGGCCATCAGCTCCTCGAGCTGCAGCGCCAGCAACCGTCCGTCAGTGCCGAGCTCCACCACATAACCGGCGATCTCGTCCGCGATGCGCCGCACCATCTCCAGCCGCTGCACCACCGCCACCGCGTCACGGACCGTGACGAGATCCTCGATCTCCAACGCCGAAAGCGTCCCGCTCACTTCGTCGAGTCGCAGCTTGTACCGCTCCAGCGTCGCCAACGCCTGATTCGCCTTGGACAGGATCGCGGCCGAGTCGTCCAGCACGTGCCGCTGGCCATTCACATACAGGCCGATGATCCGCATCGACTGGCTCACCGAGATGACCGGGAACCCGGCCTGCTTGGCGACCCGCTCCGCCGTCCGGTGCCGCGTCCCCGACTCCTCCGAGGGGATCGTCGGGTCCGGCATGAGGTGCACGGCGGCCCGGACAATTCTCGTGCCGTCACTCGACAGGACGACAGCACCGTCCATCTTGCACAGCTCACGCAGCCGGGTCGCGGAGAACTCGACGTCCAGCGGGAAACCGCCGGTGCACATCTGCTCGACCACTTTGTCGTGGCCGAGCACGATCAGGGCGCCGGTGCGCCCCCTCAAAATGCGCTCCAGCCCGTCACGCAGCACCGTCCCAGGCGCCATCAGGGCGAGCGTCGCGCGCAGCGGGTCTGCGGCGACCCAGCCCCCGTTGAGGCCGGCGCCTCTGCTGGGCTCGCGGTCGATCGGCACCCGCACAGTCTACGGATGGTCGGACATCAGGTGCTGGTGCGGTATCGACCCAGCCCGTAGAGTGGGCGGACGCCATCAGTCGATGGATCGTAATTGATGTCTGCCCGCAGTCTGTGAGGTCCCACCGGTGGCCGGTCCGGAGCGGATCGAATGGCGGCGCAGTTTCCCGTCCCGCTCGCTGGTCACGCTCGGCTGGTACATCCTCTCCGCCGCCCTCGCCACCGGCCTGGTCCGCGGCCTCTTCGCCGACGAACCCGCCGTGCTCCCCTCCGGCGCCTCGAACCCCCTCGCCGACCTTGCGATGTGGACGCTGCTCCTGGCGGCCGTGGGCGCCACGCCGTTCGTCCTCGCCGTCGCCCGCCGCCCCCGGGTCGGCGCCAACCACTTCGCCCTCACCGTCCGTCCCGGCTGGATCCGCACCCTGGTCCTGCCCTGGTCCCGCGTCGCGCAGGTGACTCTGATGGAGGTGGGTGGCGAGCGGTACCTACTGGTCAGGCTCAGGGCAGGCCTGGACCGCACCGGCACCAACCCTGCCTGGCTCGACCAGAACGTCGTCCGCGAACTGTCGAAGACCCCGTCGAAGCGGGCCCGCGGCTTCGACGTCGCCGTCCGCCTCCGCGATTTCGCCGGCGGCCCCGACGGACAACTCGCGGCGCTGGCCGCCTTCGCCCCTGACCAGGTCCTGATCGCCAACCACCTGACCTCCCACTGACCCTCCCCGCCGGCTGATCGCGTACGCCCGTCACCCGGGAGCGGCTTCGGTGTGGTTCTTGATGATCCGGAAGAGTTTGTGCCGCTATGGAGCCTGTTGCGAAATGGCCGTCTCACGTTCCGTGCTGAGAAAAACACGGCTGTGCGAGCCGGTCGCGGCCGATCGGTAGCCGTCGAGGGTCGCGACGACCGTCGACGAGACAGTTTTCCGCCAAAACGCAACAGGCTCTATGACGACACAAAGTCTTCCGGATCATGGGAAATAGGTCAGTGTCGATGGCTGGACCGAGGAGTACCACGGTTCGGGCGGTGATCTTCGGACCGGCGGGGCTCGACCGTATGACGAATTCGGGGCGCGAGGACGGCGCCACTCGCACACCACCAACGTGGACACGACCGCCGACCGGCCGCTGCCGATCGCCGTGAACGCCACCGCGACGGCGTTGCTGAAGTGGCGCGGCCGGACCCGGGGTGAGTGGCTGGATCTCGACCGTGCCGGATGACGGGATCGCCGACCGGGAGCGGCGCGGCCGGACCTGGGGCAGGCAGGCCACCGAAACTCGACCGGCGCCGCAAACCGTAGCCGCAGACCGGCGCCGCAGACCGTGGCCGTGGCCGTGGCCGTGGCCGTAGCCGTAGCCGCAGACCTTAGCCCGGCCTCCGGGCCGCGCTCCCGCAATCGCATCGAAGGCGGCTGCGACCGGCGCAGACACTCGTGCGGATCGGAAATCCGCCGCGCCGCGTCGGCAGTCATGTCGAAGCACCCCGACCCGGTCGAGCGGCGCGACCGGCGACGGGCGGTTTCCCGAGAGCCGTGATCGGCGGGACGGAAACCTAGCGGGGGTCGGCTTCGCTGGACGCCTTGACCGCGTAGTGCAGGGCGGTGCGGACGTCGCCGACCTCCAGGACGCGCATGCCTGGAGGGGTGACGCCGGTGGCGGCGGGGCCGCAGCCCGGAGGGACGAGGGCGAAGCGGAAGCCGAGGCGGGCGGCCTCGGCCAGGCGGCGGGGGACGGCACCGACGCGGCGGACCTCGCCGGTCAGGCCGACCTCACCCACGACGACGAGGTCTGGGGGCATGGGGAGGTCGTGGGCGGCGGAGGCGGCGGCGAGGGCCAGGGCGAGGTCGACGGCGGGCTCGGTGACGCGGAGGCCGCCGACGGTGGCGGCATAGACCTCGCGGTCGTGGAGCTGGATCTGGGCGCGCTGCTGGAGGACAGCGATGATCATGGCTAGGCGGGCGGAGTCGAGGCCGGAGACGGTGCGGCGGGGTGAGCCCGGGGTCTGGGCGCCGATCAGGGTCTGGACCTCGGCGACGAGGGCGCGGCGGCCCTCCATGGCGACGGAGACGCAGGTGCCGGAGACGGCGTCGGCATAGCGGGTGAGGAAGAGGCCGCTCGGGTCGGGGAGGCTGGTGATGCCGCCCTCGTGCATCTCGAAGCAGCCGACCTCGTCGGCGGCGCCGAAGCGGTTTTTCAGGCCGCGGACCATGCGCAGCGAGGAGTGCTTGTCGCCCTCGAAGTTGAGCACGACGTCGACGAGGTGCTCCAGGACGCGGGGTCCGGCGACATTGCCGTCCTTGGTGACGTGGCCGACGAGGACGGTGGCGAGGCCGCGGTCCTTGGCGATGGCGACCAGGGCGGCGGTGACGGCGCGGACCTGGGTGACGCCGCCGGCCACGCCGTCGGTGCCGGGGGCGGAGATGGTCTGCACCGAGTCGAGGATGAGCAGGCCGGGCTTGACGGCGTCGAGGTGGCCGAGGACCGCGGACAGGTCGCTCTCGGCCGCGAGATACAGCCGCTCGTGCAGGGCCCCGATGCGCTCGGCGCGGAGGCGGACCTGGCTCACCGACTCCTCGCCGCTGATCACGAGGGACGGGGTGTCGCCGTGCTTCGCCCACTGCTGGGCGACGTCGAGCAGAAGGGTGGACTTGCCGACGCCGGGCTCGCCGGCCAGCAGGACCACGGCGCCGGGGACGATGCCGCCGCCGAGGACGCGGTCGAACTCGGCCACGCCGGTCGGGCGGGCCTGGGCGGGCTTGGCGCTGATCTCGGCGATGGGCCGGGCCGGCTCCAGCGGAGCGCGGCTCGGGACGGCGCGCAGGGCGGCCGGGCCGAGCGCGGCCAATGGGGAGGACTCGATGATCGAGCCCCACTCACCGCACTCGGGGCACCGCCCCATCCATTTGGCCGGACGGGCCCCGCACACGTCGCACTGATAGGCAGCGCTCTTGCTCTTCGTCACCCCCGAAAACTAGCCCAGGGGTACGACAAAACTACTCAGCCTCGTGCCCCACGACCGAGCTCGGCTTCGGCAGCGGGCTCAGCGGGACCGTCATCGGCAGCTCGGGAATGGTGATCGTGGTGGTGCTGCCGTCCGCATACGTGAAGGTGAAGATCACGTCCGCCAGCGCCGAACCGGCCCGCAGGGTCTCGCCCGTGAGCTTCTCGACGGCGAGGTAGGTCTTCGTGCTCTCGCTCAGCGACACGAACCCACCGACCGGGATCGCCACACCGATCGCAGAGGCGCCGACCGCGGTAGGCGCCGGGGCGGGCGACTTGGTAGCAGCCGGAGAGCCTGACGGAGAGCCGGACGGGGAACGCGACGCAGCGGCAGAGGTAGCAGCAACCGAAGGAGCGGCCGAAGGCCCGCCCACCAGGACCACGCTGCCGGCGGACCCGGCGGTCACCCCGGTCAGCTTGACCGACTGCTTCGCGTTGTTGAACAGCCGCACCTCGATCGGCACGACGCTGCCGGCCTTGTACTCGTTCGCATACGCCACAACACCCTCGCGCAGCGCGATCAGGCCGTCGGCGCTCTGCGCGCTGACGCCAGGCACCGCGGCGACCTGGGTGTCGGTCTGGGTGATCTGACCGGCGCTGCACCCGGAGAGCAGGCCGACGCCGAGCGCGGCGGAGGCCAGCAGCGCGGCGCCCAGCCCCGAGCGGCGGCGGGCAGCCGGAATCGTACGCGTCACCTTGGGTCCTCCATCTGGATCGGGCGGCCGTCTACAGCCTAGATGCCGTTGATCGGCCGATAACGCGCACCCTGACACTGGCCCGGTCATTCCAGGTTCAAGCCGCTGACCAGCAGAAACACCACATCGATGAGCGCCACGGCGATGACCGCCAGGAATGGGGTGCGCGAGGTGGGGTCGCGGCGCATGGCGCGCACGCCCAGACCCAGCACGATCAGAGCGACCGCCAGGGTCGGCCAGAACAGCAGCGGCGGCGGCCCGGGCGGCCCGAACGCCAGGAACACCGTGGCGAGCAACAGCAGGACGGCCGCGGTGAGCAGCGACCCGCGCCGGCCGAGTAGATGCGGCAGGCCGCGCACGCCGGTGCTGATGTCGTCGTCGAGGTCGGGCAGCGTGTTGACGAAGTGTGCGCCGGCCCCGAGCAGGGCACCTGCGGCCAGCAGCCACACCGGCGGGTCGAGACCCGCGCCCAGCACGACGAACGCCGGCAGGCAGGCGAACGACACCGCGTACGGCAGCACCGACACCAACGTCGACTTCAGCGGCCAGTCGTAGAGCAGCGCGGACACCAGCCCGAGCACGGCGACGAGTCCGGCGGGAACGCCCGACAGGAAACCGAGCGGAGCGACCAGAAAAGCCGCGGACACCCCGAGAACCAGGATCAGCCGACGGGAAACGGCCCCGGTGGCGACCGGTTTGTCCGTGCGCCCCACCGAAGCGTCCCGAGGAGCGTCCAGAACGTCGTTGACCCATCCGATCGACAGTTGGCTCGCCAGTACGCAAGCCGCCGCCGACACCACCCCGGGCCAGGGTCTTCCGAGTCCGAACGACAGCAGCGCGGCGACGGCCGTGACCGCCACCGCCGGCTCCGGATGGCTGGCACGAATAATCGAGCGAGCAACGGACATCTGGCAAGTGTGGCTGTCCGAGGGGTTCCGTGTCAGTCTCGACCCATGCGATCGACGCGCCGGGCGCGTAACGACCCTGGTCAGTATGACGACCTGGCCGGTGAGTGGTGGCGCCCCGGTTCGCCGCTGTCGATGCTGTACTGGCTCGCCCGCGCCCGCGCGCGACTGATCCCGCCGGCGGAGCGCGACGGCGCCGTCCTGCTCGACCTCGGCTGCGGCGGCGGCCTGCTCGCCCCGCACGTCGCCGACAAGGGCTACCGGCACGTCGGCGTCGACCTGATCGTCTCCGGGCTGGAGCAGGCCGCGGCGCACGGCGTCACCCCGGTCCTGGCGGACGCGTGCCGGTTGCCGTTCGCCGACGGCACCGTCGACGTCGTCAGCGCAGGTGAGCTCCTGGAACACGTCCCGGACTGGCCGGGGGTGGTCGCCGAGGCGTGCCGCGTCCTGCGCCCCGGTGGCTGGCTGGTCCTCGACACCCTCGCCGACACCGCCGTGTCGCGTCTGGTCGCGGTCCGCCTGGCCGAGGCGATCATGCCCGCGGTCCGCGGCATCCACGACCCCACCATGTTCGTCGACCCGCGCGCGCTGCAGAGGGCGTGCGCGGGCAACGGCGTGCCGATCGACGTGCGGGGCATCCGACCGACGCTCCCCGCGCTCGCCCGCTGGCTGGTCACCCGCCGCAACGCTGTGCCGATCGTGCCGACGTTCACCACCGCGATCCTCTACCAGGGGCGCGGCAGAAAGGGGACCCAGTGACAGGTGCCGCGATCGCAGGCATGGGTGTGACATTCCCGGGCCCGATGCGCCAGGACGAGGTGTGGACGGGCTTCTTCGAGCGGCACTACAACGGCTCCCGCAGGGGGCTCGCGAAACGGATCTTCGAGAACTCCGGTGTGGTCACCAGGCACGGCGCGGTCAACCCGCTGATCGAGGACGCGTCGGGCTGGTCGACGGCGAAGCGGATGGGCCGGTATCTGACCGAGGCGCTGCCGCTGGGCAAGGACGCGGTCACCGGCGCGCTCGACGCGGCCGGGCTGCGACCGGACGAGATCGGGCTGTTCGTGGTGTGCTCCTGCACCGGATACGCCACCCCCGGCCTCGACATCCTCCTCGCCCGCGACCTGGGCATGGCGCCGACGACGCAGCGGCTCTTCATCGGGCACATGGGCTGCTACGCCGCGCTGCCCGGGCTCGGCGCCGCGACGGACTTCGTGTCGGCGCGCGGGTTGCCGGCGGTGCTGCTCTGTCTCGAGCTGACCAGCCTGCACGTCCAGCCGCCGAGCGAGGACCCGCAGCAGATCGTGGCGCACGCGCTCTTCTCGGATGCGGCGGCCGCTGTGGTGCTGGTCCCGCGCGCCGACCAGGCCTCCGGCCAAGGGGTTGCCGAGATCGCCGCGGTGACCGACACCGCCACGGCGGACCACATGACGTGGGACGTGACCGACCTGGGCTTCCGGATGGGCCTGTCGCCGAAGGTGCCCGACGTCCTGTCGATCTACGTCGCCGATCTGGTCGGTGACCTCCTCGGCAGGCACGGCCTGACGCTCGCCGACGTCGACGGCTGGGCGGTCCACCCGGGCGGTCCGAGGATCCTCGACGTCGTGCGCGACCGCCTGGCGCTGCCGGAGTCCGCCCTTGCCGAGTCGCGCGGCACCCTCGCCGAGCACGGCAACTGCTCGTCCCCGACGGTTCTGCTGATCATCGACGCGTTGCGGCGGCGGGCCTCGGGTCCGCCGAAGAACACCGTGGCGCTCGCGTTCGGCCCTGGGCTGACGTTGTACGGAACGCTGCTGCGCGGTCTCTAGCTGGGCGAGGCCGCGAGGTTGCCCAGCTCGGAGTCGAACGCGGCGGCCTCCGTCACGGAGCTGACCGCCCGGATCACGGTGCCGTCGGCGGCGACCAGGAGGGCGGCGGTGGTGCGGCTCGCCGCGAGGAACGGCACCGCCGCCCGGACCGAGCTGTTCGGGTCGGCGAGCGCGCGCACCCGCACCTTGTCGTTGAGCCCCTGCGGCAGCGGCGGCACGCGGACGGCGAGCACCACGACCATGGCGGACGGCGCACGGCCGGCGGCGACGGCCTCGACGGTGCCGGTGATGAGGTGCTCGCAGGTGCACCCCTCGACCAGCAGGATGACCGCGGGGGTGAGGTCGCGGACCCGCACCGTGCTGCCCTCCGCGTCGAAGAGGCTGAGCCCGGAGAGCTTCACCACGGCGGCCGGGGACGGCGGCGCGAGCTGCGGCGTGCCATTGGGATTGCGCCGCGGCCACGCGACCGCGAACAGACTCACCAGCGTCGCGATGACGGCGATCGACATGATCAGCAGCGGCACCGCCAGGCCCGGAGAATCGTCGCCCGTCCGCTTGATCGGCTCGGGGCTCAGATGCAGCCGGCGCCGCCAGCGACGGCGGATTGCGGCGCGATGGAATTGACGGCGGATCGATGTGCCTTCATCGTCGAGTGCGCCCGCATCGTCGGGGATGATGATCGTGCCCCACTCAGGGGGCAGGTCGGGGATGCCGCCACCATCCTGTGGCCGATCACCACCGCCGTTGTCGCCCCGCAGCGTGCCCATCGCTGTTCTCCTCGCACCTGCCTCAACTTTCCCTCACCGGGCCGCGCAACACCAGGGGTGCACCCATCGAGATGTATGAAGATTTTCGCACGCTCCGCCGCTGGTTACATCACGGAGAGTGGTGTTCGGGGCACCCGCCGCCGGATCTGTACGCACTCGCGACAATCAATCGGAAATGTCCTACAGCCTGCGCATTTGCGCGTGCCCAGGGTTGTTGATCCGTTACGCAGCAGGTTCCACGATTCATGTCAAGCGGGAGAAAGGGGACTCACATGTGTTCTGACCTGCGCGAATGCTGCTCTCTCAGGTGGGACGACAGCGCGTGACCGTGTTACCCTAGACACAGCGAAAGGGGTTTCGAACCTATGGTTTTCAGTGTCGGCGAGACCGTTGTCTACCCCCACCACGGGGCCGCACTCATCGAGGCAATCGAGACTCGGGTCGTCAGGGGCGAGGAGAAGCAGTATCTCGTCCTCAGGGTCGCTCAGGGTGACCTGACGGTGCGGGTGCCCGCCGAAAACGCCGAAATCGTCGGCGTGCGCGAGGTGGTTGGCGAGGAAGGCCTGACCAAGGTCTTCGACGTCCTCCGCGCTCCGCACACCGAGGAGCCGACCAACTGGTCGCGGCGTTACAAGGCGAATCTGGAGAAGTTGGCCTCCGGCAATCCGCTCAAGGTCGCAGAGGTCGTGCGTGACCTGTGGCGCCGTGACCGGGAGCGTGGCTTGTCGGCCGGCGAGAAGCGCATGCTGGCCAAGGCTCGGGACATCCTGGTCGGCGAGGTGGCGCTTGCCGAGAAGAGCACCAAGGATGAGGCCGAGACGCTGCTGGACAAGGTGCTGACCGAGGCCTGACATTTCAGCCCGGCTAATCCTGAAGACGAGGACCGCGACGTGACGGCGCATCCAAGGGTGCGTGGTGACGTCGCGGTCCTCGTGCCTGCTGCGGGCATGGGGGTCCGACTCGGCCCCGGCGCCCCGAAGGCACTGCGGCTCCTGCGTGGGGAGCCGCTGCTCGTGCATGCCGTGCGCCGGGTGGCGGCCGCTCCCAGCGTCGGCTGCGTCGTCGTGGCCGCTCCCGCGGACGCCGTCGACGACGTCGCCGCCCTGCTCGGCCCCGTGGTCACGAGATCCATTGTTGCCGGTGAGACCTGTGGGACGCCTGAGTCGTCTCTGGGAGCTTCCGGTGAATCCGTCGCGCCGGTGCTCATCGTGGTGGCCGGTGGCGCGAGCCGGCAGGCGTCGGTCGCCGCCGCCCTGGCCGCCGTCCCCGAGGCGTTCGACATCGTGCTGGTCCACGACGCGGCGCGGGCACTGACCCCACCGGAGCTGGTGGAGGCGGTCGCGGACGCGGTGCGAGGGGGGCACGGCGCCGTCATACCCGTTCTTCCGGTGGTCGACACCATCAAGGAGGTCGACAATTCCGGCATGGTCGTCGGTACTGTCGACCGCTCCGTCCTCCGCGCCGTGCAGACCCCCCAGGGCTTCCGCCGGTCGGTCCTGACGAGCGCACACGCCGCCGCCGTCGACGAGCACACCGACGACGCCGGCATGGCCGAGAAGCTCGGCGTCGCCGTGCACACCGTGCCAGGCGCCGAGGCCGCCCTGAAAATCACCCGGCCGTTCGACCTCGCGATCGCCGAGCTGCTGCTCTGACCCCGCCGGTCTGGCTGCTCGACGTCGACGGCGTCCTCAACACCCGCCGCCCGTTGTGGGGCCCTCTCCTGCACCGCGGCGTCGCACACTCCGAAGGCGTCGACTGGCCCATCCGCTGGGCACCGGCCCTCATCTCCCGGATCCGCGGGCTGTCCGCCGCAGGGCTGGTCGAGGTCCGCTGGTGCTCCACGTGGTGCCCGGACGCCGACGTGCTGGAGCGCCTGTTCGACCTGCCCGCGTTCGGCCGTGCCCTGCCGGCCGGGGTGGAGGTGACCGACGCCCTGAAGTTTGCCGCCGCCCGGCGGGTCCTCGCGTCCGGCCGCCGGCTGGTGTGGACGGATGACACCGCCGTGCCGGCGACGCGGCTGACGGCGGGTGGCCGGGCCCTGCTGATCCGCCCACACCCTCGCCGCGGCCTCCGCCCGAGGGATCTCACCCGGATCGAGGCATTCGCCCTCCGCCGCCGCCCCTGACCCGCTGGGGCCTGAGGTGCTCGCCGCGCGATGTCGGCCCGCGTGCGGTGCAGGCCCTGAAACGGACCGGCCCCGGGGCGACGAACGCCACGGGGGCCGACGGAGGAGCGGGGAGAGCGCGGGTCAGGCGGGGGCGGCCGAGATCGGGGCCACCGCGACCGCTGTCTGCTGCTTGCGGGGGCGGCGGCGCCACACGAAGTAGGTGCCGATCGAGCCGCCGATGCCCAGGGTCGCGATCATCGCGCCGGCCAGCGACATGCCGAGTGTGTCGCCGCGGGCCGTGGCCGAGCCGAGCGCCGCGTACGCGATCGTGGCGGGCAGGGCGCCGAGGGTGGTGCCGGCGATGAACGTGGCCGGCCGGACCCGGGTGGTGCCGAACACGTAGTTGGCGACGCAGAACGGCACGAACGGGATCATCCGCGAAATGATCACCGCGACGATGCCGCGATTGGCCACCGCCTGCTCCACGGCCAGGAAGCGGCCGGACAGGTGGCGGGCCATGAAGTCGCGGCCGAGGAAGCGGCCGATCAGGTAGGCGAGGAAGGCGCCCAGGATCACGCCCGCCATGATGTACAGCACGCCGCCGGCGAAGCCGAACAGGACGCCGCCGACGCCGGCGAGCAGGGTCCGGGGGACCAGGGCGGTGGTCAGCAGGGCGGCGCCGATGACGGCGATCGCCGGGGCGAACGGGTGGTCAGGCCCCACGGCATGGGTCAGCGACGATTTGTCTGGGTGGATGATCAGCATCACCACGGACAACGTCGCGACCAGCAGGGCGAGCAGCCCGAAGCGCAAGGCGGCTCCGGTGCGCCACCACTGCTGTGGGGCTTTCGGGGTCGTCTGGTCGCTGCGCACCCGACCTAGCCTAGGCCCGGAATGCCAGGATGCCGAGCCCGATGACGACCCGGCAACCAGAAGTTCACGATCGTGCACCGATCGTCGTACCCTCCCAAAGTGATCCAGAAATGATGTTGATCGGCAACGGGACGGATGTACACGCGTTCGAAAAAGGACGTGAGTGCTGGGTCGCCGGCCTCAAATGGGAGGGTGTCGACGGGCTCGCCGGGCACTCCGACGGCGACGTCGCCGCCCACGCGATCTGCGACGCGCTGCTGTCCGCGGCCGGCCTCGGCGACGTCGGCGCGGTCTTCGGCACCGGCCGCCCGGAGTGGGCCGCCGCCAAAGGGGTGACCCTGCTGGCCGAGGCCGCCAGGCTGGTCCGCGAGGCGGGTTACGAGATCGGCAACGTCTCCGTGCAGGTGATCGGCGTCGCCCCCAAGGTCGGCAAGCGCCGCGCCGAGGCCGAGGACACGCTGAAGGCGGCGATCGGCGCGATCGTCCGGTTGTCGGGCACCACGACCGACGGGCTCGGCTTCACCGGCCGGGGTGAGGGCCTCGCCGCCACCGCCGTGGCGCTGATCTATCCGGTTCCGAAGGAGTAGACGTGAACGACATGCTGCGCGAACTGCTGGACCGCCGGGCCTTCCTGGTGCTCAGCACGATCAACCCCGACGGCGCCCCGCAGTCCAGCGTGATCTGGGCCAAGCACGACGCCGGCGACGTCGTCTTCTCGACCATCCGCGGCCGCCGCAAGACCCGCAACATGGAGCGCGACCCGCGCGTCTCCATCTGCGTGTACGACCCCGCGAACCCCTACCGTCACGTGGAGGTCCGCGGCACCGTCGCCATGGTCGAGGACGGCGGGCCGGAGCTGATCGACGAGCTCAGCCGCGCGTACGACGGCAAACCCTGGACCGAGAAGGTCCCCGGCGTCACCCGCGTCGTCTGCCGCCTCACCGCCACCAGGGTGGTCGAGCACTAGACGGTCCGGGCCCAGGTCCAGGCGTAGGCGGTGTCCTCGACGGCGAGGGCGGGCTCGCACAGGTCGAGGGGGCGGAAGGTGTCGACCATGACCGCCAGCTCGTCGAAGGCCTCGGCGCCGATGGCGCGTTCGACGGCGCCGGGCTGGGGGCCGTGGGTGAAGCCGCTGGGGTGCAGCGAGATCGAGCCCTGGACGATGCCGGACCCGCGCCGGGCCTCGTAGTTGCCGCCCGTGTAGAAGAGGACCTCGTCGCTGTCGACGTTGTGGTGGTTGTACGGGACGGGGATGGCCAGCGGGTGGTAGTCGACCTTGCGCGGGACGAACGAGCAGATGACGAAGTTCGGGCCCTCGAAGGTCTGGTGGACCGGCGGCGGCTGGTGGAGGCGGCCGGTGATCGGCTCGAAGTCGTGGATCGAGAACGCCCACGGGTAGACGCAGCCGTCCCAGCCGGCGACGTCGAACGGGTGGTTGACGTAGACGTGCTCGGTCCAGCCGCGCCGGTGCTGCACGAGCACCGGCACCTCCGACCCTTCCGTGATCAGCGGTTCTGAAGGGCCCCGGAGGTCGCGCTCGCAGTACGGCGAGTGCTCCAGGAACTGGCCGTGCTTGGAGAGATACCGCTTGGGTGGGCCGATGTGCCCGGACGCCTCGATCGTCAGCAGCCGGACCGGCCCGTCCACCGGCACCAGGCGGTGGATGACCGACGTCGGGATGATCACGTAGTCACCGGGGTCGAGCACGAGCGCGCCGAACACCGACTCGACGAGCAGCGTCCCGGACTCGACGTACAGGCATTCGTCGCCGATCGCGTTGCGGTACAGCGGGGACGGCGTCGTGGCGAGCGCGTAGGACATCCGGACGTCGTCGTTGGCCAGCAGGTGCTGCCGGCCGAGGACGGCGTCCGAAGAGGACGAGAAGGACAGTTTGTGCGTCTGGAGGTGCCGCGGCTGCAGCGGCAGGTTCGGCGCGCGCGTCGTCGCGAACGGCGTGACCGCGGTGGCGGACAGGATCGCTGTCGGTCGATGCTTGTGGTACAGCAGGGACGAGTCGCTCGAAAAACCCTCCTGCCCCATCAGCTCTTCCGCGAACAGCGAGCCGTCCGGCTGGCGAAACTGGGTGTGTCGCTTCGGTGGGACCTCGCCCACGCGACGGTAATACGGCATCTGATGCCTCCCGGAAGAAAGAAACCGTCCGGATATCGGACGAAGTTGTCCGCCCTGTATAGCGTCCATTAGATTCGGAAGCTGTGTCAAACGCAGTACCGCCTCTGCTGACCGCCCTGGTCGACGACGCCGCCGTCTTCCCGCCGGGGAGCCTCCCGCTGCCCGACGCCGTCCCGGCCCACCTCGGCCACCGCGACGGCCCGTGGGCGGCGATGATCGGCCCGCTGCTGGTCCCCGCCGCCGCCCTGCCCCGGATCGCCGCGACCGTCGCCGTCGGCGTGGTCGGCGAGCCCGGCGCCGTCGGTCCCGCCCTCGAGTCGATCCCGGCGCACCTCACCGTCCGGCAGGTCGAGTCCCCGGTCGCCAAGCGCGGCGAGGACCCCGCACCCGGCATCGACCAGCTCGCCGACCTGGCCCGCAAGCACGGCGACCGGCCGTGGAGCTGGTATTTCGAGATCCCGCTGGCCTGGGGGCTGATGCAGGCGCTCGACCGGCTCGCCGACCTGCGCGCCGAGGGGCTGCCGGCCGCCGCGAAGTTCCGCACCGGGGGACTGGCCGCCGAGCTGTTCCCTTCGCCGGTCGAGCTGGCCGCGGTGATCTGCGCCTGCCGGGACCGGGACCTGCCGTTCAAGCTGACCGCCGGCCTGCACCACGCGGTCCGGCACACCGACCCCGACACGGGCCTGGTCCACCACGGCTTCCTCAACGTGCTCGCCGCGACCCTCACCGCGGCCCGCGGCGCCGGTCCCGCCGACCTCGCCGGCATGCTCGCGGCGACCGACGGTCACCCCCTGGCCGCGGCCGTCCGCGACGCCCTCGACCAGCCGCGGCCGCTGTGGGTCGGCTTCGGCAGCTGCAGCGTCGACGAGCCCGTCACCGACCTGACCAACCTCGGCCTGCTCCCCAGAGAGGTGCCCGCGTGACGACCTGGATCGAGCCGGCCGCCGACGACCCCTTCGGCCTGCACAACCTGCCGCTGTGCGCGACCCGCGCCGGCTGGACCGGCGTCCGCGCCGGCGACCTCATCCTCAACCTCGCCGCCGCCGAGGAGGCCGGGCTGGTCGACGCCGGCGGCACGTTCACCGGCGCGAAGACCCTCAACCGCTTCCTCGCCACCGGCCGCCCCACCTGGACGCGGGTCCGCGAGCAGCTCACCGAGCTCTTCACCGGCGCGAAAACGGCCACGATCGAGGGAATGCTGCACCCGGTCGCCGGGACCGCGCTCGCGCTGCCCTTCGAGGTCGCCGACTACGTCGACTTCTACTCCTCGGAAGAGCACGCGAACAACCTCAGCAGGATCTTCCGGCCCGACTCGCCGACACTGCTGCCCAACTGGAAGAGCCTCCCCGTCGGGTATCACGGACGCGCCGGCACCGTCGTCGTCTCCGGCACCGACATCCCGCGCCCGCACGGCCAGCGCAAGGCGCCCGACGAGGAGCGGCCCAGCCACGGCCCGTCGCGGCGGCTCGACGTCGAGGCCGAGCTCGGGTTCGTCGTCGGCGCGTCCTCCGAAGGGGTGATCGGCGTCGACGATTTCCGCGAGCACGTGTTCGGCGCCGTCCTGGTCAACGACTGGTCCGCCCGGGACATCCAGGCCTGGGAGTACGTGCCGCTCGGGCCCTTCCTGGGCAAGTCCTTCGCCACGTCCGTTTCGCCGTGGGTGGTGCCCCTGGACGCCCTCGAGCCGGTCAAGGCGGCGGCCGTCGTCCAGGACCCACCCGTCCTGCCCTATCTGCGGGAGGCGGAGCGCTACTCGTACGACATCCGCTGCGAAATCCGATGGAACGGCACCCTCGTGTCGCGGCCGCCATATGCGGGGATCTACTGGACGCCGGCGCAGCAGCTCGCCCATCTCACCGCCAACGGCGCCTGGGCGCGCACCGGCGACCTCTACGCGTCCGGCACGATCTCCGGCGCCACGCCCGAGCAGACCGGATCGTTCATCGAGCGGACATGGAACGGCGCACATCCCGTCCGCCTGGATGACGGCACGACCCGTAGCTTTCTGCTCGACGGCGACACGGTCACGATTTCGGCCTCCGGGTGGTGTTCCGACGGCGTCGTGGTTGGCTTCGGTGAGGTGACCGGCACGGTGGTGACGCGAGTGTGAGAAGCCCGGCGATCGACGGTCACCGTGAGCAGAATGCGACTATCGCCGGGTATGGTGCCCGGCGGAGGTGGTTATGGGGACCGGTGGTGCGGGGCGGCGATTCAGCGTGCGTCCACGAAACTGGCCCCGGTCCTTGCGCCGGGTCCTCACCGCGCTCTTCGCGATCGTGGTCATCGCGGCGATGGGCGTCACGGCGTATCGGACCTTGAAGCCCGCCGAGACCGTCAGCAGCGCCAAGAAGCCGGTCCCGTCGCCCGAGCCGATCAAGTCGATCCAGTATGCGGAGCTGCCCTCGGCGCCGCTGATCGTCGAGGGCCGCCTGCGCGTCTACACCGAGCAGCGCCGGGTGTTCGCCGACACGCCCGTGACCGCGCAGCGGCTGATGACGCCGCACTGGGCGTACCGGCGCTGGCCCGCGGAGGTCGTCTCGGTCGTCGCCGTCGAGAAGCCCGCCAGCGGCGTCGGCATGTCCGTCGTGGTGACCAAGTGGTCCGACGGCGAGATCGTCGCCCTCGACGCCGAGAAGGGCGACATCGTCTGGCAGGTGCGCATCGACCCCGCCGACGGCGAGACGTTCAAGGGCCGCCGCACCGGCGCGAAGGCGCTGTACAGCCCGGAGGACCTCTTCGTCACCACCTCGGCGCTGGACCACCAGCAGGTCGTCATCGCCACCGGCAAGGACGTCGTGCAGGCCATCGATCCGGTCGACGGCAAGATCCGCTGGACGCACTCCTTCGCCGCCACCCCGAACTGCCACTCCGTCGACTGGACCAGCGACGACGCGTACTTCGTGAAGGACACCTGCGCGAAGCCCGCCACCCTCGAGGTGTACGACGCCGGCACCGGCACCCTCCTCACCACGTGGCGCCCGCCGGGCGCGTCGATCGGCCCCGACAACGTGACGAACTGGTTCCTGGAGCCGACGTCCTGCCAGCTCGGCCGGTCCGGCTGCGCCCTGTTCAAGGCCGCCCCGACCGGCGACGTGGTCAGCTACGCCGACGCGGCGTCGGGCGTCGGCAGCATCACCCCGACGTACTGGTCGCTCGGCGCCGACAACATCGTCAAGCCCGAGACCGTGCCCGACAAGGACAAGGTCGTCGTGATCGGCGACGTCCTCGCCGAGCAGGTCGTCGGCGGCTACATCTGGGCCTTCTCCCGCACCACCGGCCAGCGGCTGTGGATGTCGGAGGTGTCCGGCGCGCTGATCGGCGCGGACCAGCGCAACGTCTACCTGATCAACCGCGACTACCAGCTCCTGGTGCTGAATCTGGTCACGGGTGCGGTCACGTCGAGCACCGAGCTGCGGATCCGTCCCGAGGACCGGTTCGTGTTCAGCGAGCTGTACCTGCACGGCGGCTACCTCGTGGTCGAGCGCCTGCACACCACCAACGCGTCGGAGATCGACGACAAGTACTACTTCAGCATGAACACCGTCGTGCTGGTCGGCATCGGCTGATGCGGGCCGCTGCGCTGGTTCCGGTATCCGCCGGGCTCGTGGCGGGGTGCGGCGGCGGTGGAGCTCACCACGAGGGTGCCGTCGAAACCGCGCAGACCGCTCAGGCTCAGGGCTCGGCGGTCAAGCAGCTCGCGGGTGCCGTCGTCGCGAGCCGGACCGCCGAGATCACCGAGATGAAGGCCCTGCTCGACAAGCTGTCTTAGAGGCAGTCGAGGAAGGCGTCGTTCTCGCCGGGGGAGCTGATCGTCACGCGGACCCCGTCGCCGGCGAAGGCGCGGACGATCACGCCCGACTCCTCGCACTTCCGGGCGAAGTCGAGGGCGGCGTCGCCGAGCGGCAGCCAGAAGAAGTTGGCTTCGGTGTCGGGGACGTCGGGATACACCTTGCGGACCGCGGCGACGACCCGCTCCCGCTCGGCGGTGATCAGGTCGACCCTGCGCTGCATCTCGTCGGACGCCTGCAGGGCCGCGAGGGCCGCGGCCTGGGCCGTCGCGGACGTGGAGAACGGCGTGACGACCTTGCGCACCGTGGCCGCGACCTCGGGTGAGCCGATCAGGTAGCCGACGCGCAGGCCCGCCAGGCCCCACGCCTTCGACAGGGTGCGCAGCACCACGACGTTCGGGCGGTCGCCATACGTGACCAGGCCGTCGGGCACGTCGGGGTCGGTGACGAACTCGCGGTACGCCTCGTCGAGGGCGACCAGGACCGTCGGCGGCACGGCGTCGAGGAACGCGTCGAGCTCGGCCTTGCGGCTCGCCGTGCCGGTCGGGTTGTTCGGGTTGCAGACGATCACGAGCCTGGTCTTGTCGGTGATCGCGGCCGCCATCGCCGGCAGGTCGTGGGCGTGCTCCGCCGTGTTCGGCACGCGGACGCTGGTCGCCGCGGAGGCGGCGGCGATGATCGGATACGCCTCGAAGGACCGCCACGCGTAGACGGCCTCGTCGCCGGGCAGGCAGGTCGCGCGGAAGAGGTGCTCGAACAGGGCGACCGAACCGCAGCCGGTGGCGATGCGGTCCGTGTCGACGCCGAGCCGGTCGCTGAGCATCGAGCGCAGCGCGGTGGAGCCCGGGTCCGGGTAGCGGTGCGCGCCGGCGATCGCCGAGGCGACCGCGTCGACGACGCCGGGCAGCGGACCGTACGGGACCTCGTTGCTGGCCAGCTTGATCGCGCCGGGCACGGTGCGACCGGCGACGTAGGCGGGCAGGGCGTCGAGGTCAGGGCGGGTGAGGCGGGTCATGACGGGTCTCCGGTGGGCTTCGATGGCGGGGACGGGACCGCGGCGTCCCGCACCACGACGGTGCCGGCCGAGCGGTCGTGGAAGGCGCGGTGCAGCGGCCAGTCGATCACCGGGGAGAGGCTGTCGAGGAACTGCAGCACGAACCCGACGCCGCAGGTCCACAGCAGCACCGACAGGCCGAGCGGATTCCAGCGGCGGATGGCGCGGCCGTAGCCGATGCGGTCCTCGCTCTCCATCCGCATGACCTTGATCTTCAGCAGGCGCTTGCCGAACGTCTGGCCCGTGTTGGCGATCGCCGGCACCTCGTAGGCGAACCAGAGCGCCGCGATCAGGATCAGGATCACGATCTGCAGCGTGCCGGCCCGCTCCGGCTGCACGATGTCACTGGTCGACTCGTTGGCCTTGAAGCGTTCGTACGACTCCCGGAACACCGGCATCATCAGGTGCAGATACTGGTAGACGAACCAGCCGGTCACCGCCGCGTTGATGAGCAGCAGCGCGGCGATGTCGACGAGCCGCGCCACCAGCCGGGAGCCGAGGTTGGCGACCTGCCGGCCGTGCGCCGTCGCCGTCAAGGGCCCGCCCCCGGCGACCCCCTGTGGTGGGAGCAGCACCTGCACCGCGCCGGTCGGATACGCGCCGGGCGGCAGCGTCCCCTGCGGCTGCACGCCGGGTGGCAGCGGCGTGCCGGGCGCCAGCACGATCGCGCCGGGTGGCAGTTGGCCGGGCGGGAACCCGCCGGGTGGCACCGGCGTGCCCGGAGGCAGGATCACGGCCCCCAGCTGTGGCACGACCGGCGCGACGGGCGGCGGCGGTGGCGCGACGGCCGGCGGCCCCGCAGGCGGGACGGCATCGGCCGGGAGGGGCTCACCGATCCAGCCTTCACCGTCCCAGTACCGCTGAACGGCCGGGTCGACGGGGTCCTTGTACCAACCTGGAGCTGTCACCTGTTGACCTTAACCACAACCGTCTGCGCCACCTTGTCGTGCAGGCACTGCTGGAACGGCTTGTCCCAGAGCTGCCAGAAGCCGTCGATCCACGAGAAGAACGGGACGAAGATCGCCACCACGTATTGCATCAGCCAGCGCTTGCCCGCCACGCCGCGGGTGATCGGCGCCGACGGGTCGTCGAGCCGGATGAGCGCCAGACCGAGCGCCCGCTTACCCAGTGTGACACCGCGCCGGGACGGGAACAGCTCGACGTAGTACACATAGCTCAACCCGATCATGACGACGAAGATCGCGATGTAGATCAGGATGATCGGCCCGACGAGCAGCGCGGCGTCGGGCTCGTTGACCAGCTGACCGGTCACCGGATCGGTCTCGAACTGCGACGCCTGGGTCCCGATCCACGCGATGATCGCGAACATGGCCGGGATGAGCACCACCATCGACAGCACGAGGAAGACGCATGCGTCGATGAGGTACGCGCCGAGCCGTGCGCCGAACCCGGCGAGTGGCTGACCGGTCGGCGCCACCGGCACCGGCGCGGGGCCGTAGTAGGCCTGCGCCGGCACACCGTAAGCGCCCTGCGGGTATCCCTGGTTATAAGGGTTCTGCTGGGGCTGCTGCTGGGGGTACGTCACCCCGACAGTGTTACAGGTTCCCGCGACGTTCCTGCTCTCGCTCGATCGCCTCGAAGAGCGCCTTGAAGTTGCCCTTGCCGAAGCCGAGCGAGCCGTGCCGCTCGATCAGCTCGAAGAAGACCGTCGGGCGGTCCTGCACCGGCTTCGTGAAGATCTGCAACAGGTAGCCGTCCTCGTCCCGGTCGACCAGGATGCCGCGCGCCTTCAGGTCCTCGATCGGCACCCGCACCCGCCCGATCCGCGCCCGCAGCTCGGGGTCGTCGTAATACGAGTCGGGCGTGACCAGGAACTCCACCCCGGCGGCCCGCATCAGGTCGACGGTGCGCAGGATGTCCCCGGTCGCCAGGGCGATGTGCTGCGCGCCCGGTCCGCCGTAGAACTCCAGATACTCGTCGATCTGCGACTTCTTGCGCGACACGGCGGGCTCGTTGAGCGGGAACTTCACCTTGCGGGTACCGCTGGCGACGACCTTGCTCATCAGCGCGGAGTACTCGGTCGCGATGTCGTCACCGACGAACTCGGCCATGTTCGTGAAGCCCATGACCCGGTTGTAGAACTCGACCCACTCGTCCATCCGGCCCAGCTCGACGTTGCCGACCACGTGGTCGACCGCCTGGAAGAACCGCTTCGCCGGCGGCGCCACGATCGGCTGCCGTGCGACGAACCCGGGGCGCCACGGGCCGCTGTACCGCGACCGGTCGATCAGCGTGTGCCGGGTCTCCCCGTACGCCGCGATCGCCGCCACCCTGATGACCCCGTGCTCATCCTGCTCGTCGTGCGGCGCCTCGAGCCCCGTCGCGCCCTGCCGCAGCGCGTGCGCATATGCCGTGTCGACGTCGGGCACCTCGAGCGCGATGTCGGCGATCCCGTCACCGTGCCGCTCATAGTGACGCGTCGCCTCAGCCTGCCGGTGCACCCCGCCCGCCAGCACGAACACGGCCGAGCCGGACCGCAACACGTACTCGGCGTGATCCCGATGCCCCTGCTCAGGCCCCCGATACGCGACCAACGTCATCCCGAACGCCGTCGAGTAGTAGTGAGCGGCCTGTTTGGCGTTGCCGACGTAGAACCGGACGTGATCGAGACCGGTCAGCGGGAACGGGTCATGCGACACGTCGTGCTCGACAGCACCGATGAGCTCGTTGAGGTCTTCGACAGCGCGGGTCATGGTCCCAGCCTCGCCGCTGGTTCGGCAGCTGGGCAACCAACGCTATTCTGCATGGTCAGGTTGTTCATTTTGCTGGTGGATTCGGGGAAACCGGTGGACAAGTTGCCCAGTCCGATCGACGCACTCGACGCCCGGCTGATCGCGCTGCTCGCCGCCGAACCGCGGATCGGCGTCCTGGAGTGCTCCCGCCGCCTGCACGTGGCCCGCGGCACGATCCAGGCCCGCCTCGACCGCCTCACCGACCGCGGTGTGATCCGCGGCTACGGCCCCGACATCGACCCTGCCGCCCTCGGCTACGGCGTCACGGCCTTCGTCACCCTGGAGATCCGCCAGCGCTCCGGCCACGACCCGGTGGCCGCCCACCTGGCCGGCATCCCTGAAGTCCTGGAGGCCCACACCATCACCGGCTCGGGCGACCTGATGTGCCGCATCGTCGCCCGCTCCAACACCGACCTCCAACGCGTCATCGACCTCGTCATGAGCTTCGCCGGCATCGAGCGCTCCTCGACGATCATCGCCCTCGCGGAACAGATCCCCCACCGCACCCTGCCCCTGGTCGTCGCCGCCGCCCGGACGGCCTGAGGTCGCCTTTGGACCCTGGTTGTCGAGCCCGGGGCCGGTGCCCAGGGCTCGACATGCCCGGAGTTCGGGAAGTTCAGCGGCGGCCGACGGTGAGGACCGGCTTGGTGACCTCGGCGAAGAAGTCGTTGCCCTTGTCGTCCACGACGATGAAGGCGGGGAAGTCGACGACGTCGATCTTCCAGACTGCTTCCATGCCGAGCTCGGGGTATTCGATGACCTCGACGTGTTTGATGCAGTCCTGGGCGAGGCGGGCGGCCGGGCCGCCGATCGAGCCGAGGTAGAAGCCGCCGTAGCTGTGGCAGGCCTCGGTGACCTGCTTGGAGCGGTTGCCCTTGGCCAGCATGACGAGGGAGCCGCCCGCGGCCTGGAACTTCTGCACGTAGGCGTCCATGCGGCCGGCCGTCGTGGGGCCGAAGGAGCCTGACGCGTAGCCGGCGGGGGTCTTCGCCGGGCCGGCGTAATAGACGGCGTGGTCGCGGAGGTAGGCGGGCATCGGCTCGCCGGCGTCGAGGCGTTCGGCGATCTTCGCGTGGGCGATGTCGCGGGCCACGACCAGGGGGCCGGTCAGGGACAGGCGGGTCTTGACCGGGAGGGCGGAGAGCTGGGCGCGGATCTCGGCCATCGGACGGTTGAGGTCGACGGCGACCACGTCGTCGTCGAGGTGCTCGTCGGTCACGTCGGGCAGGAAGCGGGCCGGGTCGCGCTCCAGCTGCTCCAGCCAGACGCCCTCGGCTGTGATCTTCCCGACGGCCTGGCGGTCGGCGGAGCAGGAGACCGCGATCGCGACCGGGCAGGAGGCGCCATGGCGGGGGAGGCGGACCACGCGGACGTCGTGGCAGAAATACCGGCCGCCGAACTGCGCGCCGATCCCGAACTCGCGGGTCAGCTGCAGCACCTCGGCCTCCAGCGAGAGGTCCCGGAAACCGTGCCCGGTCGCGGAGCCCGACGTCGGCAGCGTGTCCAGGTATTTCGCCGAGGCGAGCTTCGCGGTCTTCAGGGCGTGCTCGCCGGAGGTGCCGCCGATGACGACCGCCAGGTGATACGGCGGGCAGGCCGCGGTGCCGATCAGGCGGAGCTTCTCCTCCAGGAACTGCATCATCCGGGTGGGGTTGAGCAGGGCTTTCGTCTCCTGGTACAGGTAGCTCTTGTTCGCCGAGCCGCCGCCCTTCGCCATGAAGAGGAACTTGTAGGCGTCGTCGCCCTCGGCGTACAGCTCGATCTGCGCGGGCAGGTTGGAGCCGGTGTTCTTCTCGTCCCACATGGTCAGCGGGGCAAGCTGCGAGTAGCGCAGGTTGAGGCGCGTGTAGGCGTCGAAAACCCCGCGGGCGATCGACGATTCGTCGTTGCCGTCGGTGAGGACGAAGCGGCCGCGCTTGCCCATGACGATCGCGGTGCCGGTGTCCTGGCACATGGGCAGGACGCCGCCGGCGGCGATGTTGGCGTTGCGGAGCAGGTCCAGCGCCACGAAGCGGTCGTTCGGGGAGGCGAGCGGGTCGTCGATGATGGCGCGGAGCTGGGCGAGGTGCGCGGGGCGAAGGAAGTGCGCGATGTCGTGCATCGCCTCGTCGGTGAGGAGGGTCAGCGCCTCGGGGGCGACGGTGAGGAACCGCCCGTCGCGCCCGATCCCGTCGCTGGTGATCAGCCGGTATTCGGTGGTGTCGGGGCCGAGCGGCAGCAGCGGCGAGAACGCGAACTCAGGCATGCCCTCGACTGTAGTTACTGGATTCCGGCCAGCCTGAGCAGGGCGGCAGTGAGCGCCGCGGCGACGACGACCACGACGAACGGCAGCTTCCGCCAGGCGAGGACGGCGCCGACCACGACACCCGCGGGGCGTGCGACGCCGACGAACGACGTGCCGTCCAGCAGCGCGGCGGTGCCGATGAGAGCGGCGAGCAGGGCGATCGCGGCCAGGGTCAGGTAGCGGCCCACCGCGGGAGAGACGGTGATCCTGCTGCGCAGGACCGGTCCGGCGAAGCGCAGCGCGTAGGTGCCGGCGGCGAGCACCACGATCACGATCCAGCTCACGAGGTCTCCTTTGCGGCGTCGGTACGACCTGAGGAACGCGGGACCGGCAGCGCGAAGACCAGTCCGAGCAGGGCGAGCAGGACAGGCAGACCGGCCGGCAGGAACGGCGTCGTAGCCAGGGCGACAGCAGCTCCGGCCACCGCCACCCGAACCGCGGCCGCGTCCTTCAACGAGGGCAAGGTCAGGGCGAGCAGCGCCGCCGGGAACGCCGCGTCGATGCCGTAGCGGTCGGGGTCGCCGAGGGTGCTGCCGATGATCGCGCCGAGGGTGGAGGCGACGTTCCAGGTCAGGAAGAGGGCGACGCCGGTCATCCAGTACGCGCGGCGGCGCCGGACCGGGTCCTCCTGCGCCAGGGCGAACGCGACCGACTCATCGGTGAGGATGTGGCTGCCGACGACCCGCCGCCAGCGGGCGTCGCCGAGCGTCTCGTTGCCGATCGCCAGGCCGAACGGCAGGTGCCTGGCGTTGAGCAGCAGGCCGGCCAGGATGATCGCGAGAGCGGTGCCGCCGGCGGAGACGAGCCCGACGGCGAGGAACTGCGCGCCGCCGGCGTAGACGAACGCGGACATGACCACGATCTGGCTGAGCGGCAGGCCGGCGGCGGTGGCGATCGCGCCGAACGACAGCCCGACGACGACCGCGGCCGCGCACAGGGCACCCACGTCGCGAACGATCGGGTCGCTTGTTCGGAGCATCGAACGCATAGTTCGATATGCTGGACGCCTGCGTGGGTGTTCGTCAAGCCGAATTATTCGTTCGCTACACCGAACGGGAGCGTGGTCATGGGCGCGCCACTGGAGTTCATCGCTGCCGCACTGCGTCGCGAGCGGGAGCGGGAGAAGCTGTCGCTGAGCGAGGTCGCGAAGCGGGCGGGCATCGCCAAGTCGACGCTCCACCAGCTGGAGGCCGGCGCCGGCAACCCCAACATCGAGACGTTGTGGGCGCTCGCCGTGGCGCTCAACGTGCCGTTCAGCCGGCTGGTCGAGCCACCCGCACCGACCGCGCCGCGGGTGATCCGCGCCGGCGAGGGGCCCTCCATCCAGGCCGAGCAGGCGGATTTCGGCGGCACGCTGCTGGCCACCTGCCCGCCGGGCGCGAAGCGGGACCTGTACGTGATGAACGTCGGAATGGGCGGGCCGCGCAAGGCCGACGCGCATCTGCTCGGGACCGTCGAGCACGTGGTCCTGATGAGCGGCCGCCTGCGGGTCGGCCCGACGGACGCGACCGTCGACCTGGATCCGCACGACTACTGCTCGTTCCCCGGCGACGTCCCGCACGTCTATGAGGCCCTGACCCCCGGCACCTCGTTCACGCTGGTGATGGAGCACCGCTAAGAATATGGAAGAAATCCAAGGTTCCGCCCTCGGGAGATCAGCAGCCCGTCGGGCCCGACGCCGAGCACGTCGGACGTCGTCTTCGCGTCGAGGCGTTGCGTGCCGTTGTCCGGCCGGTATGCCTTCAGTGTCCCCGCCCCCGGGTCGGTGACCAGGACCGCGTAGCGGGTGATCGCCACGTCGGCCTTCTCGCCGATCTCCTGCTTCCACGCGGTCTTGCCGGTGGTCAGGTTGATCACCTGCAGCGTCTTCTTGTCGGCGCCGCGGATCAGCCCGTACTGGCTGTCGGCCGCGACGAGCGTGTCCCCCGGACCGCCGACGAACAGCTCACGGCCGTCGCGCGGGGCCAGGAACACCTCCCGGTTGTCGCCCCGGGTCGCGGCGATCACCGTGTCCGCCCCGGCCGGGTCGCGGCGCTGCTCGCATCCGGCGCCGGAGGACGTGCGCAGGTCGTACCCGTCCTTCTTCCACACCGTCTTGCCGGTCGCGGCGTCGCGCGCCTCCAGGCTGTAGCGGCAGTTGCCGTCCTTCGGCGCCGCGGTCGAGACCAGCACCCGCCCACCGACGACCACGATCCGGCTGCTCGTCGTGGGTTCTTCGGTGCGCAGCCGCTTGCCGGTCAGCATGTCGACCACCTGAACCCGCTGGTCGATCGGGAAGCCGAGCATCGGCGGCACCGAGCCCGGCGTCGCCTTGACCGCGTCGTCGTAGGTGTCCGACAGCAGCCGCGTGCCGAGCAGGTCGCTGTTGACCCCGGCGAGCACCCGCCCGATCCCGGGCAGCGCCAGCTTCCAGATCTGCGCCCCGTCCTTCGGCGCCCGTGCGGTGAGTGTGCAGTCGGTCAGCCCGTCACAGCCCAGCGCGAGCACCGACTCCCGGTAGGTCCACGCCCCGACCGCCGCCCCGTCCTTCCACTTCACCGCCCCGTTGGCGGGGTCGACCGCCTCGAGCCCTTTCCCGCGCCGCCCCACGATCACCACGAGGCCGGCCCCGTCGCCCGCCGCGGCGGCCCAGTCGGCTTCCTTGTCCCACAGCTTGGTCCCGCTGCGCAGCCCACGGGCCTCGATCGTGCCCCGCATCTGCACGACGACCGCGTCGCCGGCGATCACCGCCGCCGAAGGCTGCCCCCCGACGCGGTCCGTCCACGAGGTCTCCGGCTCGGACAGCTTCCCGCTACTGGACGCGACCTTCTCCCACCAGTCGGTGAGGTCCCAAGACACCTTGGGCAGCGGGTTCCAACCGGTGACGAGAATCGCCGTGATGATGAGCGCCAGCACCCCGATCGCGCCGAGCGCCGTCTCGAAGTTCCGGACCGCTCCCCTAGCCACCCGCCCACCGTAACGGCGCCGGATGGTACTGCGTGGGATCGCCCGATAAGCCCGTGTCGCGGATATTTCACCCACCAGTGCTGATGCCCGCGACCGGTCTTCTCCTGACCGGTCCGAAGCGGCGCCGGTTTCGGTCATCAGGACGAGCGATTCGTTCCGTGGAGTTCCCGATTTGGCGGAGGGTGATCGATTCGTGACGCTGAAACACTGCGGGGCATGACCGAACTACGGCCGCGGCGGATGCGGTTTCTGTGGGTGGCGCTGCTTGTCGCAGGTGTTGTCGTGTTCATCAGTGGCGGGGTGGTGCTTGCCGCGTCGGCTGACGGGGTCGGGCCGGCGGCCGGGATCTTCGGCGACGCTGAAAGCGCTGCGCCGCCCGCGACGGGCGGTCCGTCGAAGTAGACGCGAGATCAGGCGGCCGGTGATCGTCCAGGACTCGCCGGGAACGCATTTCGGGGTCGCACACAACGTTGGGTGCGACCCCTAGTCACGATGATTGTGCCGAAATGTCCCCGTTCGTCCAGAGCAATGCAGCGGTAGGGCTTGAGTAGCCCTTGTGTGGATAGTGAGCAAAACCGCTGCAAGACCTGGACGCATTCCGGCACGCGCATGTCGTTCCGTGAAAAAGACTCCACGGCGCTGCTCTTTCGTCGCTCTCATTTGACTACCATCGGGCAATACCGCGTGCAGCTTCGAGGGGAGGCAAGCGCCGCACAGAGGGTGGTTATGCGCAATTCGACCAGGTTTTCGATCTTGGGGCCGGTGCAGATCCGCACGCCGGTTACCGAGATCACGGTTGCCGCGCCCCGCGAGCGCATCCTCCTGGCACTGCTGCTGTTGCGCGAAGGGCAGCTGGTGCCGGTCCAGCAGGTCATCTCCGCGCTGTGGGACACCAACCCGCCGCCGACCGCGCGGGCTCAGGTGCACAGCTGCGTCTCCCGGCTCCGGCAGTTGCTGCGCCGCACGGGACTGCCCGAGGAGCTCGTCATCACCGAGCCTTCCGGGTACCGCATCAAGGTCGGCGCCGACGAGCTCGACTCCGTCCTCTTCGCCACCAGGATCGAACGCGGCCGCGCCGCCGCCGCCGACGGCGAGCTGGCCACCGCCCGTGACGAGATGCGGGCCGCGCTCGCGCTGTGGCGGGGGAGACCCCTCGCGGACGTCGACTCCGACGCGGTCCGTGCGTCGGCGGCGCACCTCGAGGAGCAGTGGACCGCCGCCTTGTCGCTCTGCCTCGACCTGGAGCTGCGGCTCGGCGCCGCCGAGGAGATCCTCGCCGAGGTCGCCGACCTGGTCGAGCGGTATCCGCACCACGAGCAGTTCCGCGGCCACCTGATGACCGCGCTCGCCCGCACCGGCCGGCGCGCGGACGCGCTCGCCGTGTTCCGCCGCGGCCGGGCCATGCTCGCCGAGGAGCTCGGCATCGAGCCGGGCGCCGAGCTCGTCGAGCTGCACCGCCGGATCCTCAACGGCGACGTAGCGCTGCTGCTCGCGCCGGTCGAGCCGCTCGACGCGCCGCGCCGCGCCGCGCGCTGCCTGCCGCGGGACATCGCCGACTTCGCCGGGCGGGCCGACGCGTTCGCCGGGATCGTCGCCGCGCTCAGCGACGAGCGGCACGCCGTGCTGGCCATCGACGGGATGGCCGGCACCGGCAAGACCACCCTCGCCGTCCGCGCCGCGCACGCCGTGTCGCCGCGCTTCCCCGACGGGCAGCTCTATCTCGACCTGCGCGGGCACAGCGACCGGGCGCCGCTCGATCCCGGAGAAGCGCTGGGCGCGTTGTTGCGGCAGTTGGGTGTGCCACCGGAGCGCGTCCCAGCGGTCTCCGACGAACGCGCGGTCCTGTGGCGGACGGAACTGGCCGACCGCCGCGTCCTCGTGCTCCTCGACAACGCGCTGGACTCCGCGCAGGTGCTGCCCCTGCTCCCGGGCACCGCACACACCGGCGTGCTCATCACCAGCCGCCGGCGGCTCGGCGGGCTGGACGGTGCCCAACCCGTCTCGCTCGACGTGCTGCCCCTCGACGAGGCGGTGGAGCTGCTGCAACGTACCGTCGGAGCCCGCGCCGCCGCGGATCCCGCCTGCACGGTCGAGGTCGTCGAACTCTGCGGGCGGCTGCCGCTCGCGGTGCGGCTCGCCGGCGCGCGGCTGCAGCACCGGCCGAGCTGGACGATCGCGGACCTGGCCCGCCGGCTGCGCGGTGTGGACCGGCGGCTGCCCGAGCTCGCCGTCGACGGGCGCACCGTGGCGGCGGCGTTCGCGCTGTCGTTCCAGCAGCTGCCGGTGCACCTGCAGCAGTTCTTCGCACTGCTCGGGCTGCACCCCGCGGGTGACTTCGAGCCTGACGTCGCGGCCGCCATGGCGCGGCTGTCGGTGGCCGACGCCGAGGAGCTGCTGGAGGAGCTCGTCGACGTGCACCTCGTCGAGGCGCCCGCGGCGGGCCGCTACCGCCTGCACGACCTGCTGCGGGACTACGCCGCGCAGCTCGCCACCGACGGCGACGCGGTGGTCGACCGGCTGCTGGACCACTATCTGCACAGCGTCGCCGGCGCCAACACCTTCCTGGAGCTCGCCGACGACACCCCGCCGCAGGCCGCGCGGGCGTTCAGCGGCGTCGCCGAGGCGAGGCGCTGGATGGAGCGCGAGCTGCCCAACGTCCTCAGCGCCGCGCGCCTCGCCTCCGATCTCGGCAGGCACTGGCAGATCTGCCTCATGACCCGTGCGGTGTCGCCGTTCCTGTTCGGGTTCGGCTACGGAGAGGCGCAGCTCGAGCTGTACGAGCGGGCCATCGCCGCCGCGAGAACGCTGCCGAGTCCGGAGCTGGAGGCGGAGGCCCGCAACTACCTGGCCGGCGTGTACTTCCGGATGGGCCGGATGTCCGACGCCCTGTCGACGCTGCGGCTGGTCACCGCCATCGCGGAACGCGAAGGCATCCCCAGGCTCAAGGGCACCGCGCTGACGAACATGGCGATGCTGCACAGCCGGCTCGGCCAGTACGCCGACGCCATCGCCGCCGCCGAGGCCGCCGCCACTCTGCACATGGACGAGGCCCCCGCGCACCTCCAGTTCAAGATCAATAGCACGATCGGGATCGCCCACACCCAGGCCGGCAACTACGACCAGGCGCTCCTGGCCAACCGGCGGGGCCTGGCCGCGGCCCGCAGGCTCGGCGGGATGCGCGCCGTCGGCATCATGATGGGCGAACTCGGCCTCAACCACCTGCACCTGCACCATCTCACCGTCGCGACGGCCCTGCTGCGCCGCGCGCTGGAGCTCAAGCGGCGCTCGGTCAACCAGTTCGGCGCCGCGGAGACGCTCAGCAAGCTCGGCACCGCGCACCGGCTGCTCGGCCGCCTCGCCGACGCGCTCTCCTGCCAGCGCGCCGCCCGCTCACTGATGGAGCAGGTCGCCGACGTGTCCGGGCAGTGCCTCACCGCCAACGACCTCGCGATCACGCTGCGCGCCCTCGACCTGGACGACGAGGCCCGGCAGCTCAACGAGGAGGCGCTCGCCAAGTCGGTCCGCATCGGCGACCGCTACGAGCAGGCCCGCGCCCTGGCCGGCCTCGGCCGCCACGACCAGGCCGTCTCGCTCTTCGAAGAGCTCGGCGTCTGTGATCTGAGCGCACTTTATCGTTGACGGCGGCCTCGGCGGGGCACTGTAGAGCGTATGGAATTCCGCGTGGAGCACGACACCATGGGCGAGGTCCGCGTTCCTGCCGACGCGCTGTGGCGCGCGCAGACGCAGCGGGCGGTGGAGAACTTCCCGATCTCCGGCGGCCGGCTGGAGTCCTCCCACATCAAGGCGCTCGCCCAGATCAAGGGCGCGGCCGCCGCGGTGAACGCCTCCCTGGGCGTGCTGCCCGTCGATATCGCCGCCGCCATCGAGGCCGCCGCCGCGGACGTGGCGAGCGGCGTCCACGACGAGCATTTCCCGATCGACGTGTTCCAGACGGGCTCGGGCACGTCGTCGAACATGAACGCCAACGAGGTGATCGCGACGCTGGCTTCCCGGCTGCTGGGTTCGCCGGTGCACCCGAACGACCACGTGAACGCGTCGCAGTCCTCGAACGACGTCTTCCCCACGTCGATGCACATCGCGGCGGCCTCGGCGCTGTCGTTCGGCCTGCTGCCGGCGCTCGACACGCTGGCGTCGGCCCTGTCCGGCAAATCGGAGCTTTTCAGCGATGTGGTGAAGGCCGGGCGGACGCATCTGATGGATGCGACGCCCGTGACGCTCGGCCAGGAATTCTCCGGGTATGCCGCTCAGGTCCGCTACGGCATCTCGCGCATCGAGTCCGTCCTGCCGCGGGTGTGCGAGCTGCCCCTCGGCGGCACGGCGGTGGGGACGGGCATCAACACCCCGCCGTCGTTCTCCTCGGCGGTGATCGCCTCGCTGGCCTCGTCGACCGGCCTGCCGCTGACCGAGGCGCGCAACCACTTCGAGGCCCAGGGCGCCCGCGACGCGCTCGTGGAGGCGTCGGGTCAGCTGCGGACGATCGCCGTCGGCCTGTACAAGATCGCCAACGACATCCGGTGGATGGGCTCGGGCCCGCGGGCGGGTCTGCGTGAGCTGCGCCTGCCCGACCTCCAGCCCGGCTCCTCCATCATGCCCGGCAAGGTGAACCCGGTCGTCCCGGAGGCCGTCCGCCAGGTCGTCGCCCAGGTGATCGGCAACGACGCGACCGTGGCCTTCGCCGGCTCCCAGGGCGACTTCGAGCTCAACGTCATGCTCCCGGTGATCGCCCGCAACCTCCTCGAATCGATCCGCCTCATCACCAACGTGTCCCGCCTGTTCGCCGCGAAATGCATCGACGGTCTGGAGGCCGACGAGGAGGTGCTGCACTCGTACGCCGCGGGCTCCCCGTCCATCGTCACTCCGCTGAACCGCTACCTCGGCTACGACGAAGCCGCCGCCATCGCCAAGGAAGCCCTCTCCACCGGCCGCACCATCCGCGAGGTCGTCATCTCCCGCGGCCACCTCGACAACGGCGCCCTGACCCGGGCCCAGCTCGACGAGGCCCTCGACCTGCTGTCCATGACCCACCCCTGACGATGTTGACAACCTGAACCCGTACATCCGGTACGACCAGGCATAGGGTGCATGGATGCCGAGCCTCACTGCTGCGGTGCAGCGGGCCGACAGTCCTGTCGGGCAATGGATGCGGCAGACGTTTCCGCATCTGGGGGCGGTGCAGCAGGCGGTTCGGGAAGCGGCCGACGCGCTCGTGGTCGTTCCGCCGGACGCTGTCGCGCTCGGTACACAGGGCGGGGCGATCGACTGGTGGATCCGATTCCTCGTCGACCAGCGGGTGTCGCTGGAACTGCCGATCCGCGGACTGTGGGGCGGGTTTCCCAGGGCCGGGCGGGACCTGATCGAGGCGCTCTGCCCGCGCCGGCCCACCGTGCTCGAGCCCGCGCTGCACGCGGATCGCTCGGACGAGTGGTGGGCGCGGACCTGCTACGCGCTGGCATTGCTGGTGGAGCGGTTCCGGAACCCGATGATCGACGGGTCGCGGCTGTTCACGCTCGCGCCGGGCAGCGGGGTGGAGGAGCTGCTCGCGCTCGCCAATGACGACGAGGTGGCCGACCTGATCGCGATGCGGGACCTCGCGAAGAAGGGGCTGCTGCCGTATCTCGACAGCGGGCCCGTGCACAGTGGGCCGACGTTCGACGGGAGTGAGCATCTGGCGGCGGATGCCGACCTGGTCGTCGCGGGGCTGCTCATCGACGTCAAGTCGAGCCGCGGCGGGAAGGCGCGCAAGGACGGCAGCCGGTCGCCTTCGCTTGCCGGCACCGAGGTGTACCAGCTGCTCGGCTACGCGTTGATGGACTTCAGCGACCGGTACGCGCTGCACTCGGCGGGCATCTACGCGGCGCGCTTCGGGTGTCTCGTTCAGTGGCCGCTGACCGAACTGGTCCAGCAGGCGAGCGGCCGGTCCGGCATCGGGCTCCTCGACCTCCGGCTGGAGTTCAACGACCTCCTCGAGCGGGGTTCCGCCGCGGGCGGGTAGGTATCAGGATGCAGCGATGGGGATGAGCTGGCGGGTCCTGGTCGGGGCGGTGAGCGGTGCCGTCGCCGCAGTGATCTGGGCGGTGAGCCTGGCGGTCTACCAGCCGTACATGGAGCCCGACGGCTTCTGGACCGACCCGGCGACCGGCGAGACGTATCCGGAGATCGGGAGCAACAACACGTACTGGCCGCGCGACGTCCGGCAGCTCGCGATCCTCCTGGCGTTCGTCGGTGTCGTCATCGTCTGCCGGGCGAGCCTCCGCGCCGTCCTCGTCGCCGCAGCCGGGGCCGTGGCCTGGGCCGGGGTCGATCTGGCGCTGGACCGGGCCGATGTGCACAGCGGTCCGGCGGCGGCCTGGCTGGCGGTCGGGGGCGCTGTCGCGTTCGCGGGAATTGTCGGTGCCGCCCGTAAAATGGGATCGGGGGAAGGAGGCAGCGCATTCGCGGGACATCTCCTGGCGACGATCGCCGCGGTGGCGGCGGCGGTGACGGTGCTGATCACGACGCCTTGGGACGAGCCGGTGACGGATGCCGCTGATGTGCGGGTGGAGAATGCGTTGACGTTGTTGAAAGTCGGACTCGTGGTCATGCTGGCGGCCGGGGCCGTGGCCCTGTTGCCGTTGGACCGGGTCGCCTGGATGGCGCCGTTCGCGGGCATCGCCGCGCTGGCCGCGTGGCCGGCGACCGCGGCATACGGCTGGCTCGGCGCGCTCGGCCTTGTCCTGTTGCCGGCCGCAGCCGCCGCGGCGGTCGCCGCCGCCTGGGACGTGTCACTGCCCCGGCTGCTCGGCATCACGGCCGCGTGCGCCGTCGCATTGATCCCTGCGTACCTGTTGTTGTACTTCATCGGCTCGAGCATCGGCGGCGCGATGACGGCACTCGCGGGAAACCCGGCCATCAACTCCGCGGACACCGATCTCTCGCTGTCGGTTGCGGCGGTGTTGCTGGGGGCGTTGTTCGCGCTGATCAGCCATGCGCTGGCCCGGCCCGCCGTGCGCGAGGAGGTGCCGGTCGCGTGACCGACATCCGCCTGCGGCCCGTGGCGGAGGCCGACCTGGCGATGTTCCGCCGGTTCGCCACCGAGCCGGGCCTCGTCGGGCTGGACTGGGCGGGCTATCGGGACCCACACGCCGCGGGGCGCCAGTTCTCGCTCGACGGTTACCTCGGCGCTGACTACGGGCGCCTGATGGTCGAGGCCGAGCCGGACGGGGTTGCCGCCGGTTTCGTCAGTTATGTCGCCGGCACGTATAGCGGCCCCATCGGCTACTGGGAGATCGGCATCGCCCTCCTGCCGCAGTGGCGAGGCCGCGGCCTGGGCTGGCGCGCCCAGGCCATGCTGTGCGACCACCTGTTCGCCCACACTCCGGTGCAGCGCATCCAGGCCGGCACGCACCCGGAGAACATCGCCGAGCAGAAATCCCTGGAGAAGGCCGGCTTCACCCTCGATGGCATCATCCGCGCCACCGAGTTCCGCAACGGCCGCTGGCACGACGGCTATCTGTACAGCCGCCTCCGCACCGACCCGGCCCCGCCGCTGTAGAACACTGACCCTGCTTCGATGTCTAGCGTCATGGGCCAAGCGCGATGGGCCTATCGCGATAGGCTAGAGGTATGGGTGGGCACACCGAAGACGAGCTCCGTGGCGTCATTTCCGAATATCAGGCGACCAGAAATGCGGCGCTTGCCAGACGTGATGCTCAACTGCGGGACTTCCATGCCGCTGGGTGGCGGGCCGTGGATCTCCAGCGGGTCACCGGGTACAGCCGCGAGACCATCAGGCAGGCGCTCCGACCCGAGACTCGACTTGCCGCCAACAACAGCCGCCGCAAGACGCCGGTCGCACGGCCACCGGCTGACTATGTTTCGTACGGCGATCGTAAGCAGTACGTCGTGGCAGACACGCTCGACGAACTCTGCGGCCCGACGAGCGGCACCGTCGTGTTGCCCCACCATCTGGACTGGTCAGGCAACGCCGAATACGTCCTCGATCGTCCTGCTCGCCTTGCCTCCATGTACAGGACCGTCCTTGCCGAGGCCGGCTCGAAGGACGACCTGCGGAGCTGGCTCGACGGCACATCGCTGGTCGACTGCTGGCCGACGCTCTGGCTTCCGGCGCAGCTCCGCAACCTCTGGGAGAGCCGGTTCCCTGAGCTGTCCGCAGCCCGTGCCGCGGCGGCCTGACCATGGACGCGTTCCATGAGCGACTGGCGAGGGTCGGACTCTCCGCCGCAGACCGGTTCGGCTTCGCGCTCGCCGGCGGCTATGCCGTTCAGGCGGCGGGCTTCCTGGAGCGTCCAAGCGAAGATGTCGATCTGTTCACCGCATGGGATCGCCGAGGTGAGTTCGGCGCCGCAGTCGCTGCGGTCCTCGCCGCCTACCGCACCGACGAGCTCGACGTGCACGTCGAGCTGCAGTACGACACGTTCGCCCGTCTCACCGTGACTGACGGGCAGCACAGGTCCAAGGTCGAACTGGGTGTCGACTGGCGCGCCAACGAACCGATTCTTATGGCCATCGGCCCGGTGTTGCACCCCGACGACGCCGTCGCCAACAAGATGGCCGCGCTGTATGGCCGGGCATTCGCCCGCGACTTCATCGATGTCGACGCGGCGCTCCAGTCCGGTCATTACGACCGGGAAGCGGTGCTGCGACTTGCCGAGCGAGCGGACAGCGGCTTCGACCGGACCATCTTCGCCGACGCGATCGGACAGGCCGGTCTGCTCGATGCCGACGACTTCAGGGAGTACGGAACGAGCGGCCAGGAATTGGACGACCTCCGGGCTCGATTCGCAGCGTGGCGCTCAGATCTGCGCGGTGATGAGCGCTGACTCGGCGGCGGGGGGTCAGCTCAGGGCGGTTGCGACCGTGGAGGCGGCCGTAGTCACATACGCGGGCACGGAGCCTGGGTCGAGGGCGGTCAGGGCGACCACGCCCACGCTCGCTTCCAGGCCCTCGACGCCGGCGACGGCGGCGGCCACGCCGTAGGCGCCGGCCTGGAGCTCGCCGACTGTGGAGACGGCGGTGTAGTCGCCGTGGCGGCCGGCGAGGATGGCTTTGCCGGCGGCGCCGACGTCCAGCGGGTGGCGGGAGCCGGTGCGGTAGGCGACGTGGAACTGGGTCCAGCTCGGCTCGACCACGGCCAGGGCGTAGGCCTCGCCGCCGTCGGCGATGGTCAGGTGGGCCGTGGCGCCGACCGTTTCGGCCAGGCGGCGCAGGGCGGGCAGGGCCGCGTCGGCGACCAGGGGCTGGGCGCGGCGGGCGAGTTGCAGGATGCCCGCGCCCAGACGGAGGCGGCCCGATCGGTCACGCCGGACCATGCCGTGGTCGGAGAGGGTGGCGACCAGGCGATACACCACGGCGCGGCCGACGCCGAGGAGTGCTGCGGCTTCGGTCATGGTCAGGCCGCCGGGCGTCTCCGCGACCACCTGCAGAAGGCGCAGGCCACGGTCGAGGGTCTGCGCGGTCTCGGTAGCCACCCTGCAAGGTTAGTGCGGTTCGACCGTTACTCTTGCATCCGTGACCCTACGCCTGTATGACACCGCTACCCGATCGGTCCGGGACTTTGTCCCGATGACGCCCGGGCAGGTCGGTATCTACCTGTGTGGGCTGACGGTGCAGGGCGGGCCGCACATCGGGCATCTGCGGTCCGGGGTGAACTATGACGTGCTGCGCCGGTGGTTCCTGCGGTCGGGATACACGGTCAACTTCATCCGGAACATCACGGACATCGACGACAAGGTGCTGGTCAAGGCGACCGAGCAGGGCAAGCCGTTCTGGGCCGTCGCATATGCGAACGAGCGCCTGCTGTCGGCGACCTATCTCAAGCTCGGCGTGCTGCCCCCGACCTATGAGCCGCGGGCGACCGGCCACATCACCGAAATGCATGCGCTGATCCAGCTGCTGATCGACCGCGGTCATGCGTATGCGGCGACGGACGGCAGCGGCGACGTGTATTTCGACGTGCGGTCGCACGCGGAATACGGCGCGCTGTCCGGGCAGCGGCCCGACGACATGGAGCCGGCGACGGACGGGCCCGAAAGGGCGAAGAAGGACCCGCGGGACTTCGCGCTGTGGAAGGGCACCAAGCCCGAGGAGCCCGCCGAGGCCAACTGGCCTTCGCCGTGGGGGACCGGCCGGCCGGGCTGGCACATCGAGTGCTCCGCGATGTGCTGGCGGTATCTCGGCACCGAGTTCGACATTCACGGCGGTGGACTCGACCTGAAGTTCCCGCACCACGAGAACGAGATCGCCCAGTCGCACGCCGCCGGGCATCCGTTCGCGCGGTATTGGGTGCATCACGCGCTGCTGAATCTCGGCGGATCGAAGATGGCCAAGTCGCTCGGCAACGTCATCAATCTCGAATCGCTCGTCGAGTCCGGTCTGCGGCCGATCGAGGTGCGCTATTACCTGCTCGGGCCGCACTACCGGTCGGTGATCGACTATTCGCAGGAAGCGTTGGAAGAGGCCGCGGCGGCGTACCGACGCGTCGAGAACTTCGTGACCCGCGCCGTCGAGCTCGTCGGGCCGGGCGAAATCGGAGACCTGCCCGAGGCATTCGTCGAAGCGATGGACGACGACCTGAACACGTCACGTGCTCTTGCCGTCCTTCACGATGTGGTACGAGATGCCAACTCCATCTTGGCCGCCGGCGAGCTAGGGGGCGTGACGAGTGCCCTGGCGAGCGTCCGGGCCATGCTTGACGTCCTTGGGCTCGATCCCTTGGACCCGCAGTGGGTGTCCGCGCAGTCAGGAGATCTCACGCGGGTGGTCGACTCGCTGGTGGCGCTCGCACTGGAGCAGCGCACCGCGGCCCGCGGCCGCAAGGACTGGGCCGCCGCCGACGCGGTACGGGACCAGTTGAAACACGCCGGCATCGCGGTGGAGGACACACCGGCCGGTCCACGATGGACGTTGGAGAGCTGAGAAGACATGCCAGGCAACTCTGAACGCCGCGGCAAGCGGGTCGTGTCGAAGAAAGGCGCCGCCAAGGGCACCGGTGGCAAGAACCGGCAGTCCCTCGCGGGGCGCGGTCGCACCCTGCCCGCGGACGAGCGTCCCTGGCACAAGGGATACAGCGGCGACGAGGAACTTCCCCAGAAGACCGCCCGCAAGCAGGCCAACGAGCTGCGCGCCGCGGCGGCCCAGGGGCGGGCCCCGAAGATCGGCCAGCCGGGCACCAAGCGCACGGCGGGCAAGGGGCCGTTCGGCGCCGGGAAGAAGGCCGGTGGCACGGCCACGGCCCGGGTGTCGCCCGGACGGAAGTCGGTGCAGCCGAAGGACGGCCCTGAGCTGCTCGTCGGCCGCAACCCGGTCGTCGAGGCGCTGCGCACCCACGTGCCGGCCACCGCGCTGTATGTCGCCATCGGCATCGACATGGACGAGCGGGTCAAGGAGGCGGTCCGCACCGCCGCCGAGCGGGGCATCGCGATCCTCGAGATCACCCGCGCCGAGCTGGACCGGATGACCGGCGGCGTCCTGCACCAGGGCCTCGGCCTGCAGGTGCCGCCGTATGCGTACGAGCCGTTCGAGGACCTGCTCGCCGCCGCGAAGGAACACACGGCGCCGCTGCTGATCGCCCTCGACGGCATCACCGACCCCCGCAACCTCGGCGCGATCATCCGCTCGGCCGCCGCGTTCGGCGCCCAGGGCGTCTTCCTCACCGAGCGCCGCTCGGCCGCCATCACGGCGACCGCATGGCGCACCAGCGCGGGAGCCGCGGCCAGGGTCAAGGTCTCCCAGGTGGTCAACCTGACGAGATCCCTCAAGGCGTGCCAGGACGAAGGCTTCTTCGTCGTCGGCCTCGACGCCGACGGCGAGACGCCGCTCTACGACCTGGAGGCCGCGGTCGGCCCCCTGGTCGTGGTGGTCGGCTCGGAGGGCCGCGGCCTGTCCCGCCTGGTCGGGCAGACGTGCGACCTGAAGGTCGGCATCCCGATGGTCTCCGACGTGGAGTCGCTGAACGCTTCGGTCGCCGCCGCGGTCACCCTCGCCGAGGTCAACCGCCGCCGCACCCACTGACGCAGTTGAAAAACCGCCCGGCCTTTCTTCCGAAAGGCCGGGCGGCGCGCGCTAGCTGGTGCAGACGTTGCCCGTGGCCATCAGGGCCAGGGCTGTGACCTTGTCGTCCTTCGTCCACATCCAGTACTCGGCCTTGTCGTTGCCGGGCACTTTCGCGAAGCCGCTGGCGTATGTCGTCCCGTCGCTCTGCACGACCTTCCAGGTGGGGTACTTGCCGCGCATCACGGCACCGGACGTGCCGATGCGGACTCCCTCAGGCGTTGCGACCTTCTCCGGCGCCGCGATGAACACCACGCCGATCTCCGGGGATACGACGACCCTGCCATCGCCGGAGGGCAGCCCCTTCAGGAACGCCGCAGGGCACGCGTAGTCGGCGAACTCGGACAGCAGCCCGGTCGCGACGGCCTGCTGTTTGGTCATGCCGAGCCGGAGCGCGCCGTACCCCCGCGGACCGAGCACCAGCGTCGCACTGTTCGTGGTCGCTGCCGTCGAAACTGCGGTCGAAGGCGTGATCGGGGTGGCCGGGGCGGCGGGCGAGGTGGTGGGGGCCGCCGCGGAGCCGGCCGGCTCGGCGTCGCCGCCCCGGCGCTCGGGCGACGCGGCGCACCCGCCCAGCAGCAGGGCGGCGGCGAGGACGGTGGCGGTGAGGGTCTTGGCATGCATCGGGAACTCCCTGGCTCGGTGGTGATGTCGCAGGGTTCGATGCCCCCCGCCAGCGGTTTGTTCGCCACCGCCGTGTCGTGAAGCTGTCAGCACTCGTAGCAGTCCGGCTGGTCAGCTGCAAGGCTTGCATCGTGCGCGACAACCTGACCGGGATCCGTGTCGTGATCGCCGACGGCAACCCGGCGGTCCGCGACACGCTCCGCGCGCTGCTGGGGTCGTTGCCCGGCATCGATGTGGTCGCCGAGGCCGGCACGGGGCCCGAGGCGGTCCAGGCCGCGATCACCACGCGGCCCGACGTGCTCATCATGGATCTGCGCATGCCCGACCTCGACGGCGTCGCCGCAACCGTCGAGCTCACCAGGGCCGCGCCGGCCATCGGAGTGCTCGTGCTCAGCATGCACGAGAACGACGCCGCGATCATGTCGGCGATGCTGGCCGGCGCCCGTGGCTACGTCGTCAAGGGTGCTTCACCGGACGAGCTGTCGCATGCGATCCAGACGGTGTGGGCCAGCGGCGCGGTCTTCGGCCCCGGCGCCGCCCGGCGGATGCTGACCTACTTCACGCCGGCGGCTCTCAGCCCCAGGGAGCGGGAAGTGCTCGACCTGATCGCCGTCGGCCTGCCCAGCGCCACCATCGCCGCCCGCCTCGGCCTCGCCACCAGGACTGTCGCCGACCACATGACAGCGATATCCGCCAAGCTGCGCGATGCGCGAGCCGGCGGATCGGTTCGCTGAGAACAGGGTCGGCGTCGGCACCCTGGTCGCCCCCGATTGGCGAAGCGGCCAGCCCCGACGAGCTGGCCGCCGACCAGGGTGCCGACGTCCGGGCTACTCGTAGCAGTTCTGGTTCGCCGCCTGCAGGGTCACCTCGGTCACCTTGTTGTTCATCGTGATGATTCGGTACTCGGCCTTGTCGTTGCCGGGGACCTTCACGTAGCCGCGGGCCCATGACCCGTTGCTGTCGGCGACCTTCCAGGTGGGGTACTTGCTGCGCATCTCGTCGGCGGACGTGCCGATGCGCATCCCCTCAGGCGTTGCCAGCTGCTCCCATCCCTCGATGGCGACCAGGCCGAGGTTCGGGGAGACGACCACCCAGCCCTTGCCGGCCGGGAGGCCCTTGATGAAGGCCTGCGGGCAGCCGGAGTTGTCGAACGGGGTGATCAGGCCGGTCGCGGAGGCTTGCTCCTTGGTCATGCCGAGCCGGAGCGTGCCGTACCCCTGTGGGCCCAGCACCAGCGCCGGCGTGCCGGAAGTGGACGAGGACGAGGACGCGGCGGGCGAAGAAGAGGCGGGCGAGGAGGGGGTGGCGGGCGGCGGAGCCGCGGCGCTCGTAGGAGCGGCCGCCGAGCCGGCGGGGAGGGCGTCCCCGGCCTGGCGCTCGGGCGACTGCGTGGTGCACGCGGTCAGCAGGACGGCGGCGGCGGCGAGGGCGGTGAACATGGTCGTGGTGCGCATGGCGAACTCCCGGAAGGCTTGACTCGGTTGTGGTGTCGCAAGGTTCGATGCACTCAGCCGCGGTTTTGTTCGCCGCCGACGAGTCAGGAAACCGTCAGCCCGCCGCCCGTGCATGATCTTGCACGGCGGCGGGCTGATCTGCTAGCCGAGTCTGTCCCGGGTGTCAGCGGAAGTAGTGCCCGGCGGCGAGGTCGTCGAGCAGGCCGGGGTGGGTGGGCTTCCAGTCCAGCAGCGAACGGGTGAGGGTGCTGGACGCGGGGATGTCGGCGGCGAAGAAGCGGCCGAGCCACGCGAAGTCGTCCGGCGTGGCGTCCCCAGCGACCGGCAGGTCCAGGCCACGGCCGATCGCCGCGGCGATGTCCCGGGTCGGCACGCCCTCCTCGTCGACGGCGTGGACGACGGTGCCGGCGGGTGCGTCGAGCGCCAGTCGTACCAGAGCGGCGGCGTCGAAACGGTGGACCGCGGGCCAACGGTTGGCGCCGTCGCCGATGTACGCCGAAACGCCCCGCTCCCTCGCAATCCGCACCAGGGTGGCGACGAAGCCGTGATCGCCGTCGCCGTGAACGGTCGGCGCGAAGCGGAGGGCGACAGGCCGGACGCCGCGTGCGGTGTATTCGAAGGCGAGCTGCTCGGCGCCGCCGCGGGGCGCTTCCGGGCCGCGGCCGAGCGAGGGGTCGGCCTCGGTCGCGACGCGGCCGGGGGTGAGGAGCCCGACGCCGGACGCGAACAGGAACGGCCGGTCCGACCCGGTGAGGGCATCGCAGAGGGTGGTGACGGCGGCGCGTTCGGTCAGGCCGGCGCCGGCGTAGTCGGTGAAGTCGTGCTTGAACGCGAGGTGGACGACGGCGTCGGCGCCGGACGCGCCGGCGCGGAGGCTGTCGAGATCGTCGAGGCCGCCGTGGTGCGCCTCGGCACCGGCCTGCTGCAGTGCCTCGGCGGACTGTGCGGAGCGGGCGAGGCCGACGACCTGGTGACCCGCCTCAAGAAGCGAGGGGACGACGGCCGAGCCGATCCAGCCGGAGGCTCCTGTGACGAAGACGCGCATGACGGTGCTCCCTAACATGATGTCAGCTACTGACATCACGAACCATAGCGCGTGATGTCAGGGGCTGCCATCACTAGACTCGGGGACATGGGACGCTGGGAGCCGGACGCGCGCGGCCGCCTGATGCTGGCCGCGCTGGCGCTGTACACCGAACGCGGCTACGAGCAGACCACCGTCGCCGACATCGCCCAGCGCGCCGGCGTCACCGAGCGCACGTTCTTCCGCCACTTCACCGACAAGCGCGAGGTGCTCTTCGAGGGCTCGGGCGCACTGCAGGAGACGGTCGTCGCCGCGATCGAGGCCGCTCCCGCGTCGCAGACGCCGATCGATGTTGTGGGCGCTGCGATGGTACGAGCGGCGCAAATGCTGCAGGAGCGGCGCGACTTCGCCCGTCAACGCGCCGCCGCCATCGCCGCCAATCCGAGTCTGCAGGAGCGTGAGCTGCTGAAACTTGCCAAGTTGGGCGCGGCTGCGGCTGCGGCGCTGCGGGAGCGCGGCGTGCGGGAGCCGGCCGCGGGCATGGCCGCGGAGATCGGGGTCGCGGTGTTCAAGGTGGCGTTCGAGCAGTGGATCGCCGACCGTCAGCCGGTCGACTTCGCCGACCGCATCCAGGAGACCCTCGAGCAGGCCAAGGCCCTGACGAACGCCTGAGCGGTATCCCGTCGACCGGCTCCGATCCCCTCGGGTGGATCACTGCCCGGGTTTTGCGCTCGACCTAGGATGGGCCGGTGACTGAGCCTCAGCAGGGCTTCGCGATCGGTGTCGATCTCGGGACGTCCAACACGGTAGCGGTGGTGCGCTGGCCCGACGGGCGCACGCGACCGCTGCTCGTCGACGGTGCGCCCATCATGCCGTCCGGGGTCTTCGTCGACGAGCACGGCCGGCTGCACGTCGGCCGCGACGCGGCGCGCCTCGCCGGGCTCGACCCGTCGCGCTTCGAGCCCAACCCGAAGCGCCGCATCGACGAGCCGACCGTCCTGCTCGGCGACCGCGAGATCCCGACCGTCGACCTGCTCGCCGCGATCCTCGCCGCCGTCGCCCGCGCGGCCGTCGAGGCGGTGGGGTTCCTGCCCACGGCGGTCCTGACCTATCCGGCCGCGTGGGGCACCCTCCGCCGCGACACGCTCGCCACCGCCGCCCGGCGCGCGGGATGGCCGCCGGTCATGCTGGTCCCCGAGCCGGTTGCCGCCGCGCGCTATTTCGCCGATGTGCTGCGTCGCCCCGTCCCCGTGGGCTCCGCCCTCGCCGTCTTCGACTTCGGCGGAGGCACGCTCGACATCGCGGTCGTCCGCAACGACAACGGCCGGTTCACGGTCATCGGCTCCGGCGGCGTCGAGGACCTCGGCGGTCTCGACATCGACGCCGCGCTCGTCGAGCACCTCGGGCAGGTCATCGCCGGCTTCGCCCCGGCGACCTGGGAGGCGCTGCGTAACCCGTCGACCACGACCCAGCGCCGCGACCGGCGGCTCTTCTGGGACGACGTCCGCGGCGCGAAGGAGATGCTGTCCCGCACGACGGTCGCGCCGATCACCGTGCCCGGCGCCGAGCAGGCGATCCACCTCACCCGCGAGGAACTGGACCGGGTCGTCGGCCCGCTGATCCACCGCGCGGTCTGGGAGACGGGCTCGGTCATCGCTTCCGCGGGGTTGCGGGGCGACCAGCTCGCCGGCCTGTTCCTGGTCGGTGGGTCCTCCCGTCTGCCGCTCGCCGCCAGGAGGCTGCACGCCGAGTTGGGGATCGCGCCGACGGTACTGGAGCAGCCCGAGCTCCCGGTCGCGGAAGGTGCCCTGGCCGAACTGGCGCCGCCACCAGCGATGGCCGGCTTCGGCGGCGGGGAGATGACCTCGGCCACCGGCTTCGGCGCCAGCCCGACGACAGGCTTCCCCGGGTCGCCCACGGGGTCTCCTGCCGCTTTCGGGAACAGGACTGCTTCTTTCGGGAATGGGCCGGCCGCTTTCGGGAACGGGCCGGCAACCGCGCCTGTTTCGCCCGGGTTCGGCGCGCCGGTTTCGGGTGGCGGTGCGCCCGGGTATCCGATGTCGGCCGCGCAGGTCATTCCCCCAGGTCAATACAGTGCCCCGCCGGCTTCCATGCCTGCCGCCGCCGCGCCTGCCGCCCCTCGCCCCCGGCGCGGCCTGCTCGTCGCCGGGATCGCCGCGGTCGTCGTGCTCGCCCTGGTGGCCGGCGGCTATTTCTGGTTCTTCCGGGACAGGTCCACCACCGTCGACTTCGCCACGCTCAAGGCCGAGAAGACGTTCGACATGGACGACCCGACGAAGATCGACCTCGTCGACTCCGCCACGCTCAACGATCGTGCCGTCATCGGCTGGCGGGTCGGGAAGCAGTACTTCGTCCAGGCCATCGACCTCGACGGCATGAAGACGTCCTGGCCGAAAATCACCCTCGACGGCGACTTCAGCAAGTGGGCCATCGCCGCGTATTCGGGCGGCATCGTCGTGACCGGCACCGGCTCGTCCACCGGCGCCGTGTACATCCTCGACTGGAAGAACGGCGAGACGGTCTGGCAGGGCAGCCACAGCTCCTACGACGACGTGTATGCCCTGGGCCCGGTGCTGGCGATCCACCGCGAAGCGGGCAAGAAGACCGAAGCGGTCACCTGGGCCGGTAAAACCGCCTGGACCCGGCCGGACAATGCGAAAGGCTCGGTCCTCTACGGCCAGACCAGAAGCGCCGAGCTCCGGGGCCCCGCCGACTTCGCCGCCCAGTCGACCAACCGCGACATGAAGGCCCGCGACGACCTCATCAGCATCGACGGCGACGACCAGATCCGCCTCGTCGACGCCACCAACGGCAAAGACATCCGCAGCTGGAACAATGTCGGCGAATACGGGGCCACCTATCTCGCCCACGAGGACAAGCTGTTCGTCGCGAGCGGCAGCACCAAGTACACCGTCAACGTCTACGACCTGACCGGCGACGGGCAGCCGAGCCAGATCTACAGCTTCGGAAACGACAAGGTCAAGGTCATCGCCATGGCGCCGTGCGCCGACGACCGGTTGTGCCTCATCGACGGCACGTACGACGGCAAAGACAACACCGTCCGCGCCATTTCCGTCGCCGACAAGAAACAGGTCTGGGAAGCGGCCGCCCCCGGCAGCACCACCCTTGTCCCGGCCGGGCGCCAGGTCCTCGCCACCGACCCGGTCACTCCCGCCAGCGTGCTGCTGTCGTTCGAGGGCAAACAACTGTTGAGGAATGAGGACAAGGACTCGTATGGCGTCCGCGTCACGGCCGGCAGTCTCATGTTCTTCACCGGCACGTTGAGCGCCTCGTCCGCCTCCAACGTGACCCTGATCGGCGTGACGGCGGCGTCGGGGGAGCGGATCGCGCTGGGCCCGCTGACGAAGACCATCGGGCAGAGCTGTTCCTGGACCGAATCCGTGATCCTGTGCGCGACCGAGGGCAAGTTCCAGGTCTGGCGGTTCGCCGCTTCTTGAGCTCTACAGGAAAGGGCCCGGCGTTGTGTACGCCGGGCCCTTTTTGCTGCTTGCTACTTTGGATCAGATGCGCAGGCCGGTCGCGGCGTTGAACGCGTGGTGCGTGTTCACGTGCGGCCGGACGTACACGATCTCCGTCAGGCGCGGCGTGCGGCGCGGGTCGGCGCGCACGACGAAGCGCTCGTCCTGGCCCTCGAGGGCGACGGTGCCGTGGACGTACGCGTCGGAGCCGAGCTCCTCGACCAGGTCGACGGTGATCGGGATGCCACCGTCGTTCGGGCCGACCAGGTCCGTGTCCTCGGGCCGGAACCCGACCGTGACGCGGTTGCCGCCACCGTCGGCCTGCGCCGCGGTGAGCTGCTCACGGGTCAGCGGCAGCGTCACGTCACCGAACCGGCCGCCCTTCTCCGTCAGCGGCACCGTCTTGATGTTCATGGCCGGCGAGCCCATGAAGCCCGCGACGAACACGTTGGCCGGACGGTCGTACAGCTCCCGCGGGCTGTCGACCTGCTGCAGCACACCATCGAGCAGAACGGCCACACGGTGACCCATGGTCATGGCCTCGACCTGGTCGTGCGTGACGTACACCGTGGTGATGCCGAGCTTCGCCTGCAGCGTCGCGATCTGCGAACGCGTCTGCACACGCAGCTTCGCGTCGAGGTTCGACAGCGGCTCATCCATGAGGAAGACCTGCGGCTCACGCACGATGGCGCGACCCATGGCGACACGCTGCCGCTGACCACCGGACAGCGCCTTCGGCTTCCGGCCCAGGTAGTCCTCCAGCTGCAGCATGGCAGCGGCTTCCTTGACCCGCCGGTCGATCTCGTGCTTCGGCGTCTTGCGCAGCTTCAGCGCGAACGCCATGTTCTCGTACACCGTCATGTGCGGGTACAGCGCGTAGTTCTGGAACACCATCGCGATGTCCCGCGCCTTCGGCGGAAGGTGCGTGACGTTGCGGTCATTGATCAGGATGTCGCCGGCGTCGACGTCTTCGAGCCCGGCGAGCATGCGCAGCGAGGTCGACTTGCCGCAGCCGGAAGGCCCGACGAGAACCAGGAACTCGCCGTCCCCGATCTCAAGGTTCAACTGGTCAACCGCGGGGCGCGGGGTCCCCGGGTAGATCCGGGAGGCTTTGGAATACGTAACCGTAGCCATGACAGGGTGCCACCTTCCACCGGCAGGAACGTGCCGGACGATCCGAGTAGAAGCACCGGGAGGCGGCGATGCCGCCCGGAGTTCCCGTAACAGTAGGCGCCGTTCACCCCCCTGCCAAGGTCAGTACGTCACTTTGGCCCGTTTCGTACCGACTCGACCAACAGGTATGTCGGAGGCGGCGCCTGGGCCGCGCCCGGTAGGATTGTGGGGTCGGCCGACATGGCGCAATTGGTAGCGCACCCGACTTGTAATCGGAAGGTTGCGGGTTCAAGTCCCGCTGTCGGCTCTCTTGCTCCACCCCGTCGGGAGCGGTCGCCGCCGATGCCTACGCCACGGCGGCCGCGAAAGTTGCGTATAGGTCGCCGGACAAGGGTGTGTCGAGCTTCCACGTCACGGCCATCGGCCGCTCGCCTTCGTGGCTCACATACGTTGCGGGGCCGAGGAACCAAAACGCTCGGTCGTCGACTCGGGGACGTGCGAAGAGCAGGATCGCCCGGCCCATCGCCACATGGGTTTGGTACCGCTGGCCGGTCGGACTGTTGGCCGGCGTCGTCGACTGGCTCTCCCAGTGGATGAGCTCGCGATTGATGGCGTAGTCGCGGTAGCGGGTGGTCGGCGAAAAGTCGCCGTCCGTCTTGTCGAGCGTGAACGCGAGCAAGTCAACGCGTGCCTTCTTGGCGTCATACACCCCCTCGCGCCACTGCGGCGTCTTCACCCCGTCGCCCTCACCGACTGCCGCCAGAATCTCGAGTCGGGTGTACTGGCCATGCACCTGCAACGGGATCTCTGGTAGCGCCTGTTGCTGCACGTGATTGGGCACATCGCCAAGGACGTGGAGGAGTTCTTGCAGCTCGGCCCTCACCTGAGGATGCGACCACAACAGGTCGGCTGCTTTCTGCAGCGAATCGTCTTTCGTCACGACCTGGTCGGCGACGTTCGCGAGCAGCATCCGGAGGAGCCGCTGCTCGACGATCGGCATCGCGCCGACGTCGGGAGCATGCGACCTGTCGAGCAGCCCGCGATAGCCATCCAGGCGCTGGGGGTCGTCAAGGTGCTGCATGCGGCCGATGCCGCGACGCAGCGCCACCTCGTGCGGTCCGGTAGCCGCTACCGGAAGACCGGCCGCTTCGCGCATCGCCGACCAGCTGTATTTGCCGGCGTAGACGTCTGCGACCTCAAGCCCGGTTTCGGTGAGGTATTCCGCCATGGTGATCGTCGGGCGGGTGTGCGAGAGCGCGCGTAGCTCCGCGACCTTTGCCTGCCAGCGTGACGGGACGGCTTCTTTGACGCTGCGCAGGACAATCTCCTGTGCGACCCGGTCGAGCTCCATGTGGCATCCTGCCGGCAGGAATGGGAAGCCGCCCTCGATCGCCCGCTCCAGGTCGCCGCGACTGCCGCCGAGCAGCGCTCGATACCGCAAATCGAACCGGAACTCACGCCGATGCATACCGACAAAGTCGAGCACGGTGCAGATAGTTTTGCCCTTGGCGGTGCGGAGTCCGCGGCCGAGCTGTTGTAGGAACAGCGTGGCGCTCTGGGTGGGGCGCAGCATCAGCAGTGTGTCGGCCTGCGGCACGTCGACGCCCTCGTTGAACAGGTCGACGGAAAAGACGACCTGGACAGTTCCGTCCTCAAGCGCTCTGAGAGCGGTGCGGCGTTCGGTGTCCGGCGTCGTTCCGACCACTGCCACGGCTGCAACGCCGAGCTTCCTGAACTGGGCGGCCATGTACTGCGCGTGCGCGACGCTCACACAGAATCCAAGACAGCGCATGGTAGCGATGTCGTCGACGTGCGCTTCGAGCTTCGCGTAGACGAGACGGACCCACGACTCGTTGCTGGTGTAGACGTTGGTGAGGGCGTTGCCGTCGTATCCGTGGCCGCGGCGCCAAGGGACATCGCGGAGGTCGACGTTGTCGTGAATGCCGTAATAGGCGAACGGGACGAGGCGGTGCTGTTCGATTGCGTCCCAGAGCCGCAGTTCGGCGGCGATACGGTCGCCAAACCAGTGCAGGATTGGCTCGCCGTCGGCCCGTTCGGGTGTGGCGGTCAGGCCCAGCAGTTCCTGGGGCGTGAGTTCGTCCATGAGGAACCGGTATGAGCTTGCCGCTGCATGATGGAACTCGTCGACGATGACGACGTCGAAGTGGTGGGCGGGAAGATGCTCCAGCCCGGCCGCGTTCAGGCTCTGGACCGATGCAAATACGTGTTCGAATGCCGTCGGTCGGGCCCCGCCCACCCATAATTCGCCGAACGTGGGATCGCGCATGACCTGACGGAACGTAACCAGAGCCTGCTCCAGGATCTCCTTGAGATGCGCGACAAACAGCAGGCGTGCCCGGGGCAACCTGCTGCGCAACCGTGCGTAGTCAACCGCCGCCATGACTGTCTTGCCGGTGCCAGTCGCCGACACCAGGAGGTTCCGGTGGTGCCCGCGCGAGCGGGCGACCTCGATGAGTTCAAGCATGCGCTCCTGAAACGGTTCCAGGCGGACCTCGAGCGGGCTCAGGACTGTCAGGCCGCGCTCATTTTGCTTCCGGTCGTGGGCGAGCGCCTTGTCAAACTCGGCCCTGTCGTACGGGATGAAATCACCGCTTTGCCAGTAGCTGTCGAACACCGCCTCGATCTTCTTGACGACGTCGACGTTGCGGGCGGCGGACACTCGAACGTTCCACTCCAGTCCAGCGACCTGTGCGGAGTGCGTGAGGTTGGACGACCCGACGTATGCGGTATTGAACGCCGAGTGCCGGTGAAACAGCCACGCCTTGGCGTGAAGGCGAGTCGTGGACAGGTCGTATGAAACGCGCACCTCGGCGCCGAGTTCGGCCAGCTTGTCTAGCGCTTTGGCTTCGGTCGAGCCGGTGTAGGTCGTCGTCAAGACCCGCAGTGGCCGTCCGCGGGCACAATGCGCCCGCAGGGCGTCGAGCATCGGCCGGATGCCGCTCAGTCGGATGAAGGCCATCACCACGTCGATTGCCTCGGCGGAGGCGATCTCAGTGAGAATTTGGCTTCCCACTCTGGGTTCGCCGGGCGCGTTGGTCAGCAGCGTCGTGTCGAGCAGCGGAATGAGCGGCCGAGCCGCCGTGTGCACCGAGCCGTCGGGTCGATACTTGCCGATCGCGCTCAGAATCGTGCCCGGCGGTAGCGGCGATTCGAGCGCAGGCTCCGTCCTCGGCAGCTGTGCGCCCAGCGATTCGAGCAGTTGCTGCGCCACTTCGATGCCGATTGCGACTCGTTCCCGTGGCGGCACCGCTTCAAGTGCTCGTTCAATCTGCCGGGCCAGGAGCTGCGCGATACGGTCGGCCGCGTCGGCCGATCGGAGGTCCTGGCGTTCGATCAGCTTTTGGTCAACGTTGGCGAGCCGTGCTTCGAGCGCTCTGGTGACGACAACCTCGTACAGCCCCCTGGGCAGCTGATCTACCACCGCAACAGTCTGCCCGACCATCGGCGGAATTCGTGCCCGCTATGGAGCCTGTTTCTGAGGTGATCGGGCAGCTCAATGCCGGGAACATTGCCAGGCGGCTCCTCGAATCTCCGCTCTGACCACGGCGGCCTATGCTCCCGCGGTGACCGCTGTACTGCTCGAGGCCGCCGGCGACTGCCCGATCATGCGCCGGGCGGCGATGCTGGCCGGGTGGGTCGGCGGCGGGCGGCCGGTGACCGCGAAGGGCGTGCTCAAGCCGGTGGACATTCCGGCCGCCATGGCGGCGATGGGCCTCCAACCGCCCGGACGTGCCCGTACCGCTGCCGACGTGGAGTCGCTGCACCGCCCGTGGGTCGCCGCGCAGGCGATTGAACTGATCAGGGTCGATGCGGGCGTGGCCCAGGCGGGCGGTACGCCTGCCGACGCCCTCGAATCCTGGTGGGCCGCGCTGTCCGCGGTGCTGCGGGTGGAGTCCCACGACCGTGAGGGCGAGGGCGCGTCCGTGCTGTGCCGGACTCTGCTGGCGGTGCTGGCCAAGGAGCCCACGGTCGGCGAGATCGAGAACCGTGTCCATCGGAGCCTGCTCGCCGAGGCGGAGGGCTGGTATGTCGGCGCGGCCCATCAGGCGTTCCGCCGGGGCATGACGCCGGTCGACGCCGGCGTGGAGCTGCTCGCCGAGTTCGGCGCGGTCGACGCCGGGCTGCGGCTGACGCCGTTGGGGCGGTGGGCGGATCAGCGTTTCGCCGCGCTCGTGCCCGAGCCCGTGACCGCGGACCTGGCGGCCGCCGACCTGCTGACCCGGATCGCGGGGCGGGACGAGCGGGGCGTGCGGGACGCGGCACGGCAGTGGCTCGCCGGCCGCGACGTGAAGAAGGCCGTCGCCGAGGTGCTGGCCGTCGCCGAGAGCGCCACGCCGGCCGAGCGGGTCGCCGGGGTCGACCTGGTCGGCGCGCTGGGTGTGGCGATGCGGTCGGCGTGGCGGTCAGCGCTGCGCAGGCCGATGCTGGCACCGCACGCCCGCGCTGCGCTGGCGACGTGGGAAGACGCGGACCGGGCGCCGAGCGAGGCGGATCACCGGTGGCTGGCGGTCGAATACGCGCTTGCCGTCGAGGACCTCGAAGAGGCGTGGCGTCTCGTGGACGACTTCGGCGGGCTGGACGTCGTCGCGGAGAGTTCGCATCCAGACGCGGGTGCGCTTCTCGACGCGCTCAACGCCGCCGGGCCACCGCCATGTCTGGTGTACCAGTTGAAGATTGCGCTGTCGCGGATCAGTCCGCCGGCGTGGCGTCGGCTGCGCGTACCGGCGACGATTCATCTCGACGTGCTGCATGACGCTATTCAGGTGGCCTTCGGATGGGGCGACGACCATCTGCATTTCTTCGAGGTCGACCGGCGTCGCTACGCCGATCCGGACTTCGAGCTCGACGACTGCGGCGACGAGTCCGACGTGCGGCTGATAAAGGCTCTTCCCGCCGGCGGCACCATGACGTACGTCTTCGACATGGGCGACTGGTGGGAGCATCGGATCACCCTGGAGCGGATCGACCCGGTCGCGGAGATCGCCTTCGAATGTGTCGGTGGGCGTGGTCCGGGCGCGACGCCGTTCGACATCGACGGGATCAACCGTCGACTGGCGACCTACCTCGCGTGATTCCCCGGACCGGCGGACCCTGATGGCTGACTGGATGGAATCACTTGACTCCGTGGCGTGTTTGAATTCGCGGTTTGACTGACGGTCACGAGTCCTGTCGTGTCGCTGGCCTGGCCGACCCGGCCGCATCGGTCACCGGCACGATCAAGGGCGACAGCGGTCCCGGCGCGACGGCGGCGATCACCGTCAACGGCACGTCGGTGACGCTGAAGGCGGTCGACGCGAAACCCAACACCGGCCTCTTCAGCTGGGACGTGTAGCGGGACGGCAGTCCCGACCCGGTCGAGGAGCGGGACGGTGCCGAGGTCACGATCCACGGTCTTGCCCCCGGCCGATATGAGGTGCGCCTCGGCTACTGCACCCTGTCGCTGCCGCTGAGCTGCGGCTTCGCCACGGGCACGTTCACCATCGCCGCGCCGGTGGAGTTCACCGTGACCGAGATCCCCGGGCGGGCGCTGGCACGGCGGTTCGCGGTGCCCAGCCCGGACGCCGCCACCACGTACACCTGGAGCGTCGACGGCAGGCCCCTCGCGGTGACCGGGCCTGATGTGGTGTGGGACGCGCCCGTGCCCGGGACGTACGAGATCGCCATGACCGCGACGAAGGGCGGGACCGGGCGGACAGTCACCAGGCAGGTCACCGTCGGATACCGCATCGACGTGGTCGACAGCGGCGGCAACGGCCTTGTCACCGGGCTGGTCGCCGACCCGAAAGCGCCGTGCGACGGTGACCGGACCGTGCCGACCGTCAAATCCGGCATCGGCGTCTGGGCCTCGCTGCGGACCACGGCGTCCGCCGCGTTGACGAATCCGCCGGTACCCGGTGGCACCGCGACAATCGGATTGCTGCCGCCGGATGGTGTCGCGACGTGGACCGGCGGGTGTTCAACCGAGCCGCGCAGAGCTTCTGGGTGAACGCCGACATCACCAGCGACCGGGCGCTCGCCGCGACGGCGCTGGCCGGATTTCTCGGCTCGATCACGGGTGGCACGGTCGACCTGAACGCGATGACGCGTGCCCTCTCCCTTTGGGAAAACGCCTTCATCCTCGAGGTCGTCGGCCGAGCTGCAGGCCCGCGGCATCGACTTCACCGACAAGGACGCCGTCGAGGACGTGATTCGCCAGATCAACGCCGAGAACATCGCCAGGCGGGCGCTCAATCCACCGCTGTGACCGCGGTTCGAGAGGCTCGGGCGGTCAGCCGGGTCGAGCAACCACGGCGGCGATGAGCGTTGCGAGCCGGGCAGTCGGCACTTCGACGTCGGAGCGGCGTCGACTGCGTCGGGCCAGTTCGTGCAGGTGTGCTGCGGCATCGCGGCGCGAACCTCGCAATGGGGCCTCGTGAAGCCGCCAGCCCCCGATCTCGTCGGGTGGATGGCCGTCGCGGATTTCAAGAAGGCGGTAGATGTCCTCGACGTCTCTGGCTTCCAGGCGGGAGCCGTACGCGAGCGCTTTGATGACGAGCGCGAGCTCAACTGTGGGCACTCGCACGGTGAATTCCAGTCTGGTGCCGTCGAGCATTCGCGCCCCGGCGTCGATCACGATGGGTTCGGCGGCCAGAGCGGGGGCGAGTCCAGGGGCCGAATCGAACGCGCGACCTCCGTGCTCCTGGGGTCGGAAGCGTCCGTCCAGCGAAGGTATGAGCAGGTCGACGGCAAGCTCCGGAATGGGACCACCTGCGACGGCGAGCTCCGGAACCGGTCGCATGTAACTGTTGCCGCTCGTGGCGGCATACCCGTGTTCGACTAAGCGCTGGTGGATGACGCCTGAACCGGCGAGTTCGGTCGTGATCGCGGCATCGGCGTCGCGGGTGCGGCGTATGGCGACGCCAGGAATGGGGAAGGCGGTCAGGAGCAGCGAAGCCATCTGTCCACCGATGATGCGCACGTTCTGGTCAGCGGTGATCGCACTGATCTCGGCGAGCGATCGGATGGACAGCTCGTCGGCGTACGAGGTGGCGACGAGCTCGACATGGACCTTCAAGACCACAGTCGCTCCCGGAGTGCTCGCGCTCGAAGTTGCTCGACGGCCGCGTCAACATCGCTGCCGGGTGACCTGCGTAGGTCCCAGGCCGCGATCAGTGGGTCGGTGTACCGGCGCTGGGTCGTCCCACCCGTCATTGACGGCCATTCGCGGGACATGGTCAGGATGGTCGGGTCCCGGGGAGTCCACAACTCGACCGTCGCATCCGCGGACCGTACGGTCGCGAAGCCGTGTTCCTCCAGGGGAGGTTGATCGACGACATAGGCGATGACGCGGTCCGGACGTCGCCATGGTGCGTACAGATCGGCGGCGAGATCACCGGACACGCCTGGTAGGGCGTCGCCTCGGTCCCGAGCGACCTGTTCGATCCGTGCGAACTGCGCCGTGACGTCTCCGGTCGCCGACCAGTACGTGGTCAGGCCGCGTGGCCCCGGGTACTCCAGCATGAACCGGTCCCAGCACCCTGCCCGGTCGGTCACCTGCCATCCGCCCGAGGTGCGTGCCACCAACTCGTCGGGCAGCGGAAGTTGCTTGCCGATCGCAACATGCGACATCCCGAGCCGGCGCGCTATCTCCGACTGCGACAACGGCTCCGCAGCGCTCAGCGCGAACAGCCGGAGCATCGCCAGCCGGGCCCAACTGGAGCGCCCCGAATGCGCAGGAGCGGTCGGTCGTTGCTCACCGGACCGGTGTACCTCACCCCGGAAGTGGACGACCGCGTCTTCAACCGCTGCGTACGCGACGCGGTGATCCCGCTCAGCAGCTCGCCTCAAGGCACGCCCCGCTCGCGCGACCACGAAGAGCAGCCCATCCACGTGCGGCCGGAGCGCCGCCACGGCACGGTCGATCTCACCCGGGCTCGGCGAGTGGCGCAAAAGCATCACCTGGTGACGTGACCACCTGCCGTCGCCAGCACCGATCTCAACCTCGGTGCTGCTCGTGACCCGCCGATCCAACCCGGCATCCAGCAGCAGCTCGACGCCGTCACTACTGTTCACTCGCTCAATGTAACCTACCTAGAAAATTTCTAGGTAGGTTACAACGTGCATCGGCGATCAACCGTTGGCCAACCGGGTCAGCGCCCCCAACCGGTTGGGTTCCTCGACCGGATCGGAACGCGTCAACCAGCCCAACTGGGGCCATGCATGGGTAGGGACGGTGCCGACGCTCAGCCGGGCCGGCCAGAGCGAGTCGGCACGTGGCCTCGACATCGATAGATCTCGCCGCGCGAGGACCCGATCATCGGCTGCCTCTTCGTCCGCGACACGCGGTTCTTCGGGGCCGACGCGGATGCCGGGCCGCCGCCGGACTTCGCGTCGAACATCGTTCAGGGCAAGGGCTACGACCTGGCCGACGACGCGTACGCCGGCTACTTCCGCGACGTGATCCACCAGCTCACCGGCCCGGCCGTTGAGCTGGACCTCAGCGAACCCTGGCACCGCGCCGGACCCGTCTACGGCGACCCGCGCCTGCAGCCGCAGCGACTCGGCCAGCAGGCGTTCAAGGGCGTCGTCCTCGACGCGTACCGCCACCGCTGCGCGATCACCGGCGCGAAGATCCGGCCGGTGCTACAGGCGGCGCACATCCTCCCACTGCCGAACGGCGGCCAGCACCGGCTCGACAACGGCCTGCTGCTGCGGTCCGACGTGCACATCATGTTCGATCGCGGGTACCTCAGCGTCGACCCGAAGCACCGGCTGCTGGTCAGCCCGAGGCTGCGCGAGGACTTCGGCAACGGCGAGGAGTTCTACTCACGGCACGGCCAGTCGATCGCCGTGCCGGAGCGGGCCGCCGACCGGCCGCACCGCGAGTTCCTGGAATGGCACGTGGACTCCGTCTTCCAGGCTGGATGACGACCGCTAGAGCTGGCTGGAGCCCTGACGCGGTCGCGGCCCCCGACCGGGTCGTCCGGGCCGCCGCGAAACTGCTCGAAGAACAGGACGCGCTGGCGGCGATGGACAAGGCTGTCGCGAACCTCGCCACGGCCGCGCGGTTGCTCGGGCAGCTCGCCTCGATCGCGGAACTCGCCGTGCTCGTCATGCAGGGAAAGCGCACCGGCGTCGTGGAGTTCCGCACCGGAATCTGACGTTACGAGGGCTTGCAGGTCTTGCTGGATTTCACGGTGCTGTACGAGTAGACGGAGATGGTGAACGGCAGGGTCGGGGCGATCGCGTCCAGGTATGCCAGGGTCGCGGCGTTCGGGCCGGGACTGTCCTGGACCTCGCGCGGAATTGCCAGCGGCAGCGGGTGGCTGGTGGCGACGAGGGCTTCGATTTTGCCGCAGGCGCTGTCCTGCACTCTCTGTGGTTCCGGGCGCGGCACGGTCGGCTCGGCGTACGTCAGGAAGAACGGGTCGGAATAGCGCAGGACGTATGCGTCTTCCTCGAAGTCCCAGCCATAGGTGACGTGCAGGAACGGCAGGCGGGCGGACGGGCAGGTGTCGAAGAGGGTCGCTATCGATGGCACCACGTTGGTCTGGGCGTCGTCGAATGACGGGATCACCTCGCCGTGGCCGTCCGACAGGAACGGGAGGCCGCGGGCGCTGATTTTGCAGATCGGGCTGTCCGGGGGGAGGACGCCGCTCGGGCGTTGGTTGGACGATGCGGACGGGATCGCGGCCGTCGCCGGTGTGGCGGGTGTCGGGGTCGGCTCGCCCTGGCCCCAGGCCGGCAGGGCGGCCAGCGCGATCAAGGCCGCTGCGGTGAGGACAGCGGCGGCGGTACGGCGGCGGCGGGCCCTCGAAAGCCGTCGCGGTATCTCCTCGACCGGGGGCGGGGCGGCGGTGTCCGACGACTGGTCGCGGAAAGCGTCGAAGTGGGCCCGCAGGGGGTCGCGCTCCGTCATGGCTCACCCACTCGTCGTCCGCTCTGCGTTCGCTGCTTCGTCCAGGCTCAACAGTTGGCTCAGGGTCGTGCGCGCGCGGTGCAACCTTGCCTTGATCGTGCCCTCGGGGGCGTCGACGAAATCAGCGATCTCGCGCACGGAGAACCCGGCGAGGTAGTGCAGGACCGCCGCCTGCCGGTTGACCTGCGTGAGCTGCCCGAGCGCACGCAGGAGGTCCAGCGAGAGTCCGTCGGGACCTCGTACATCATCGGCGATCAGGTCACGACGGAAGTGCAGCATGCGCCTGGCCCGCCGCCACCGGCTGATCGCCAGGTTCCAGGCTACCCGCCGCACCCAACCCACGGGGTCCTCGAACGTGGATACCGTCGACCACCGCGCGAAGGCGCGGGTGAACGCCTCCTGCACCAGGTCCTGCGCTTCGGCCCGGTCGCCGACGAACGCGTACAGCTGCGTGAGGAGACGCGGGTACGTCGCGGAGTAGAACTCGGCGAAGTCCGGCGCGACTGCCATCAGGTGCACCACTCCGGTCGTGTGAACTGCTGCAGCCTAGTGGATCGTGCCGTTTTTGTGGCCTACGAAAATTTCTTCTCCTGCGATGCAACCCCCCGCCCCCGGCGGCGTGTCCGTCATGCGCGCCGCAATCGATGCGTTCAACGGGGGCACATCGCATGCGGCGCGACCTGCGGGGTGTTGGCTGGGTGCGGCGCAAACGGGGGGCCGCACCCAGCCGGCAGCCCCACGCATCGAGGCGATGGATGTGCGGGTTCCAACCCGGCCTGCCGCTGGAGGCATGTACTCCAATGAGGCAGATCCGGGGAGGGGCCGAGTGGACGACGAAGAGGGTTTCCGGGAGTTCGTGCGGGCGCGGCTGCCCCGTCTGTCCCGTGCCGCCTACCTCCTCGCCGGCGGGCACGCTCAGGCCGAGGATCTGCTCCAGTCCGCGCTGATCAAAGCGGCCGACCACTGGGGGAAGGTTTCCAAGGCCGGCGATCCCGAGGCGTACGTGCGGAAAATCCTCTATCACGAGCACATCCGCTCCTGGCGGCGGCGCAGGTTTCTTGAGCATTCGACGGCCGATGTCCCGGAAAAGGCGGCGGTCGGGGATGAGACCGGCCGGGCGGAGCTGCGGCTGGTGCTGGAGCAGGCGCTGGCGAAACTCACCCGGCGGCAGCGGGCCGTTGTGGTGCTGCGGTATTTCGAGGACCTGTCGGAAGCGGACACGGCACAGGTCATGGGGACGTCGATCGGGACCGTGAAGAGCCAGACCAGCCATGCGCTGGGGCGGTTGCGGGTGCTTGCGCCGGAATTGGAAAACGCGATGGAGGTGTGGTCGTGACACGGCTCGGGGAGGTGCTCGACGACATCGCCGAGCATGCCAAGTTGTACGACGTCACCGACAAGGCCGTCCGGGTGGCGCGGCGGCGCCGGCGGGTGCGCAAGACCACGACGGCGGTGATGGCGATGGTGCTGGTGCTGGTCGTGATGGTGACGGTGCTTCCGATGTTCCTCTTCGGCGGGCCGGGGCGGCCGGAAGGCGGACCGGGCAGGCTCGACGGAGTTCCGCCCACGCTGGTGCAGCCGCTGCTCGACACGCCGACGCGAGGTTCACTGGCCGGCGACGCTCGATATGTCGGTGCGCTGCTCGATCGGATCGTCGACGAACCCGAGGATTTCGGACTGCCCGGAGACCGCACGAAACTGCGCGTGCTGTTCGTCGGTGACGTTCCCGGGAATCGAAGGATTGCGCTGATCGCTGGGATCACCGGTGTACCGCGAATGGTCAACCTCACCGGATCGGGAAAGGCACCGGTGAAGGACCTGGACCTCACCGGCTGGTCCGATGTCGAGGAGCCGGTCGTCCGTGACGGTTGGCGCGGCGACAAGAACGAGGGCTACGAGCTGATTCTCGGTCCGTCCGGCTATGACGTGTCGGTGTCGAGTGCGCCGCAGTACATGAGCGACGGCACCATCCAGCGCACGTGGACCCCGGAGCCCGCCGGTTACATTCTTCGCGACACCGCGACGCTGCCCCGTGGCCTTCGGGTCCGAATGACCAAGGGCGACACCGTGTTCTTCGAATCGGCGGTCGCGTCACCCGGCACGGTGCGGGCGGCGCAGATCGACCCGACTCCGCTGTACGGCCGGGGCAAACCCGCACCGCGTGCGGCGCAGGCGGCGGCGGACGCGCTCGCCTACAGCACCGGCCTCGTCGGGCCCGGCATCCAGTACGTCGTGCTGTGGAGCGACGACTTCGTCGTCAACGACCCGAACGGCGGCGGCTCAGGCCTCGGCCAGATCGCGACGGTGATGGCGGTGACGGAGAGCGGCGGCGGCCCGTACATCACTGTCGCAACGGACACGAACCCGGAACCCAACGCCCGCACCCACCCGACCGGCGCCGGCATCTCCGGCCGCCTCGAACAGTCGGTGATCGCCATGCGCATGCCGCACTTCGACGAGACCGTGCCGGCCACCCTGCAGATCATCGCCCCACCGACCGCCGTCCGCGTCGACCTGCTGAAGGGCCAGGAGGTCGTGGATACGGTCCCCCTGACGAACGGCGTCGGCAAGCTGGACCTGCCCGGCGAGGTGCAACTGCGGGTGCGCGCCCTCGACGCCCAGGGCAACACCGTCGCGGAGCGCCTGTTCAAGGACTGGGACGGCGTCCCTACCTCCGGCGGCGGCTACGAGCCGGAGATCCGCGGCTGGTGAGCCGGACAAGAAGACCGTGGCGACGCCGCCGCGCCGGCCGTGCCGCTCCAGGTCAGTGACGGGCAGCGCGCGTCGCTGGTGTCGGCGCCGGGTCGGTGATAGATCCGGGTAAACCTCGTGCGCCCCGTGTGCGTCCTTCTTCCCGTGAAGATCTGGAAGATGGTCGTACATGCGGCGTTGATCCTGCTTTTCGCCGGCTGCAGTGACTCGGTCGATCAGCCCGGGGCGACGCCATGGGCCCCGTCCACGACGCAGGCGCCCGGCGACCGGTGGGCGGACAAGATCACGACGGGTGATGGTGGTGCGGTGGCGGCGCCGGGCTTCAACACGCACATCGACGCCACCGCGCCGGCCTGGGCGGAGTCGGCGGACAGCACGCTGGCGGAGCTGCTCGGCTTGACCCGCCAGTTCGACGGTCCCATCAGCGTCCTGCTGCGTCGCGAGAACGGCGCCGACAACCCGGTCCTGACCGCGACCCTCACCAAACTCGGCGACGACTCCGTCAATGCGATGCGCTACCGGATCGTCCTGCGCCGCGCCGACGACGGCCGGTTCCGGTTCGTCGAGGGCAAGCTCACCACCCGCTGCCAGACGGGCCGCGGCCATCAGACCTTCGAAACCACCCGCTGCTCCTGACGTCCACCAGAATTGCCGGTGCAAGAGCGCGCCGCGTGACCTGACAGGGGTGTAGATAACCCCACCCCTGTCAGGTACTCAGGGGCAATCTGCTGACCTCGATCCGTTCGTACCGTGAAACGCATGCGGACAGCGTTGGAGATTCGAGGGTTGAGCAAGCGGTTCGGGGAGAAGGTGGCCGTTGACGGCATCGACCTGAGTGTGCCGCGGGGGTCGTTCTACGGGCTGGTCGGGCAGAACGGGGCGGGCAAGACCACGACGCTGTCCATGGCGGTCGGGTTGCTGCGGCCCGACAGCGGGACCGCGAGCATCTTCGGCGAAGACGTCTGGAGTGCGCCTGAGCGGGCCAAGGCGCTCGTCGGGGTGCTGCCCGACGGGCTCGCGATGCCGGAACGGCTGACGGGGCGGGAGGTCCTCACGTACATCGGACTCCTGCGCGGCATGGGCAAGGATGTCGTGGCGCAGCGGGCCGGCGAGCTCCTTGCCGTGCTCGAGCTCGACGCCGCGGAGAAGGCGCTCGTCATCGAGTACTCCACCGGCATGCGCAAGAAGATCGGGCTGGCCACGGCGTTGTTGCACGCGCCGAGGTTGCTGGTGCTCGATGAGCCGTTCGAGGCCGTGGACCCCGTTTCCGCGGCGACGATCAAGACGATGCTGCGCGGGTTCGTCGCGGGCGGTGGGTCGATCGTCCTGTCCAGCCACGTGATGGCGCTGGTCGAGCAGCTGTGCGACCACGTCGCCGTGGTGAACGCGGGGACCGTCGTGGCGGCCGGGCCGCTGGACGAGGTGCGGGGCGGGCGGACGCTGGAGGACGCGTTCGTCGGGCTGGTCGGTCGCGAGTCGGTGCAGAGCAAGGAGCTGTCGTGGCTGTCGAGCTGACCATGGCGCAGATGAAGTTCGCGATCCTGCGGCACTCCTATCGCGGTCAGCGCGCGCAGACCGCCGGCACCGGCGCGGTGCTCGGAGTGGTGCTCGCGGCCGGGACCGTGTACCTGGCGTTCGTGCGCCCTGAGCTGCTCGCCGCCGGGTACGCGGTCTGGCTGCTCGGCTGGATGCTCGGCCCGGTCTTCATGGGCGGCGGCGACGAGACGGTGCGGCCGGAGTACTTCGCGCTGCTCGGCCTGCCCCGGCGGCGCCTGGCCACGGGCCTGCTGACCGCGGCGTTCGTCGGCGTCGCGCCCCTGGTGAGCCTCACCGCGCTGCTCGGCATCGTGATCATCGGCCGTGGGAACCTCCTCCTGGCAGTACCGGCGATGCTGTTGCAGTTGGCGGTTTTCGTTCTTCTGTCCAAGGTGTGCGTGGCCCTGGTCGGGCTGGCGCTGCGGACCCGGGCCGGGGCGGTCGCGTCAGGCCTCATCAACGGCGCGATCCTCGCGGCGCTCGGCCAGGTCTGGGTGTTCTTCGTGGCGTTCGGCCAGACGGGCATCCCCACGTTCGTCCTCTATCTCCCGTCGTCGTGGGGCGTGCAGGCCGCCCAAGGACGCGCATGGGCACTCGCGGCATTGGCGGCGTCGGTACTGGTGCTGCTCGCCCTCTGGGCGGCGCTGCTCGGCCGGCGGGGCCGATCGGTGTCCGGCGGAGGTCGTCGCCCGATGGCCGCGAGCACCCCGGCCGGTGCCATCGTCGCGAAAGAGCTGCGCACCTGGTCGCGCGACCTGGTCCGCAACCACCAGATGGCGTTCGCGCTGTCCTACGGCGTCTGCTTCGCCGCCAGCCCGCTCCTCGTCGGCTGGGACGGCATGCTCCCGTACGCCGGCCCGATCTTCGTCGTCATGGCCGCCGCGATGTCCTCCAACCTGTACGGCTCGGACGGCACCGCCCTCTGGCTCACCCTGATGACCCCGGGCACCCCGGACGTGCGCGGCCGCCAGCTCGCGTGGCTGTCCGTGCAGGCCCCTCTCGCTGTGCTGGTGACGGTGAGTTTCACAGTGATTGTGGGCGGGCCGTGGCCGCTGATGCTGGCGCTGCTGGCCGCGCTCCTCGGCGGCGCGGCGGGCCTGGTCCCGCTCCTCGCGGTCTACGCCCTGGTCCCCGGCACCGACCCGCACCGCCGCGCCGGCAACCCCTTGCGCACCAGCGAGGACGACGGCGGTCTCACCGGTCTGGCGTACCTGATGCTGGCTCTGGTCGTGCTCACCGGCCTGCCCGCCGCCCTGGTCGCGATCTGGTTCGGCTGGGCGGGGGTTGCCGTCGGTGTACTGACGGGCGCGTTGTGCTGGTGGGGCTTCGGCCTCCTCGCCGAGCGCCGCCTGCTGTCGCACGGCCCTGAGCTGCTGGAGACGATGCGCACCGGCCGCAAACCGGTCTCCTCGAAGTCGTTCCAGCTCGACCACCTGACGAAGACCCAGCAGGCGATCGCGGGCTGGTGCTTCGGCCTCGGCGCCATCCCCCTCGTCCCCCAGGGCATCCTCGCCGCCGTCTTCGTCGCCAACGACACCCTGCGCCACAGCTGGTTCCTGGCCACCTACATGCCATCAGGCCTGCGGTACCCGGTGGCGGCCGCCTTCATCGCCGCGGGCCTCGCGATGTACGGCACCGGAGTGTGGCTCGCCCGCTCAAAGCCTGCTACTGCCTGAGCCGGCTCGATGTGGTCAGGGTGTCCAGCGATCGCCGACCTCCCCGGCGTGACCACCCGACGCTGGCGGTAGCTACAGCTCGGCGGCGCGTTGCAGGGCATCCAGGTCGATCACCGTCACCGTGCGGTAGCCGGTGACGATCGAGCCGGCGCGGCGGAAGTCGCGCAGTGACTTCTGGACGGTGACCTCGGCCGCGCCGCACAGGCCGGCCAGCTCGGACTGGGTCAGCTCGAAGCCGATCTCCAGGCCGGTCGGGGTGCGGCGGCCATAGGCGAGTGCCATTTTCACCAGGACCCGGGCGACGCGGACCTTGGCGGAGTACGCGGTGAAGTCGACCCGGAACTGATTCGCCCACCGCAGCCGGTCGGCGACCATGCCGGCCAGGGCGAGCGCCGCGCTGGGCTGCTGCTCCAGGAACGCCCGCAGCTGAGGGCGGCGGATCACGCTGAACGCCAGCGGGGTGCACGCCGTCACCGTGGCGGAACGGGGCAGGTCGTTGAGGGCGGACATCTCGCCGATGAGGTCTCCGCCGACGCGGATCGCCAGCAGTGACTCGACACCCTCGGCCGTCAGGGCGGTGACCTTGGCGACGCCCGCCTGCAGCAGCAGGACGTGACGCTCCTCGGCGCCCTGGCTGATCAGCACGTCGCCCGGCTGGGCGCGCCGGCGCGGGGCCATGGCCCGGAGGCTGTCGCGGGCCTGGGTGGTCAGCCGGTGCAGGTAGGTGCCGGGCGGCCACATGGCGGCTCCGACATCGACGGCAGTCATTCCAGACGATACCATTCGCGACCGTCCGGCTACTGTCCGCCTATGGTCGCGGCCAGACACCACCAGCCGACCGATCCGATCGCCGTGCCGGCGACCCAGGGCAGGCTGACCCGGATCGCCTGGTACTTCTGCACCGCGATCGCGGCGAGCACCTCGGCGGCCGCCCACGCGTCGTCGCGTTGCCGCTCGACCGGGGCGGGCGTGGACGGCCGCGGGTGCGCCCCGAGATCCGGCAGGGCGAAGCGGTTGCCGGTCGCCCCGTCAGGGCCGGTCAGTCGGGGCAGGATGCACCGGCCCAGATGCCAGCCCGCGACGGAGGTGCCGACCACGATCGCCGCCGCCAGGATGATCATGCAGACGGTGGCGGCGGTCCCGGCGTGTACCGCCGCTGCGGCGAGCCCGGGCTGGTTCGCCGACAGGGCCGCCACGCCGACCAGCCCGGTCAGCAGCACCGCGGCCTTCGTGTCGGCGTGCTGGATGGCGGCCTGCGCGGCGACGCCCATCGACACGGCGATGCGCAGATCTTCCAGTGGCTCCAGCGGTCCGGTCGTTTCGCTCATGCATCCATCGAAGCTCATGCCGCCGCGGGAGATTGCCTCAGAAGACGGCCATGCCGTATTTCGACGGAATCTCCAGCGGCGCTCATCGATATACAGGAACCGTCGCCGGTGACCGCCGTGCGGCGCCGGGCGGTGAAAAGGTGGCAGCGGTGTCCGAATCAGCTCATCCCAGACGCTGTGTGCTCGTCGCGGTCGACATGGAGCGCTACAGCCCGCGGGACAACCTGCGGCAGTACCGGGCGCAGCAGCTGTTCCGCGAGGTCATGAACGAGGCGGTCACGAGCGTCGGGCTCGACCGCGCGCGCTGGACCACGCAGCAGAGCGGCGACGGCGAGCTGGCGATCCTGCCGGAGGACACGTCGGAGCTCACCGTCGTGGCGGACTTCGTGCCGGCGCTCGACCGCATCCTGCGCGAACACAACCGCAGCCTGCTGCCCGAGGCGAAGGTCCGCCTGCGGGTCGCGATCCACCAGGGCCTGGTCCACCTCACCGGCGCCAACGGCTTCCCCGGCGAGGCCGTGGTCGAGGTGAGCCGCCTGCTGGACGCCGACGCGCTGCGACGGGCGCTCGACGCGTTTCCGCATGCGGCGGTCGCGCTCATCGTGTCGCGGAGCATCTTCCAGGACGTTGTGCGGCAGCGGTACCGCGGACTGCGCCCCGAACGGTTCGCCGAGGTGCGGGTGACGGTCAAGCAGCTGACGATGGACGCCTGGATCTGCGTGCCGGACGAGGACGCGAGCGCGGTGGCCTGGAATCCACCGGAGCCCACCGCCCCGGTCGCTCCGCCGCCGGTGAAGGTCGAGCCGGCGCCCGCGTCGTACCAGATCAGCGGCGTCACCACGCATGGACCGGCGGTATTCGGGCCGGGCGGCACGGCGATCGGCACCGTGCACGGCTCGTGGGACGGCAGGGCTGAGAGGTGACCACGGTCGAGCAGCCGTCGTCCACGGAGCAGCCGCAGCCGGAGCCGCCGGAGCCGCAGCCACCCGTCGCGGAGCCGGCAGAGGACCCCGAAGACACCGGGGAGACCGACGCCGCCGAGGACACGGAGGACGAGGTCCGCTCGCTGCCCGCGAACATGATCAGGTCCTACGGCATCCTGGACTCGGACTTCTTCGGGCCGGCGGCGATCGGTGCGGGCGCGACGTCGATCGGCGCCGTCCTGAACGTCGGCGCCGGTCAGGCCCGTCGCAGGTTCATCAACCAGCCACTGGACGGCGCCGTGGTGCTGGAGCGGATCCACACCTACGCCGCGACGAGCACCCCGGACCGCCTGGTCGAGCGGCTCGCCAGCCGACCGGTCGCGTATCTCAGCGGACCCGCCGGCAGCGGACGGTTCACCGCCGCCCTGGTCGGCCTCGCCCGCACCCATGCGCCCGACCGGATCACCCAGCTCCAGCTCGTCGGCGACGAGCCGATCCACGCCTTCCTCGCCGACCGGGATCTGCTCAGGCCGGAGTACGGACACGTCGTCGAGCTCTCCCGCACCCCCGAGCCGGAGCCGTCCGAGCTGGCCCAGCTGTCCAACCTCGCGCGCGCCGCGCGGGCGGCGGTCGTGTTCGTCGGGCCCGCCTCCAGTGGGCAGCTCGTCGAATATCACGTCGAGCACGCGCGTCCCGACCCGCAGGAGGTCTTCCTCGCCTGGCTGGAGCGGTGGCTGCGCGACCAGGGCCGCTGCATCGACGCCTGCCCGGCCTGCGAGCAAGGATGCGTCCGGTCGTACGTCGAGCACTGTCGCGCCGAGCACGTGCGGCACCTGTCCGCGAACACCATGACCGACGCCGTGCGGTTCGCGCAGCAGTTCGCCGATCTCGTGCCGGACGACAACGTGGCCGCCGACCTCTTGGCCGACCGGGCGACCCTGCGCGGCAAAGCGATGGGTCTGCTCGACGCGGCCCCGGCACGCGACGGGTTTCATCACCGACGCCTCGCGCAGCACCGGCGGGCCGCCCGGCTGGCCTTCGCCGTGTTCAACGGATATCCGCTGACCAGGGTCTTCGAGGCGACCGGTGCGCTGATCCGGCGGCTGGACGAGGCCGCCGGTCGTGACCCCGCCGGCCCCACCGTCCTGGAGCACAGCCTGGACGAGCTGCTCGGCGACATCCGCGCATCGGCCCAGGGTGCCGGCACCGTGGGCGCTGCGAGGATCGCCGAACTGCGCCAGCCCGAGCTGGTCCGTGGCCTGCTCGACGTCGCCTGGCACGAGTACGACACGGCCCGGCAGCCGCTGCTGGACTGGCTCGACGACCTCGTCGTGACGGGCGATGCCCGGCCCGTCGCCGCCGCCGCGGGCCTGCTGTGCGAGTACGACTTCGACCAGATCCGGCGGAACCTGCTGGAGACCTGGGCGGCGAGCAAGAGCCGTTCCCGGCGTGAGGCCGCCGCCCTCGCCTGCGAGCTCGCGGTGCACAACTCGCAGCTGGCCCCGCGGGTCCTGGGCTGCGTCGCAGGGTGGGTCGGGCAGCCGGGCAACCGTCGCGACACCGCGGTCCGGACCTACGCCACGAACACGTTCCGCCGGCGGTATCCGCTCGACGCGCTGCTGGTGCTGGAACGCGCGGCCTTCGACGACATGCAGCGCACCAGTAACGCCATCCCGGTCGGCGTCCGGGGCATCTACACGACCAACGGTGCGGCGGTGATGCGGCGGCTGGTGCGCTGGCCCGAGTCCCCGTTCGCAAACGTGCGGAGCATGGCCGGCCGCTGCCTGGTGCAGCTGGCGGAGGTCGACAGCAACGCCTGGCCGGCGCTGCTGCGCCAGACCGACAAGGGCGAGCTGTCCGCCGCCGACCACGCCGGCCTGTGGCCCGGCGCGTTGCTGAACCCGGCGACGGCCCGGCAGGCGTGGTCGGTCTTCGAGCGGTGGATCGGGCTCGCCGCCACGGACCAGGATCTCGCCGCCGTGCTCTGTGACCTGCTCAGCCACGTCCTGCGCGGCGGCCCGATCAACGTTCGTGCCCGCTTCTACCTGCGGCACTTCTGGCGGCGCAGCATGCCAGGCAACCCGCTCCTCGACACCATCGACGACATGCTGGAGGGACGACACCATGAGCACTGACGCGCTGTCGAAAGAGACTTGGCTACGCCGGCTCGCGGAATGGTGGCAGCCCACCGCCGTCGACGCCCACGGCTTCGAACCCGAGCTGACCGACTGCCGGCCGGTCGCGCCGATCGCCCTGACCGCGAAGGGTGACGCCTTCGACTTCTCCGTGCGGCCGACGCTCACCTGGTACGCCAGGCAGCTGACCCGCACGCGGTTCGAGCAGCTCATCGCCGCGTACACGCCGGACGTGATCGACGCGCTGCGCCTGCGCACCGAACGGATCGCGCGGTCGTTCGAGCCGCACCGCTCACAACACCTCGAGCAGCAGCTCAACGAGCGACTGGCGGCCAAGGACTGGATCATGGGGGAGTCCGGCGAGCGGATCACCTGCCGCCCCACGGTCTTCGTGCTGCCGGATCCACGGGTGCGCGAGAGCATGCAGCCGTACTGGCAGCGCCGCATCCAAATGCAGACCGACCACGAGCTGGCGATGCGGCAGGCCGAGCTGACCCGGGAACGTACCGAGGCGTGGTCGAAGGTCATGAAGTCGCTGGAGCGCGACCCGCGCAGCAGACACGCCGCGTCGCTCGCCGAGCACGAGGCCTTCGCGGAGGTCTACACCGCCATGACGCAGGGTCGCAAGGACGAGCTGCTCAAGCTCATCGAGCTGCTGGAGAAGGCCGGCCACAGCTACAACGGGATCGGACTGTACGAATACGCCGAAGGGCTCGACGCGGCGCTCGCCGAGTACCGCAAGCGCGCCGAGGTCGACGCGGTCGAGTAGCGGCCGGTTCACCGGGCGGGTGTCGCGGTCATGACATCGGCGCTGGTGAACGGGGGTCCCGTGACGGACGTGCCTTGGGGTGTCCGGCGGTGACGTGCCGCGGGGGAGCCCACATGGGAGGTAGTCATGGGAATCATCAAGGGTCTTGCGCTGCTGACGGTCGGTGCGGTCGCGGGGGCGGCGGCGTTTGTCGGCTTCGGGGCGGTGAGCGGGGACGTCGCGCTGGACAAGGTCGCGGACTACACGTCGACCGGCGGGGGCAGGAAGGCCGAAGTGGTCAAGTTCAAGCTGGCGCCGAGCTCCGAGCAGCTCGCCAAGTGCATGCCGAAGGTCAAGGTCGACGTGAGCGTCAAGCTGGAGACCGACGTGAAGGGGTTCGACGTCTTCGACGTGAGCGTCACGGGCGGGCCGGCGAACACGGCGTTCACGGTGTTCCTGCTGGAGGTGCCGGCGTTGCCGTTCGGGGCGGCGGAGTACGTCGGGGACGTGTTCACCGACAAGCACGGCAAGGGGCGCACCGAGATGAAGCTCATCGTCGAAGAGGCGTTCTCCTCGACGCTGGTCGGCAAGGAGCGGGTCCGCAAGGAGCTCGGACACGTCGGCATGTGGTTCGCCGACCCGGCGGGCGACGACTTCTGCCTCGGCGCCGGGCAAGGGCCGGTGACCCCGTTCGACGGCGACAACGAGGCCGGCACCCAGGTCTTCAACTCCGCGCCGTCGCTGCCGAAGGCGCCCCTGCCGTAAACAGGCCGCTGCCGAAGGCGCCCCTGCCGTAAACAGCAGGGACCCCCGGCGGAGGCCGGGGGTCCCTGGAAAAACTGGATCAGTCGGTGCCGGCCTCCATGGCGGCGTTGTCGAGGAGCTCGTCTCCGGTGTCGGCCTGGCCGCGGGAGGCGATGGCCTCGGCGCCGCCTTCGGGCATGGTGCCGATGAGCTGGGTCGAGGACTGCTCGGGGCCGGCGACGAGCTGGCGGTGCTGGCCGCTGCCGACGATGCCGATGCGGGCGTACTGCTCCAGTTTGGCCCGCGAGTCGGCGATGTCGAGGTTGCGCATGGTGAGCTGGCCGATGCGGTCCAGCGGGCCGAAGGCGGAGTCCTCGGTGCGCTCCATCGAGAGCTTGTCGGGGTGGTAGCTCAGCGTGGGGCCCGAGGTGTTGAGGACCGAGTAGTCCTCGCCCCGGCGCAGGCGCAGGGTCACCTCGCCGGTGATCGCGGAGCCGACCCAGCGCTGCAGGGACTCGCGCAGCATGAGCGCCTGCGGGTCCAGCCAGCGGCCCTCGTACAGCAGGCGGCCGAGACGACGTCCCTCGTTGTGGTACGCCGCGACGGTGTCCTCGTTGTGGATCGCGTTGACCAGCCGCTCATAGGCGGTGTGCAGCAGCGCCATGCCCGGCGCCTCGTAGATGCCGCGGCTCTTGGCCTCGATGATGCGGTTCTCGATCTGGTCGGACATGCCCAGGCCGTGGCGGCCGCCGACGGCGTTGGCCTCGAGGACGAGGTCGACGGCGGAGCCGAACTCCTTACCGTTGATCGTGACGGGGCGGCCCTGCTCGAAGCCGATCGTGACGTCCTCGGTGACGATCTCGACCGCGGGGTCCCAGAAGCGGACGCCCATGATCGGGTCGACGATCTCGATGCCGGTGTCGAGGCGTTCGAGGGTCTTCGCCTCGTGGGTGGCGCCCCAGATGTTGGCGTCGGTGGAATACGCCTTCTCGGTGCTGTCCCGGTAGGGCAGGCCGTGCGCGAGCAGCCACTCGGACATCTCCTTGCGGCCACCGAGCTCGGTGACGAAGGCGGCGTCCAGCCACGGCTTGTAGATGCGCAGCGAGGGGTTCGCCAGCAGCCCGTACCGATAGAAGCGCTCGATGTCGTTGCCCTTGAACGTCGAGCCGTCGCCCCACACCTGCACGCCGTCCTCGAGCATCGCGTGCACGAGGAGGGTGCCGGTGACGGCGCGGCCGAGCGGGGTGGTGTTGAAATACCCGCGGCCGCCGGAGCGGATGTGGAACGCGCCGCAGGCCAGGGCCGCGAGGCCCTCTTCGACGAGCGCTGCGCGGCAGTCGACCAGGCGGGCGATCTCGGCGCCGTAAGCGCCGGCGCGGCCGGGGACCGACGCGATGTCGGGCTCGTCGTACTGCCCGATGTCAGCGGTGTACGTGCAGGGCACCGCGCCCTTCTCGCGCATCCACGCGACAGCTACCGACGTGTCCAGGCCACCGGAGAAGGCGATTCCGACACGTTCACCGACGGGCAGGGAGGTGAGCACCTTGGACATGTCGAAAGTATATGCATCCCACTGCATGATGATGCAACTTTGCAGAACGGCAGGTGTGACGGACGCCACTCACATGTCACGTTCGGCGCGCCGGCGTCCGTCCTGCGGGCATGAACATTGTGATCACCATCGCCGCAGCGCTCTGGGTCGGGTTCTCGGCCGTTTCCGTCTTCATGCGCGCCAAGTGGGTCGTCGAGCCGCTCGCGGCCTATGGCATCCCCACCTCGTGGTGGCCGTGGCTCGGCACTGCCAAGGCCGCCGGCGCACTGGGTCTGCTCGCCGGACTGGTCGTCCCCGCGATCGGTGTCGCCGCTGGGATCGGCCTCGTGCTCTATTTCACGGGCGCCGTGATCACCGTCCTGCGCGCCCGGTCGTACTCACACGTCGTGTTCCCGCTCATGTACATGGCGCCGGTCGCGATCGCGCTGGCACTGTAGTGATCATGACGACCGACGTGTTCTTCGAGCATCGGCGCCTGCTGTTCTCCGTGGCGTACCGGATCCTCGGCAGCGCGACCGACGCCGAGGACGCGGTGCAGGACGCGTGGGTGAAGTGGTCCTCGGCGGACCGGTCCGAGGTGGTCGACGCACGCTCGTACATCATCCGAATCGTGACGAACGTGGCCATGGACCGGCTCCGAGCGGCCCGGTCCCGCCGGGAGGTCTACGTCGGGCCGTGGCTGCCCGAGCCGATCGTCACCACCTCGGGTGAGGACGCCGACTCGGTGTCGATGGCGCTGCTGGTGGTGCTGGAGACGCTGAGCCCCCTCGAACGCGCCGTGTTCGTGCTCAAGGAGGCGTTCGGCTTCACGCACGCGGAGATCGCCACCGCCGTCGAACGCTCCGAGGACGCCGTCCGGCAGGCCGCACACCGCGCCCGCGAGCACGTGCAGGCCCGCCGGCCCAGATTCCACGCCGGGTTCGCGCAGCGGCGCGAGGTCACCGAGCGGTTCTTCGCCGCGGCCACCGGCGGCGACATCAACACCCTCATGCAGCTGCTCGCGCCGGGCGTCACCGTGTGGACCGACGGCGGCGGCAAGGTCCGCCAGGCGACCCGCCCCATCACCGGCGCGTCGCGTGTCGCCGCGTGGTTCGCGACGCTGGGTCGGCAGCCGTACCAGGGGGTCGAGCTCGCCGACATGACCGTGGACCTCGTCGAGCTCAACGGCGGACCCGGGATCGTGTTCCGCGGCGCCGGGCGGGTCATCGGCACCCTGACGCTCGACATCGACGAGCAAGGGCGCGTCGCCGGCATCTACAACGTCGCCAACCCCGACAAGCTCCGCGCGATCTGAAACGTTCCCGGCCGGCCGCAGGCGCTCGGGCCATGCGGCGCCGCGGCGTTGCCCGCCGTCTCCGGCCGGCCCTACCGTGCGCCGCATGTCCCGAGGGCTCGCTCGATTCGTCACGCACCTGTTGAAGGTCTACGGCACCGTTCAGTAGCCGTATCGGCTCTTCAGATGCCGCCACCAGTCGCGCAGCATCCAGGCGTCGAACTCGGTGATCGACGTCGCCGAGCCCGCCTTCATGAGGAAGCCGCCGACGCCAGTGGGCGTCCAGTCGTAGAAGTCGTCGAGACCGAAACTATGGCCGATCTCATGCAGCAGAATATGGATGTTGTCGTTGTTGACGGCGCCGACGAAGTACTCGCTGCCGACCCGCTGACCCCAGTCGCCGCCCGCGCCGCCGTTCATTCCCGCGGTCAGCCACAGTGACATGTCGTAATGGTGCGAGGCGCCGCCCGGGCAGTTCGGGTAGTTGCCGCTCACGTTGAAGAACCGGCCGCACGGCTCCGAGCACTGCGGCGCGTTCTCACGGATGTTGTTGACGTAGACGTCGACCGAGTTGTCGCTCCACTGCAGCGTCGCCCGATCCCTCACCGCCCAGCCGACGACCTTCAGCGGCACATTCTGGTAGGGCCAGCCGTTGTGCCCGGCCATCACGTCCATCCATTTCTTGAACTGCCGCGCGAGCGACGCGTGGATCTGGTCGCGCAATGCGGCGCTCACCGGGGCGCTGGAGTCCCAGCGGACGCAGTAGTTGATGCTGCCCCGGTTGGCGAACACCTGGTCCCAGCCGTAGTTACGGAATCCGTACAGGTTCGGATACGTCTGCTCGACGTGCTGCCAGACCTGGTTGAGCGGGGTGACGAGGCCGGCCGGCGGGTTCCAGTTGCCGCTGCTCTGGCCGATCGCCGTGGCGTACGCCCGCAGTTCCAGCACCCCGACCGAGGCCGCGCCGCTCTGCAGGACGAGTCGCAACCTGGTGGTGCTGACGGCGGTGAAATTCACGGCGTTGTACTGGTTGGCGGCCGTGGGATAGCCGGTCGCCCCCGCCACGTCCACATAGGACGAACCGTTCCACGACTGCAGGCGCCAGGAACCCGGGGTGCGGACACCGCCGTTGTCGTCGAAGAAGTAGACGTCGGCGGCCTTGAGTGTCTGTGCGGCGGACCACGTCAGCAGGACCCATTGTTCGCCGGTGTTCGGCCACGTGCCCCACCGCCGGTTGACGGTGTCGTTGGAGGTGGCGGGGTCGATGCCGTCGTTGACCGCGGCGACGCTCTCCCATGACGAGGTGTACGACGCGGTCGCGGTGGCCGTGCGGGCGAGGTTGTCGCTCTGGCCGGGCGCGGCCTCGGCGACCGTGGCGCCGCCGGCGAGCATCGCGATGGCGGCGAGGGGCACGACGATTCTTCGGAGCATGGACCTGATTCCTTCCGTTGCCGAAATCCTTTTCGACAACGTGGCGTCGCAACTGACGCGTGTCAATGCCCCATCGATCTGTCCGCGCCCCGCGCGTTGACCGAAATGTTTTCGGCGTGAAAGTTACCTTTTTGGCTGCGTCGCTCGCCGCGGTGTCGTCACCAGCGGGACGCGACGAGCTCCTCGAGGGTGTCCAGCGGCAGCGGCCCGTGTGCGAGGACCTCGTGGTGGAACGCGCGGATGTCGAACGCCGGCCCCAGCGCCGCCCGCTCCCGCTCCCGCAGCTGCTGGATCCGCAGCCTGCCCAGCATGTACGCGAGTGCCTGCCCCGGCATCGCGATGTAGCGGTCCACCTCATTGGCGATGTTGGTCTCCGTCAACGCGGTGTTGTCCCGCATGTACGAGATGGCCCGCTCCCGCGACCAGCCGAAGTGGTGCATCCCGGTGTCCACGACCAGCCGGCACGCCCGCCACGCGTCGAACGACACCATCCCGAGCCGGCTCAGCTCCGACGTGTAGAGGCCCATCTCGTCGGTGAGCCGCTCCGTGTACAGGCCCCAGCCCTCGCCGTGCGCGTCGAAGTACGTGAACCGCCGGAAGCGCGGCAGATCGTCCCGCGACTGGGCGACCGCGATCTGCAGGTGATGCCCCGGCACGCTCTCGTGGAACGCGAGCACCTCGTATTCGAACCTGGCCCGCGACTCCGGCCGGAACGTGTTGACCACGTGCGCCCCCGGCCGCGACCCGTCAGCCGCCGGCGCGACGTAATACCCGAGCACCGAGTTCTCCGCCTCCGCCGGGTCCATCTCCTTCACGACGCACGGCGCGATGTCGTACCTCGCGAACCAGTCCGGCACCGCCTCCTCGGCCTTTCGCAGCGCCGCCGTCACCGCGTCGACGATCTGCCCCTTCTCGGTGAACCGCAGCTCCTTGTCGTCGCGCAGCCTGGTGATCGTCTCCTCGGCACTTCTGGCCTTCAGCGCCCGCCCGCCCCGCTCCTTGAACTCCTCCCGCAGCCCGGCCACCAGGTCCAGCCCGATCTGATGGATCTCCTCCGGCCCGAACTCCGTGGTGGTGTACGCCGCGATCAGCGTGCGATACGCGTCCGGTCCGCCCGGCACATGGCACAGCCCGACCTTGTCGTCCCCCCGGGCGCCGGGCAGCTCGTCCAGCGCCGTCCTGAACCGCTGCAACGCCGGCCGTACCGACTCCTTGATGATGTTCTTCTGATCCGCGTCTCTCAGGAGCGGGTCCTGCTCGACCGGCGTGCTCAGGTACGCGTCGACCTGCGCGATCGCCTGCCGGACGCCGAGCTCGGTCGGGAACCGCCCGTCCGCTGCCGCCTGCTGATACCGCTCGGCGTGCCCGTCGAAGTACCCGGCCAGCTTCCCGAGCCGGGCGACATACGCCGCGTCCCTGGTCATGGGCACCGCCGACACGACCTGCGCGAGCGGCCCGGCGATGCTCGCGGTCACCGCCACCTCACTGACCCCGTCGTGCAGAATCCGCTGCTCGTCGCGCAGCAGCCGGCCCAGGATCGTATGGCTGATCTTCTCCTGCGTGCTGAGGCCCTCCCGCGCGACGGTGCCCAGCTCCGCTTCGACCCGCGCCAGCCTGCCCCGCTGCGCGTGCGCCGCTTCCCGGCTCGGGTCAGGCACCTCGGAGTCCCGCCCCTCCACCCCGAACACGCTGGCCAGCAACGGATCGGCGTCGAAGTGCAGCCGGAAATACTCGTCACCCAACCGTCCCAGCGTGTCCATCGGCCCACCGTATCCCGCCTCCTGCCGCCCGGTCCCTCTCCCGCACCCGGCCTCATGCCCTCGCCACCCGACGTCTGCCATGCACCGCCCGCTGACCCGGCACCGCCCCAGCGGCTGCTTCCCTGCCCGTCGCGTCGGCGCGCCCGGCGCGCCCGGCGGGGGTGGCGCGGGTGGCGCGGGGTGGCGGGTGGGGGCGTCAACGGGTGGCGGGCGATGACGGTGGCGGAGAGGTGCGGCGGTGCCGGCGCGGGCCACTTGACGAAGCACGGAAGACGATCCGACCTCGGTACTCACTCGATGTGCGCTCGATGTGCCAAGATCATGCCCGTGGGCATCGACAACGACATGCGCGCGGGTGCGGACTGGACTGCGGCCGCGCTGACGGCCACCGGTTACCGCGCCGACTTCTCGCCGTCGTCGCTGTGGGAGATCGAGCGGTTTCTGAGCACCGAGGCACCGGACGGCCGCCCGCGCCCGCGCGGCCTGCTCGGCAAGGACCTGAACACCCGGGTGCCCATGCTGGGCGGCTACGTCGGCGAGGTGATCCGCCGCCGGCTGGGCGGCGCCTGGGTCCGCGACGGCGACCACGCCGCCCTGGACCTGCCCGGCGGCGCCCGGATCCGGCCCGTGCAGCAGGTGATGCACCGCCTCGCCACCGGCGCCGCCGGCAGCCTCACCGCCTACGCGTCGGCAGTCGGCGCAGACCCGGGCCCGTCGACACCGATCCTGCAGTGCCGCTGCTGCGGTGCGGTGCCGGCCGCGGACGCCAAGTTCCGCGCCGTCCAGTCCGTGCTGATCTGGATCAGCTACACCCGGAGCCCGGGCCCGTTCTGCCGCGACTGCGGCACCGCCGTCTTCCGGGCCCTCCAGCAGAAGATGTTCACGTTCGGCTGGTACGGCATCTTCTCCGTGGTCGCGATCGTCGCCCTGCTGCTCAACTGGACCGCCATGACGAAGGTGACCGGGCTGGCGGCCCCGGCCGCGCAGCCGGGCGCCGCGCCCGTCCAGCCGATGGACGCCGGCCGGCCGCTGCTGCGCCGCCCGCAGGTGCTCGCCGGCATCCTCGCCCCGATCGTGCTGCTGACCGCCTTCGTGATCTACGCCGGTTCGTCTGCCCCGTGACCGCCGGGCCTGTCGTCCTCGTCCTTAACCGCTGACCCCGAGTGACACGACCTCTGACCCCGAGTGACACGACCTCTCACCCCGAGTGACACGCAGCCCGACCCGGGCGGTGCGGTGCGGTGCACCACCCGGCCAGCATCCGGATCACAACGTCGACGCACCCCGACACTCAAACACGCGGGTGCGACATGACCCGGCCAACGTTTGCGGATGCATGACTAGCGCGCGGCCTTGCCGACCGCTGCCCGCACGACGTCCGCGCCGGCGGCGTGGCCGACCGGGTCGTCGAACGTCCCATACGGCGGGCCATACGCCGGCGTGTCCGGCTGGAAACGCCACCCGTCGGCCAGCGTGCCCACGTCCACGGCGTCGTAGCCGATGGTGTCCAGGAACTCGGTGACCGTCCGCTTCGCGGCCTCGTCGTCGCCGGCGAGGGGCAGCGCGGTCCGATCGGCGGCGCCTGACGGGCGGGGGAGCGAACCCAGGTGCTTGTAGAAGATGTTGTTGAACAGCTTGACCACGCTCGCGCCGTCGACGTGGCGCTGCAGCAGTTCGCTGCTGGTCGTCTTCCCCTCGTCCAGCTCCGCGAAGGTGCCGTCGCGCTGCGGATAGTAGTTGTTCGTGTCGATGACCGCCTTGCCCTGCAGCGGGGCGGCCGGCACCGCCTGATACGCCTTGAACGGCACGCTCACCACCACGATGTCCCCGGCCTCGGCGGCCTCCTGCGCGGTGGCCGCCCTGGCCCGCGGCCCGAGCTCGGCCACGAGGTCCTGCAGCGTCTCGGGGCCGCGCGAGTTGCTCACCACCACGTCATACTCGGCAGCGACCGCCAACCTTGCCACCGTCCCGCCGATGAACCCACTACCGATGAACCCGATCGTCGTCATATCGCCGACAACTTCCTCAGCCCGCGACCGATTCCCCGCCACGGGGGTGGGAATTGTGATGGGAAAGACTCATGCCAGGTCCAGGAGGTAGTTGCTCGGTCCCCAGTCGATCTTCCACGCCTCATAGACCCCGAGGCGGCCGCACGACAGGCAGCGCAGCCCGACCACGATCCAGCGGACGTCGTCGCTCTCCTCGCGCAGCGAAAACCCGACCGCCCCCGCGAACTCCTCCTCCCCGCACAGGCACGCGCAGCGGACCTGCACCTCCTCGTCGTCGTCCCAATACTCGACGCTGTCGGCGATCAGCTCGTGCCGCCGGCACTCCAGACACGTGCGCCGCGCCGCCTGTGCCGTGTCCATCACCCGCACCTCGAACCGCCGCCCGTCACACGACCGGCAGACACACTCCCGCACCACATCGACCGGAAACCCACCCGGCACCGGCCGGCGGAAGAACGCGACGAGATCCTCGAAGGACGCCCCATGGATCTCACCGGTCATGCCGCACCTCCCAACCACCGACGTACCCCGACCCTAGCCACCAGGTACGACACTTTCCCGCAGGCGGAAAGCGGGCATCATGAGCGAGGTCCAGGGCCGCGAGCACACATGGCCGGATCGCTTCGCAATCGCGAACCTGTCCGTCAATGGCGCGGGTGACGCCGGAGGTGTCAAGCAATCCCGGGGACTTCGAAACTCTGATACAGGCGGAGTTCGGCTTCCAGTGCTTCGTCGGACGCAGGGACGTCGTGACCGGTGCCGGCGAGGAGGAGCAGCTCGTGCGGGGCGCCCCGCGAACGCAGATCGTCCGCCAGGGCCGCCGTGCCGGCCGGCGATGTCACGGGGTCGTCGGCGCCGTGGATCAGCAGGACCGGGGTGCGGATGGCGGCGGCGGTGACCGGGGCGCCGCCCAAGCGGACGGCGTACGGGCGGTGGAAGCGCGGCGCCGTCGAGGCCCACCGCTCGGGGTCGACGACGGGCGACACCGCGGTCGCTGCCGCGAACGGCCCGTCCGAGGACACCGCCTGGAGCGCCGTGTAGCCGCCGGTGCCCGCGCCCCGGACGAACACCTGGCCCGGCACCGCGCGACCCGCCGCGATCAGGTGTTCGGCCACCGCACGGCAATCGGCGACGTCGAGGACGCCCCATCGGCCGTACAACGCCTGCCGGAACGCGCGGCCGTAGCCTGCGCTGCCCGTGGAGTCAACGTCCGCGACCGCGAAGCCGTGGCTGGTGAAGAGCTCCACCGACGCGGCCGGGCCGGGATGGGCACGCACGATGAGCGGTGCGGACCACTCCGAGGTGGCCCCGGCCGGCGGGTACACCAGCGCGACCACCTGCCGATCGCCGTCGACCGACACGTCGAGACGCTCGGGAAGACCACCGGAAGGCGAAGGCGAAGGCGAAGGCACGATCGCGACCTGCTGGGCGAGCGTCGGGGACGATCCGATCAGCGCCACCGAGGAGCCCCACGCCGTCAGGCACGGCTTGATCGAGGTGTACGGCACCGGCACAGGCGAGACGGCCCCCGAACCGTCGGCGATCACGAGCCGGTGCGCCGGGCCCTCCCGGGCGATCATGGCGATGCGGCCGTCGTCGAGGAAGCAGTACGACGACTGTCCCAGCTCCCACGGCGGCGCCGCGCAGTCCGCTTCGAGCGGGGCGATGGCCGTGCCGTCGTGGCGGTACAGGTTCCACCAGCCGGTCCGGTCGGACATGAAGTACAGCATCCCGTCGGGACCCCAGCGCGGCTCGAGCGCCGACTCGTCCGGGCCGCCCGCCACCCGCATCGGGTCACCGATCTGCCCGCCCGGCTCGTACGCGGCGACCCACATCTCGCACCCGTCCCACGGCATGTCCCGCGCGCTCCACCACGTCCAGGCCAGCATGCCGTCTGTGGGTCGGGGCGCGCCGAAGAACCCGGCCGCCTCCGCCAGCACCCGGACGTCGCCGCCGTCCAGCGGGACCGCGACGAGCGCGTCGCCGGACCCGTCCTCCCGGACCGCGAGCAGCTCACCGTCGCCGAGGACCAGGTCGCCGAACGCTCCCTCGGCGACAAGCGTCCCGCCGCGGAACAGGCCCTGCGGGGTCGCACACCAGACGGCAGCCGCGGTGACGAGATGGTCGCCGCCACCGTACGTGTGGACGCCGCCCCCGACCCGGACCCCTTCCGGCGTCACGTCGCCGGCGTCCTGGCGCATCAACCGCCCGCCGTCCAACCAGTGCAGCGCACCACCGTCGCCGCGCAGCGAACCGAGATCAGGGCCAGACACGCCCCGATTCTCCATTACCGTTGGTGGGGTGAGCTGGTGGGTGTTGCACGGCACACGCGGTGCTGTCCAGGTTCGCTCTGGACCGTCCGGTCCGGCTGCTCGGCGTGCGGCTGGACCTGCTTTTGAGGGCCCGGCGGCCCGTGCGTTGCGGATCGTGGCGGATCAGGCGCGCCGACCCGGGCAGAGACGCCTGCCCGGGTCGGCGGAACGGGTCGGACCGGGGTCAGGCGACCGTGCAGACGGTGCCGTTGAGGCGGAATGCCGAGGGCAGGACGTTGGGGCCGTTGTAGGCGCCGACGAAGCCGGTGCTGGTGGCGCCGCCGGAGGCGGCGAGGGTGCCGTTGGTCTCGATGTTGGTGATCCTCACGTCGCGGCCGGTCTGGGTCCAGTTGCCGTTCCAGTTGCCGGAGACGGTCTGCCAGGGGGTGGGCCAGGTGAAGGTGAGGGTCCAGCCGTTGATGGGGCTGGGGCCGGTGTTGGTGATGTCGATGTTGCCGACGTAGCCGTTGCCCCAGTCGTTGACGTCGGTGAAGCGGATGGTGCAGGTGCTCGTCGCGGGGCTCGTCGTGGTGAAGGTCAGCGGGGGCGAGGACCAGGAGACCTTGCCGGCGGTGTCGCGGGTGATGACGTTGACGGTGTAGCGGGTGCCGGGGTTCAGGTTGGACACCTGCAGCGACGTCCCCGGCGTCTCGCCGAGCTGCTCGCTGATGGCGCCGTTCTGGCGGTACACCTCGTATTTGGCGCCGGCGCCGGTCGGTGCGGCCGGCCACGCGATGGTCGCCGTGGTCGCGCCGACAGCCGTCGTCGTGGGCTGTCCGGGCGCCGGAGGAGCACCGGTCACAGGGGCCGTCGGGTGCAGCACCAGCAGCGTCAAGGAATACGGGGGCAGGGTCTGCGCGGCCGAGGTGCCACCCGCGGTGCTGACAGGAGCGGCGGCACCGTTCGTGAACGTGGTCACCGAAGGCGCACCCGTGGCGGGCGAGTAGCCGGAATACCGGAGTGCCACCGGCCGGGCGTTGTCCGGGTCCTTGTTGATGAGCAGGACGGCCAGGTCACCGTTCGGGCGGCGGGCGGCGTGCGCGGCGACCAGAGGGTCGCCCGTAGCGGCGCGGACGAGCTGGTCGCCCGGCTTGATGAAGGACTTCATGACGCTCAACGCGTGGTACGGCGCGAACGGCGTGTTCAGCGGCGGCTCGCAGACGGTGCCACCGGTCTGGCAGCCGCCGCTGGACAGCATGCCGAAGTCGCCGTAGTCGGTCTGCCCGGCCACGGTGGAGACGGTGCCGATGCCGTTGTGCACGTTCCACCACTGGACGGTGAAGACCCCGTTGTCCAGGAGGCTGCTGTACGCGTCGGCGAGGAAGAGCGCGCCGGGCTGGGTGTTCTGGCCGACGCCGACGTTCAGCTCGGTGAAACTGACCTTGATGCGGCTCGCTCCGGCACCCGCGTGCCGGGCGATCTGCTGGCGCGTCAGGTACATGATGTCGTCGATCTGGTTCGTCTTCGTCAGGGCCTCCGCGGCGGAGCCGCCACCCGGGTACCAGTGCAGATCGACGAAATCGATGGCCGGGCCGGCCACGGACAGCACGACCTGGTTCCACGTGCCGGCGTCGCCGGAGCCGACCAGGCCGTCGGGCCAGTTGCCGGGCGTGGTGAGGACCGCGCCGATCTTGATGGTGGGGTCGACCGCCTTCATCGCGGCGGCGAACGCGACCACGCCCTCGGCGTAGGCGCGCGGGCTCTTGTCGGCGTGGTTGTCGGCCTCCCACGCGGTGCCGTAGTGGCCGTTGCCGTAGTTCTCGTTGCCGATCGTCCAGTACTTGGCCCCGTAGCCCTTGGTCACGTTGGCGTAGCGGACCCAGTCCGCGGCTTCCTCGGCGGTACCGGTGCCGTAGTTCGCGATGATCATCGGCTGGGCGTTGATCCGGCGCACCGAGCCCATGAACGTGTCGAAGTCGGTGTTCGGGGCCACGTAGCCGCCGGGCGCGGTGTGGTCGCGCCAGTGGTAGATGTCGGCGTACGAGCCGCCCGGGTACCGCAGCATCTGCGCACCGGCGGCGCCGAGCAGGTCGGACACCGCGGTGGTGCCGAGCTCGGCGTCCCAGATCGCGTCGTTGACGCCCAGCGCGGTGTCCGGGACTGTCGCGAGGCCCGCCCGGGCGTTCACGGTGACGGTGGTGGGTGCCGGATCCGCGGCCGCTACCGCGGGGAGTCCTGTCGTGAGCAGCAACGCCGCGACGGCCACGGCGCCGCGACGAATTCCGATCTGCATGGCGGTCCAATCGGAGAGCATGGATGGAAGCGCTCCCATGCTGTTGTCGCCCCCGGGACATGTCAAGCGCTTCGACAGTTGTCGCGTCCCGACCACGCGGCTATCGAGAACGTTCCACGGTCGCCAGGTATTCGGCCACGTCCCGCTTGCCGTTGTGCTCCGCCCAGCCGCGCGGCGTGGCATGGAACCGCGGCTCGCGGCGGTCCGGATCCGCGCCGAGCTCGATCAGCGCCCGCACCGTTTCGAGGTGCCCGTTGTGCGCCGCCTCGTGCAGCGCGTCGGTGCCCTTGAGCGGGAACCCCAGGTCCGCCATGAGCCGCACCGCCGCCGTCCGGCCGTCGCTCGCGGCCGCGACGAGGTGGTGCGGGCGCCTTCTGATCGCCGTTTCGGCCAGCGCGGGGTCGCCGACGGGCCCGCCTCGCATGCACTCGCCCAGGAACCGCAGCACCGGGTCGTCGCTCTGCGGCAGGTCCGCATAGCCGTACATGGTGGACAACTGCCGCGCACTGAGTCCCTCGAAAACGGGGTGCGCGGTGCCGACGCCGTCCGGATCGGCGCCGTGCCGCAGCAGGGTCGGCACCCTCGCCCCGCTGCAGCGCTCTGGCCTGGTTTCGCAGATGCTCGACGCTGGGCCGGTCGGGAAGACGGCGGATCGGCACGATGGCCTCCTTGTCCGGATGCCTGGCGCCCGCAAGCTCAGGCCGGAAAGGAGGGACAACACCGGCGCCGCGAATCGTTGCTCAGGTGGGCTACGCCCTCCGCGCGGACCGCCGGCGCCCTGCCACGCCACCACCAGGCTACTCGACACGGCGCCTGAAGCGCCTGCCGCTCGGACAGTCGCTTCAGGGAGCACCGACGGCCGCGTCCGCCCTCGAGATGGCGTATTCGTATTCGGTGCCGGTGGGGGCTTCGACGGTGGCGCCGGTGGGGGTGAAGCCGGCCTTCTTGTACATGGCCTGGGCGCGGGTGTTGGCGGTGTGGACGTAGAGGCGGGCGAGTTGTGGGGAAGGGGCCGGGAGGGACCACGACCAGGTGAGCGCCGCGTCGAACAGGGCGGCGGCCAGGCCGGTGCCGCGGGCCTCCGGGCGGACGTAGACGCCGACGAGGTGGGTCTGGGCGGTCGGCACCACGAAACCGAAGTAGTCCTCGAAGCCGGGCGGCTCGACGAGGACGGTGACGGTGCCGAGCCAGCGGCCGGAAGGGGAAGCGCCGATGAACTGGCGGACGGTGCTGCCCTCGGCGGCGGTCGCGGTGCGGCCCTGCCAGAATTCGTCGGGCTGCGAAGCGACCTGGTCGTAGGTCTCCAGGAACGCTATCGGCGCGACGGGGTCCTGCAGGGCCGCGAGCCGCAGCTCCTTCGCCAAGGGCCAGTCCGCTTCGACAACCGGTCTGATGGTGTACCGCATCGGGTCATCCTGGCATCGCGGCGAAACGAGCGTCGGGCATTTTCACGCGGGTGTGAAGCGGACCGCGTTGGCCCGGGCGAAGGTCGTGCCGGCGGTCAGGACGACCTTGCCGGCGGTGCCCTGGGCGAAGGACCACGTGCCGAGGGTGTGCCAGGTGCCGCCGACCGCGACCTGGTCCACGGTGAAGGACGCCGTGCCGCCGGCGTGGGTGACCTGGTATGACGCCGCCGTGGCGCTGTTCGCGTTCGGCGGGACCCAGATCTCGACCCGGTAGGTCGCGGCGGCGCGCAGGGTCGGGGCCCAGGTGGCGGTGGAGCCGGCGGTGTTGCTGTAGCGGCTCGGGGTGCCGTCCACGCCGGCGAGACTGCTCGCCAGCCAGGTGCCGGTCTCGCGGAACCGCACAGCTCCGGCGCAGTCGACAGCGGTGTCCAGTGGCGTGACGGTGACCTGCCGGGGTCCGGGTGTGCCGGGCACGACGTATCCCGGCGACGCCGCGCTGGTGCCGCCCTCGCCGACGGCGGTGACCCGGTAGGCGACGCCGGCGACGCTGCCCTGCGCGCCGAGCACGAGCGTGGTGCCAGTGACGACAACGGACGTGGCCGCGCTGCCGCAGTCGGAGGCCGAGACGAGATACCCGGCGGCGCCGGGAACCGCGGACCACACCAGCGTGGTCACGCCCCCGCTGGTGGAGCTGCTCAGACCGGTCGGCGTGGCCGGTGCGCCGGTAGGCAGCACGACGGTGGTGCGGGCGGACACGACGACAGGGGCCGACCAGCCGGTGGCGGTGCCGCACCGCACGCTGACCTGATGCGTGGCGTCGGCGACGAGCCCGGTAACGGTCAGCAGCTCGACGGCCGAGGACTCCACGACCCGGACCACGGTGCGTCCGCCGCCGGTGGCGGTCACCTCGTAGCGCTCCGCGAACGGGTCAGGGGCGATCCGCACCGCGAGCCGGTCGTCGGCGGCGAGCACGCCCTGCACGGCGAACCCACCGGCCGGAGCCGCGAACGAGCTCCACACCGTGTTCGAGCCCTTGATCCGCACCGAGGTCCCGGTGGTCACGATCCGGACCGAGCCCTTCAACGACGTGGTGAACGACGGGCCGTCGAGCACCTCGACCTGATGGTCGGTCGCGCCCGGCGCGACGATGAAGCCGAGCACCAGCCCGCCGGAGACCGGCACCACGTCCTGAATCCGGGGCGGCAGGGCGAGCGTCCCCGAAGGGGTCACCGATGACGGCGCGGAGGCGGCGGACACCCCGAAGCCGTTGAAGGCCACCACCCGCACCTGCACCGCGACCCCGTTGGCCAGCCCGGTCACGTCAGCGAACCCGTTGATCGTGTCGGCGCTGGTGACGCCCGTCGAGGTGAGCACCCGGAACCCGTCGGCGTCGGCGACCCGGTCGAAGACCACGCGCACGGCGCCGTCCGCGGCGACGACCGACCGGATCACCGGCGCGGCCGGCGCCCGCAGGTCCGATGTGGACACCGCGACCTCGTGACCGGAGGGCGCGAGCAGCGACAGCCGCTGCCGCACGGCGGTGCCGGGATCGGTCCACCGGACCGCGCGCTGCACCGTGCCGGAGCCGGGCGCGATGTCGGGCAGCGGCACGATCCGCCCGTCGAGCACCGCCCCCGAAGCGTCCGTGACCTGCCATGCGAGCCGGTGCCCACGAAGGATCCGGGAAGTGCCGGCGGACAACGAAAGCAGGCTCAGCCCGCCCGACGTGGTGACAGCGAGCCCCGAAACAGGGCTGTTCGTGGTCTGCAGCTGCGCATACGCACGTTTGCGCTGGCCCCACACGTTCTGGATGCCCCAGCCGCGCACCTGGTCGGGGGACGTGCCGCCGAAGCTGCTGCGGTAGTCGTTGAAGGTCCACAGCGAGCTGCCCACCACCCACGGCCGGCTCAGAAAAGCGGACGCGTCGCTGGCGGTGCGGAAGTCGACGTCCTCGCGGCTGGTGGGGAACGTGAAGCTGTCGGCGCTGTACTCCGACACGAAGATCGGCTTGTCCGGGTAGAGGCCGTGCACGTGGTCGACGTTGCCGGCGAAGCCGCCGTACATGTTGAGGCACGCGAAGTCGGTGTACTGCAGCGCTTCCCCGGTCGGCGTGGACGCCCCGGCGTAGGTGTTGCTCACGTAGGTGCACAGGCGGGTGCTGTCCAGCGAGGACTTGATGTAGGCGATCATCTCGCGGACGAACGTCAGGCCCTCGGCGCTGGTGCCGCGGATCTCGTTGGCCACCGACCAGGCGACGATCGACGGGTGGTTGTAGTCGCGGCGGATCATGTCGCGCAGCTCTGCCCGGGTGACCTCGTTGGCGGGGTCGAGATTGGCGCCGGTCCCCCAGACGGGGATCTCCTCGATGAGGAGCATGCCGATCTCGTCGGCGTAGTCGAGCAGCTCAGGCGTCTGCGGCACGTGGTGGATGCGCATCAGCCCGGCGCCCGCGGCCTTCATCCGGTCGAGGTCGCGCCGCACCAGATAGGTCGGCTCGGTCGCGCCGGCGACCCGGTCGTCGCCGACCCGGTTGTAGCCGCTCGCCCGGATCGGCTCGCCGTTGAGGTGGATCGCCGTGCCGCGCACCTCGACCTTGCGGAATCCGAAGCGGTCGGTCTTGCCGTGCAGCACCGCCGAGCCCTCGACGACGGTGGTTTCGCAGGTGTACAGGGTGGGCCTGTCCAACCCCCACAACGCATACCCGCCTGCGGAGACACCGCTGTCCAGGCGGGCCTCCACGGTCCCGCGGGCCGGGACGGTGACCGTCGTCGAGGGCGCGCCCCAAGGGAACGTGCTACGCACGGTCACGGTCCTGGCGGTGGCGCCCGCGTTGGACAGCGTCACCCAGTTGACCACGGTGCCGGTGCCGCTGGTCAGGTCCGGGGTGGCGATGACGTGCTGCCGCTCGATCCGCACGGGCGCGTCGACGGTCAGCGACACCGACCTGCTGATCCCGCCCCACGGCCACCAGGCGCCGATCGAATACGTGTTGCTGGCCGCCACGACGATCGTGTTCGTGGCGGCGAGACGGCTGGTCACGTCGAACTCGAACGGCGTGTAGCCACCGGAGTGCTCGCCGAGGTAGACGCCGTTGAACCAGACCCTGGCCCGGTAGTAGACGGCCTCGAACCGCAGCCGGACGACCTGCCCCGCGGTGATCGCGGGTGCCGCGACGGTGCGCCGGTGCCAGCCCCAGCCGCGGTAGCCGGCCCAGGCGTCGTGGACGTCCCAGTTGCCGGGGATCTGCAGCGTCGCCCAGCCGGCGTCGTTGAAGCCGGGCGTGGCCCAGCCGGCCGCCTCGCCGGTGTTGCCCGGGTCGGTCGCGAAGCGCCACGCCCCGTCGAGCGGGACCACGACCGACCCGGCCGCGTGCGCCGGAGTGCCGAGAGACAAGGGCAGGAGTGCGCCGGCCGTGCCGGCACCGATGAGCTTCAGGACGTCGCGACGATGCGTGGACACACGGGCCTCCGGATGGGAGATGACTCCCGGAATCGGCTACGGGCGGATCCGATTCGGGAAGAGGCTTGCAGTAGACGAGAAGGTAATGCACCCTCCGCAACCCGTCAACCGTCAGGGAATCAACAGTCCCCACTGGATGGCCCAGACCAGGAAGAGCGCGCCGGGCAGCCAGCGTCGGCGCCAGGCGAAGCCGGCAACCACCGCGACGGCGAGCAACTGCAGCGCGAGCCAGGCCGGGGGCCGGCCCAGCAGCACGGGCCCGACGACCTTGCCCGCGGTGGCGAGCAGGAAGAACATGAAGACGAGCGTGCCGGCGATCGTGACCGGCGCGAGCACCAGCAGCCACCGGACCCGGCACCGGACGAGCGTGCCCACCAGGAGCAGCAGCACGCCGAGCCGCACCCAGGTGGTGTCGCCCCAGCCGGGCGCCGAGTCGACGAGCGACGACGGCCGCAGCGCGACAGCGGGCGCGGTCATCGAAGGGTCGGCGATCCAGGCGGTCTCGAAGTCCGCGTAGTCGTCCGGCAGCGCCGGGAGACGGTCGAAGCCGTCGTCCGCCGTGCGGTGCAGGTTGTGGTTGGTGCCGGCGACCACCCGCACGGTGTGCCGCGCGTTGCCGCCACGGTCGAGCGCGTCGCCGATCAGACGGCTGCTGCGCAGCGGCACGGCGTCGCGGTCCAGCTCACCCCACTGCGCCAGGACCGGCTGCCGCACCCGCTCCCACTCGGGCACCGGGTCGAAGCCCGCCTCGGCGAAGAGCCCGAAGTCGATCGTCGCCCGCACCACGCTGGTCTGCATCAGCCGCGGCAGGTACCCGCGGACGCCGGCGTGCCGCAGGTACTGCCCGTACGCCCACGCCGTCTGATCCACCGGGTTGGTGCCGACCGCGCCGACGGTGATGAGGAACGCGACGTCGGCCGAGCGGTTCGCGGCGATCGGCGCGACCCACGCCCCTTCCGGCAGCCCCCACAGCCCCAGCCGGGACGGGTCGACGTCCGGCCGGTCCCGCAGCAGCCGGAGGCCGGCGAGCGCGTCGTCGGCGAGCACCGAGAAGTCGCGGTGCAGCATCGAGTACCCGTCGGTGCGCTTGTCGTAGGTGAGCGTCGCGACGCCGTGCCGGGCGTACGCCTCTGCCTCCCCCCGCAGGTAGCCTCGCCCCCGGTTGCCCGCCCCCTCCAACATGACGATGCCGGGCAGCCGCATGGGCGCGGGTCCGGCGGCCGGGGCAGGGGCCGGGGCGAGGACGGTGCCGTGCAGGGTGACGCCGCCGTTGCCGGTGAACGTGACCTCCGTGGCGGTGAAGCCGGAAGGGGCCGCGAGCGCTGGGGCGGCCGGCAGGCCGGCGGTGACCGCCGCCGCGATGAGCAGTGCCGTGATGATCCGTCGCATGCCGCTCAGGCTGTCCGCCGCGGGGCGTCCCGGCCCAGGGCAGCCGCACCTCGACGCATGCAGGTGTCCGCACCCTGTCGGGCGCTCCGGGCCCCGGCCTACCGTCGTCGTCATGAAGCGCATTCGTGATCGTTTGGGTGAGCTGCGCTGGCTCGCGGAGGGCGCCGCCGTCGCCCTGCCGGCCCCGGTGCTCCTGGCGCTGTTCGCGGCGTCGGTGCCGGCAAGCCTGGCCGCCGGCCTCGGGGTCGCCCTGTTCGCGGTCGCGGTGTGGGGGTCCCGCGCGGTGGCCGGTGTCCAACGGCGCCGGGTCGCTGTCGCGTCGCCGTACCGGCCGCTGACCGGCGGACCGGTCGGACGGCTGCGCACGGTGGTCCGCGACCCCGCCACGTGGCGTGACCTGCTGTGGCTGCCGGGCCAGTTCGTGGTCGGCCTCGCCGGCCTGATCGTGCCGGTCACGCTGTGGCTCGGTGCCGTGCAGTGCATGACGGCACCGGCGCTGAAGGCGCTGCTGCCCGAGCCGACCGGCTTCGACCCGGCGGTGCTCGAATGGACCGGCCGGTCCGGGCCACTGACCTGGATCCTGGTGCCCGTAGGGCTCGGCGTGGCCGTCGTCGCATACCATCTGCAACGCCACCTGATCAGGGCGCAGACATGGCTGGCGGCGGCGCTGCTGCGGCCGACGGCCGCGGCCCGCCTCGCGGCACGGGTCGACACGCTGAGCACCACCCGCGCCGCGGCGGTCGACGCGTCCGCCGCCGAGCTGCGCCGCATCGAACGCGACCTGCACGACGGCGCACAGGCGCGGCTGGTCGTCCTCGCCATGCACCTCGGGGTCGCGGAGGACGTCATCGACGACGACCCCGCGGTGGCGAAGGCGCTGCTGACCGAGGCGCGGACCGGCGCCGGTGCCGCCCTGGCCGAGCTGCGCGGCCTGGTCCGCGGCATCCACCCGCCGGTGCTCGCCGACCGCGGCCTGGCCGCCGCCGTGCACGCGCTCGTGCTGGGCAGCGCGATGACCGTCGAGCTCGACCTGCGGCTGGAGCGGAGGCTGGCCGCGCCCGTCGAGGCGGCCGCGTACTTCGCCACGGCCGAGGCGCTCAGCAACGCCATCAGGCACAGCGGGGCGAAGCGGGTCCGTATCGCGCTCGTCGACGCCGGCGACACGGTCCGCATCACGGTGCACGACGACGGTCGCGGCGGCGCCGACCCGTCCCACGGCACCGGCCTGCTCGGCATCCAGCGGCGGTTGTCCGCGTTCGACGGCAGCCTCCGCGTCGTCAGCCCGGCCGGTGGACCGACGCTGCTGGAGATGGAGCTGCCGTGCGCGTCCTGATCGTCGAGGACCAGGTGCTGCTCCGCGACGGCCTGACCAGGATGCTGACCGCGTACGGCTTCGACGTTACCGTCACGGCGGCCGACGGCGGCGGGCTCGCCGAGCGGCTCGTCGAGGCCCGGCCGGACGTCGCCGTCGTCGATGTGCGGCTGCCGCCGACCTTCACCGACGAGGGTCTGCGCGCCGCCGTCGCCGCCCGGCGCGCGGTGCCCGGCCTGCCGGTGCTCGTGCTGTCGCAGTACGTCGAACGCCTCTATGCGAGGGATCTCCTCGCCGACCGGGCCGGCGCCGTCGGCTACCTGCTCAAGGACCGGATCGGCGAGGTGCGCGAGTTCGTCGACGCCGTGCGGCGGGTCGCGGCCGGCGGCACGGTCATGGACCCGGAGGTCGTCGCGCAGCTGATCCACCGGCCTGACACGCTCGACAACCTCACCGCGCGGGAGGGTGAGGTGCTGCGGCTCATGGCCGAGGGGCACTCCAACGCGGCGATCGCCGGGCGCCTCGTCATCGCCGAGAAGTCCGTCAACAACCTCATCAACTCGCTCTTCGCGAAGCTCGGCCTGCCGCCGTCAGGCGACCACCATCGCCGTGTCCTCGCCGTCCTGTCGTACCTCGATCACCGGTAGTGGTTCAGCGCCCGCAGGAACTCCAGGTCGGTGCGGCCGGTCCAGATGGCGACCCGCGGATAGGGGCGCTCCGAGCGGGCCTGCGGGTCGGCGCCCGCGGCGAGCAGCCCACGCACCAGGGCGGGGGAGCCGAAATCGACGGCCGCGTGCAGGGGCGTCTCGCCGTCGTCGTCGCGGGCGTGCACGTCGAGGCCGGCGTCCAGCAGCCGCACGAGGAGGTCCGCCTCGAAGAGCCGCGGCAGCAGGTGCAGCAGGGTGCGGCCCCGCTCGTCGCGGACGTGCGGATCGATCCCGGCGTCCAGGGCGGCGGTCACCGCCGGGCCGTCGCCGTGCTGGACGAGCAGCATCAGCTCGCGGCGCAGGCCCCGCATCTGGGCCGGCATCCGCACCGTGTGGTCCCGCCAGCCGTCGACCGCGGCGACACAACCGCGCAGCGGCGCGCCGAAGGCCCTGATCGCGCGCTCCCGCTGGATCTCGGCGGGCGCGTCCTGGATGTGGATGGCCCCGTCGCGCAGGAGCACCTCGTGGATCCGCTCGCCGCAGTGGACCCTCACCCGGTCCCGCACGTTCACCGGTTTCGCTTCGGGTGTGGTACTGGCGGGGAACAGCGTGCCGTGAACCAGCGGATGCAGCTCGTCCGGGCCGGCGTCGCCACGGATCAGGGCGGTGAGCTCCTCCGGCCGGCGGGCCAGCGCGTGCGGCATCCTCGGCACCCGGTCCAGTTCGAGGCCGAACTCGGCGATCTCGGCCCGCCGCCTGGCGTCGTCGACCTTGCCGTACGGCACACCCACCACCAGCCTGGCCCGCGGCCGCGGCGTGTCGAGCCGGTCCAGCACGATGCAGCGCCCGCGCACGTCGATCCGCACGAGCCCGGCCCGCTCGTCGACGTGCAGCGGCATCGGCTCGGCCCGCGGCCCCGGCACCTGGACCGTGATCCTGGTCCCGCCGGTCCATCTGGTCTCGTCCACCATCCGCTCCACCGGCGCGGCGCGGCGCAGGTCCCCGATGTGCGCGACGACGCGCCGGGCGGCGCCGGCGAGGGCCGTGTGGACCGGCCGCAGCCAGGCGAGCGACCGCTCGACGACGTCGTGCCTTTCCCGTTCGCCGCCATCGGTGAACGCCGCCGGGTCTATCCGCTCCCGGCTCCAGCCCGGGTCGAACAGCAGCACCTCGAGGTCGAACCCGGCCTCCGCCCACGACTCGGCGTGCCTTCCGTCCTCGTCCAGCCGGACGGCCCGCTCGGTCCGTGTCTCCGCGCCTTCCTTGCGCGTGCCGTCGGCTTCGAAGAACGGCAGCCGGTCGGTGCCGCCGCAGCGGGTCAGGAGCTCGTTCGTACACCTGGAATCCCAGCGATCGCGGACCAGCAGCAGCGAGTCGTCGCGCTTGCCCGTCGCACTGACGCCGAGGCGCTCGAACCGCAGGGCGATCCGCTGCGGCCGGTCGAGGCGGTCCGGTGGCCGGACGACCAGCGCGTGCGCGTCGGGGAACAGCGCCAGCGGCAGCCGCAGTCCCGTGCGCAGCAAACCGTCCGCGGGGCGCCGCGGCACGTACCACCGCAGCAGGTCAGGCACGAGGTGGCGCAGGTCGTCCTCGAGCTCGTCGGCGGTCGCCGAGCCGTGCAGGCGGGCGATGCCGCGCAGGTCGAGCTCGACGTCGACGCGGGCGGCCGCGCAGGCGCCGCGCCAGTCGCCGGCCTCGCGCCGCGCGGTGGCCAGCTCGATCATCCACCCCGGCACCCGCACCGCGCCCCCATGTCGTCGAGGGCAGTGCCGACCGGATTCGAACCGGCGTCCTTCCCGCTTATGAGGCGGACGCGACAACCTCTGCGCTACGGCCCTGCCGCGGCCGAGTGTATCGGCGCCGGTCCGGTTTCGGAGCGGCGCTTGATGGAGCGGCGCTTGATGGAGCGGCGCTTGATGGAGCGGCGCTTGATTACGTGGTGCTTGATTACGTGCGCCGGACCAGGTGTCGGCCGAGCGCGGTCAGCTCGATCGTGGTGCCGGATTCCGGCCACATCGCCCACACGGTGGTGCCCCACGCGGCGGCCTCGGCCTCGCGCGCCGGGTCGGACGTGCAGCCGGCGACGGTGACGGCGCCGTGGCGGGCGAGGGTGGCGAGGATGTTGCGGACCGAGGTGGCGGCGAGCCCGGCGAACAGCCGCGGATCCCCGACCGGCAGACGCCCGGCCTGCTCGCGCAGCAGCCGGTCGATGAGCCCGTCCAGCTCGGCGGGACCGTCCTGCTCACTCAGCAGGTCGAGGAACAGCGGCGTCCAAGGGTCGAGCCAGTCGCGGATCTGCTCGGCCCCCTTCTCCGAGTGCAGCGGCGTGACGGGATGGATGAGCATGTCGGCGAGGCCCATCCACAGGTCGAGGGCCTCCCGCTCCGGCGCCGTGCCGGCCAGGACCTCGCGGACCAGGCCGGCGCCCGGCCCGGCGGTCACCCTGGTCCGGTGCAGCCTGATCACGTCGAACTCGACCGCCGCCAGCCACAGCGCCGTCAGCACCGGGTCGGTCCCGTCCCTGAGGCCGAGCGCGCTTCGCAGCCCTTGCCGGTCGGCCTTGCGGACCTCGCCGCGGTCGTCGCGCGGCCTGCCCTCCACGCCGACCCAGCCGGCCAGCGCGGCCAGGTCCCGCAGCAGGGCGCTCTGCCCTACCTGGGCACTTTCGTCCCCCGCGGTGATCCGCGCCGGCTCCTCCGGCGGTGCGGGTGCTTTGCTGGGCTTGCCGGTCATGGCCGCGGGGAACTTCGCGCTGAGCCGGTCCAGCTCCTTGACCAACGCGGCCGGCCGGGCACTGCCCGGATGCATCTGGTCCGTGACGTCGAGGAACCTGATGAACCCGCGGACGTCGTCGAGCCCGTGCTCGGCCAGCCCGGGCTCAACCTCCTCCCGCGCCGCGACCTGCCGCATGAACAGCTGGTTGATGTCCCCGCTGCGCCACAGCGTCGGATCGGCCCGCCCTCGCAACAACCCGCCGACCCGCGCCTTTTCGGCGTCGTCCACTCCCGCCCAGGCCGCGAAGTCGTCCACGAGCCGCTGCCGCAACCGGTTCGCCATCCGCCGACCCTATCCAAGCGGCCCTCCGTCAGGTGACGAGGCTGCTGAAGAAGTCCCCGAACCCCTTGCCGACCGCACCGATCAGCCCCAGAAGCCCTTTGGCGACGTTCGCCGCGGGCTGCGGCCGGAAGGCTATGAAATAGATGATGAACGCCCAGGCGGCGTAGGTCAGCGTCTTCTTCAGCGTCATCGGTTGCCCCGTGCAGTTTGTCGTCCGGTCATGTACCGGCCGGCCGACTACCCCTGAGCCACCGCCCTAACCGCCTTCCCGCCCATCGGCCTGCTGGATCTCGCCGAGGTACGCCAACTCCGGCGTCCCGGTGACGACTCGCACCGCATATCCCCACCTGCGGAGGGCCTGCCGCATCTTGGCCGCCCCTGGCGGGTTCGCGGAATGAATGAGAACGACGCCGACGTCGAACGGCGCTCCCTCGAACGCCGCCTCTTCCAGCACCTCAACCACAGGCCAGATCGCGTCCTCACCGCCGAGGTCATGATCCAGCCACAACGCTTCGATCCGGCCACCCCGAAGCCGCCGCAACGCCTCGACCCCCGCCGCACTGCTCCGCGCCACCTCGGCGACCCGCCCATCGGCGAACGACCGCAAATCATCGACCAGAATGACGGTGCCCACCTGCCGCACCCTAACCCTCCGGGGTCCAGGGACCGAGCAGCCAGGCGGCAGACCTCCCGGTCGGCGTGGCAACGTGACCGCCGAGCGGGCGATCTCCCAACGGCACCGGAGTCGCAGCGACCGCTGACCGAGCCACCAGGTGCCCCCTACGGACAATGCCCTGCCGGTTTGCTGAGGATCGGGAGCCCGGACCGTCGACGACACGACGAGCCGGGCGTTGCGAAGACGGACCAGCCTGGTCGCGGACAGCCTTCACCTGGGGCGCGAACAGCCTTCACCTGGGCGCGAACAACGGTGATGTGGGCGCGGCAGCTGGAGCGGAGGTCCAGGGGCCGGACAAGTCAGGTGGCGATGCTGGCAGGGCGGCGGACCGCGCGATCGCCGGTGCGGGTCCGGGTGGCGGGCGGGTCGGCGTGGCAGCACGGCGCGTCGAGACAGCGTCGGCCGCGGCTCGGCGCACCCAGTGGAGGCTGCGGTGATCGCCGACCGGGCCTCGGGGCGGGCTGTGGCCGGAGGGGCCGCGACAGTCGGAGTCGGAGTTGCTGTGGTTGTCGGCTGGGCTTCCGGCCGGGTTGTGGTTGGAGGGGTTGCGACCGTCGGTTGAGTCGGAGTCGTGGTTGCCGTGGTTGTCGGCTGGGCCTCGGGGCGGGCTGTGGTCGGAGGGGCTGTGACCGTCGGTTGAGTCGGAGTCGTGGTCGCAGTGATCGCCGACCGGACCTCGGGACGGGTTGCGGTCGGAAGGGCTGTGACCGTCGGTTGAGCCGGAGTGGTCGCTGTGGCTGTCGGCCGAGTCTCCCGGCGGCTCGCAGAGGGGGTGCCGGGCGACATCGTGCCCGGCGACGGTCGCGGTGCCGCTGTCGAGGCGGACGAGGGTGGTCTTGCCGGCGCCGTTGGGGCCGAGGAGCCAGGCGGGCCGGTTGGTCGAGGCGTAGGAGGCTGGGCTGTCGTCGACAAGAGCCGGGCGTTGCGGAGCCGGGTCAGCTTCGCGGCGTGACGGGCGGCCAGGCCGTGCGCGCGGGCCGCGGCGAACTCCGACCGCACCCGCGACCGCTCCTCCCTCCGGCGCTCGAACGCGACAGTCTGCGCGGCCAGGCGGGACTTCCAATCGACCGGGCCGACAGGCTCAGTCGAGGCCGAATCTGGTGCTGACAAAGAGAAGTAAGGTCGTGGCACGACTGCCGCCTCCCCCCGGTAGGCGCTGCCTCCATTCTCAAGGTCGCACACCACCACGTCCAGCGCCGTGACGGGCGGTCACGGCCGGCGGACGGAGTGTTCGATCAGGGAGACCGTGGTGCGGGGGTCTTCGACCTGGATGACCAGGCGGGCGTACTGCGCGTCGGCGAGCTCCACGACGATCGCCTTTGCCGGGTCGCGGACGTCCCAGAAGACCTTCTCGCCGGCGAGGTGGAAGGTGCCGGCGGTGATGACGTTGGGGATGTGTGCGCCGGGGGCGCGGATGCCCTTCGGCTGGTGGATCATGCCGGGGTCGGCGGTCGCGCCGCGGACCTTGTCCAGGGGGATGGTCAGGCGGCTCTTGAGGGCCCAGAGCTTGTCCATGCCTTCGATTTCCACGACGAGGGTGTCGCCGTCGATGGTGACGGTTGCCATGGTTGCTACTCCTTGAGGTTGATGCGGGCCCGCAGGCGCAGGCCCAGCAGTGCGGTGGCGGCGTCCGGGCCGAGGGCGGCGTCCAGCGAAGCGAGCGCGTCGCCGATCAGCGAAGCCACCTCCGGGTCGAACGGGGCCTGCTCGACGGCGGCCAGCAGCAGCAGGTCGAGCGCCGCCGGGTCGGGGAAGGGGGAAGCGCCGGAAGTCAGCAGCGGTGCGAGGTCGTGGTCGAGATACCAGCGCAGCGCGGTCAGATACAGGCCGCGTTTGCTGCCGAACGTCTTGTACAGGCTGTTGCGGTGCACGCCGAGGCCGTTGACCAGGTCGTCCACGGACAGCCCGTCATAGGCCCGCCGGGAGAACAGCGCCACGGCCGCCCGGGTCACCGCCTGCTCGTCGAAGCCTCTCGGTCGTCCCATACGGCAACGGTACGAGTAAAGGAACGAACAGTCAAGAACGAACGTTCCTGAACGGGAAGGGGTCATAATGCGGGGCATGGTGACGTTCCGAGACGCGAACCCCGATGACGTGCCGGCCCTGGTCAGCCTGGTGCAGGCCGCCTATCGCGGGGACAGCAGCCGTGAAGGGTGGACGACCGAGGCGGACCTGCTGGAGGGCCAGCGCGCCGACCCGGACATGGTCACGGCGGCGATCGGGACGACAATCGTGGCGGAGCAGGACGGCGGCGTCGTCGGGTGCTGCCAGCTGGAGCGCCGCGACGGGTATGCCTACTTCGGCATGTTCGCCGTCGACCCGAAACTGCAGGGCAACAGCATCGGCCGCAAGGTCCTCGAGGAAGCCGAGCGCAAGGCGCGGGACGAGTGGGGCGCCGGCGAGCTGCGGATGACCGTGATCGTCCAGCGGGAGGACCTCATCGCCTGGTACGAGCGGCGCGGCTTCAAACGCACCGGCGAGCTGTCACCGTTCCCGTACGGCGACGAGCGCTTCGGCAAGCCACTCCGCGACGACCTGGCGTTCGAAACGCTGATCAAGCAGCTGGGCTAGTGCCGAGATAGGCCGAGGCCACGAGTGTCGTCCACTGGTAGACCGCGTCCTCGTTCGGCGACAGGGGGCCGGGAATGAAATGGGGCGAGGACAGGCCGCGCTGCACGGACTCGCACGCGGCCCAGTCCTGCCGGTTCGTCAGGTCCCAGAAGTCGACCGCGTACGCCGTCTCCGAGAACCCCTCGGGGAAGAACCAGCTGCACTCGATCGACGTCAGGCCGGGCTCCAGCGGCGTCAGCCGGTGCGTCATCACGTAGTCCGGATGCGCGGACACCAGCAGGTTGGGGAACAGCCCCACGTACAACACCGTCCGGCGCGGTGCGTCGGGGATGAAATGTCCGGGTCCGCTGCCGTCGAACGACATCGTCGTCGCGTGCGGCCGCAGATCCATCGAGCCGCCGACCCACGCCCCGGGCAAGGACCAGTTGTCGCCGGACGTCGGCGGCGAGACCTTGCACAGCTCCGGGTGGATCAGCGGGCAGTGGTAGCACTCGTGGTAGTTGTCGATCATGACTTTCCAGTTGGCGGCCACCCGATACTCATGGCGCGCACCCAATTGGAGGCTGCCCATCTGGTACGGCCGGAGCAGACGGTCCAGGTCGCCGACGAACGCGGAAAAGGGCTGGGCGGGGACCCCTGCGTTGACGAACAGCCATCCCTCCCAGACTGTGGCAGGCAGCTCGATGAGGCCGAGCTCGCCGGGATCGAGCGGACCCATCCCGGGCGCCGTGGCCAGTGCGCCGTCGAGGCGGAACGCCCAGCCGTGATAGGGGCACACCGCCGACGGCCGCCCGTTCGAAGCGCCGTCGGGCAGCAGCTCGTGCGCCCGGTGCCGGCACACGTTCGCGAAAGCGCGGACGGCATCGCCGCTGAACGTCAGCAGGACCCCGACATCGCCGACGGTGACGGCCCGCTGCGTGCAGTCCGCGCCCAGCTCGGAGACCCGTCCCACGCACGTCCACGACGCGGCGAACAGGTGCCGCCGCTCCCACGCCAGGACCGCGGGGTCCGTGTACGCGGCGGCGGGCAGCATCCGCGACGACCCGAACGGCAGCAGCGCGGCCTCGACCGCGGCCCGGTCCAGCGGGGCTTCCACGCGGGACATGTCAGACATGCCAACCATGCAAGCCATCATGACGGACCGGACCGCGTTCGACGAGCGGTCACTGGAGTCATGTTCAGACATCGCGTGGGACGCTCGGTGGATCGCCGAATCCGAGCCAGGTGATCCGGTGCCCGAGCCCGTCGTGCACCACCTCGAGCCGTAGCCGCGACACGCCGTAGACGGTGTCCCACAGCGACATCACGCTGACCCGGCGATATCCCTCGTCGGTGCTCATCAGGTCCGGCGGGATCCGGTGCGGCGGCAGCAGCAGGGGCACCGGATAGCCGTCGACCATCTCCCGCAGCCGGTCACCCTGCCAGCCCTGGCCGTCGGTCCGCGCGTCGATCGTCTGGTACCAGCCCCGCACGAGATCCAACACGATCGCCGCGATCTCGAAGCGCACCGACGGCGGCAGGTCCCGCGCGGTCGGCGGTCCCCACGTGACCGGCTTCAGCCCGGCGGGCGGCAGCGCGTCGTGCATCCCGTCGCGGATCTCGGGATTGCCGCCGAGCTCCCGCAGCGGCCCGTTGAGGTGCTGGTCGAGCGCGGCGAGCACCTGCATCGTGCCGAGCGACATGGCCCGCACGGCCGGCGAATGCTGCCGGTTCCAGTCGTTGAGCAGGAACACGAAGAACTCCCGCAGCTTCAGCGGATCGAAGTGCAGCTCGTCGCTCTCGGGCCCGAGGATGCCGCTGGAGCGCTGGATCCGGTCCTCCATGACGCGCACCTGCGCCGCGAACATCCGCGCGGTGCTCCTGCCCGGCTCCCAGAAGGAGACCCCGTCGACGTACCCGAACATGCCCATGCGCATGACCTTGCCACCTCGGTGGAAAAAGGTGCCGGCGAAGGCTCATGGCCGGGCCGGTGGCGCCGATGACATCCCCGTGCGGGCCACGGACGGCCCGTAAGTACGACCCGCATCAAGGAGGAATCACCATGGGTCTTCGTATCAACAACAACATCGCCGCTCAGAACGCCTACCGGAACCTGTCGGTGACGGACAGCCAGATGAGCAAGTCGCTGGAGAGGCTCTCCTCGGGGTACCGGATCAACCGCGCCGCGGACGACGCGGCCGGCCTGTCCATCAGTGAGGGTCTGCGCTCGCAGATCGGCGGCCTGAAGGTCGCGGTGCGCAACGCGCAGGACGGCGTCTCGGTCGTGCAGACCGCTGAGGGTGCGCTCACCGAGACCCACTCGATCCTCCAGCGCATGCGTGACCTGTCCGTGCAGGCGTCGTCCACCGGTTCGCAGGACACCGACGCCCGCACGGCGGCACAGACCGAGTTCACCCAGCTCAACGCCGAGCTGGACCGGATCGCGACCACCACGTCCTTCGGCGGGCAGAAGCTGCTCGACCCTTCGGCGTCCTACACCGGCACCTTCCAGGTCGGCGCCAACACCGCGGCGGCGGACCAGATCGCCGTCAACCTCGGCACCGCCGCCTTCGGCAGCGTCGCGGTGACCGGCTTCGACTCGACCGGCCTCGGCACCGCGGGCCTCGATCTGGTGGCCGGCGCCTCCGCCGCGATCACCGCGATCGACACCGCGATCAAGGGTGTCTCGACCGCTCGGGCGACGCTCGGCGCGTACCAGAACCGCTTCGAGCACACCATCAACAACCTCAACACCACGGTGGAGAACCTGTCCGCGTCCGAGTCGCGCATCCGTGACACGGACATGGCCCAGGAGATGGTCTCCTTCACCAGATCGCAGATCCTGACCCAGGCCGGCACCAGCATGCTGGCCCAGGCCAACCAGGCGCCGCAGAACGTGCTGTCCCTGCTGCGCTAGGCGTGATGGCGGGGCCCGACCTACGTTGGGCCCCGCTCAACGCTTTCTTAAGTTTGTATTCAGTAACGGTGGATTCTGTCGATCTCCGTTGACACGTTCCCCATCGGTAACAAAGGCTGCTGAGAGCGCTCTCACGAAGGAGTCTCTCGGTGCGTCTCAGGACAAAATTGCTCGGTGCGGCCGCCGCGCTCGCCGTGGCGGTGCCCGTGGGCATCGCCGCGATGCCGAACGCGTCGGCGGTCGGGCCCAGCCTGCTGCCCTTCACGGTCACGAACACCACCGGCCGCGGCGACGCGGTCTACCTCTATGTGCTGGGTGTCAACCTGAGCACCGGCCGCCTCGGCTACGCCAACGCGGGTGGCACCTTCACCAACTGGCCGGCCGGCCAGAACCCGCCCTCCCCGGCGCCGGACGTCGCGATCGGCGGACCCGGCAACGGCGGCAGCACCACCATCCAACTGCCGAAGAACATGTCCGGCCGGGTCTACATGTCCCTTGGCCAGAAGCTGAAGTTCTTCCTCACCCCCGACGGGCTCGTCCAGCCGGCGCCGTGGTCCGCCAGCGACCCCAACCACGACATCCTGTTCGACTGGAGCGAGTTCACCTACAACGACGCCGGGCTGTGGCTCAACAGCTCGCAGGTCGACATGTTCGCCGTCCCGCACGAGGTCACCGTGACGGGCAGCAATGGCGTCACGACCCGGACCGGCGCACCCGTCGCCAACGGCCGGCAGAACGTGATCAACCAGGTCAAGGCCCAGTCGGGCTGGGGCAACACGGTCGTCACCCGCTCGGACGGCACGGTCCTCCGCGTTCTCGCTCCCGGCAAAGCCGCCGATGCCGGGCTCTTCAGCGCGACGTACCTCGACCCGTACATCACCAACGCCTGGAACGCGTACACGTCCAAGACGCTGACGGTGGTGCCGTTCACCGACCAGCCGGGCATCAAGTACTTCGGCCGCACCAACGGCAACGTCATGGCCTTCACCAACGGCTCCGGCCAGCAGGTCGCGTCGTTCAACAAGCCCAGCACCAGCAACGTCTGGGGCTGCGACGGCGCGCTCGGCGCACCCAACGACCAGGTCGTCGGGCCGATCGCCCGCACGCTCTGCGCGGCGCTGCACCGCGGCACGCTCGGCACCATCGACACCCAGCCCGGCGGCGGGGCGGCGGACTTCTACAAGAGCTCGCTGACCAACCACTACTCGCGGATCATCCACGCGAACATGGCCGACGGGAAGGCGTACGGGTTCGCGTTCGACGACGTGCAGAACCAGGAGTCCCTGGTGCACTCCGGCGACCCGCGCTCGGCCGGCATCACGCTCAGCCCGTTCGTCGGAGGGTCGAACCCGCCGCCGACCACCACGCCGCCGCCCACCGGAAACGGCAACGTCACCGGCATCGCCAGCAACTGGCACGGCAAGTGCATCGACGTGCCGAACTGGAACTTCAACGACGGCCAGCGCCTGATCGTGTGGAACTGCACCGGCGGCACCAACCAGCGCTGGAACTGGGTCAACGGCACCCTGCGCACCGAGAACAACAAGTGCATGGACGTCGCCTGGGGCTCCACCGCCAACGGCGCGGCCATCCAGATCGCCACCTGCAGCGGCAACCCCGCCCAGCAGTTCGTCCTGTCCGCCGCCGGCGACCTGGTCAACCCCCAGGCCAACAAGTGCGTGGACATCGCCGGCTGGAACCCGAACAACGACGCCGTCCTGCACCTGTGGGAATGCACGGGCGGCGCCAACCAGAAGTGGCACCGCGTCTGACGCGCAGGCCACGCCTGAAGGGCCGGGTCCCCGCCAGGGCCCGGCCCTTCGCGTGCGACCTCAGTCGGTCAGGTCGAGGCGGGCCGGCCGGCTGGTCGTGCTCGCCTGCACCACCCTGGCGACGACGCCGCTCACGGTCGCCGGATCGGTGACGGTGCGTGTGTCATGGGGCACGCTGGGTGCCGTGATCGGGGGGACCGGGCTGCTCGCGGTCGTCGCGGCGCTGGTCGGTGCCCGTCCGGAGAAATAGTGAGACCGGCACCCACGGGGGAAGGTGCCGGTCTACTGCATCCCAGAATAGGCCGCGTTCCGCGCATGCGCCAGTGCCAACCGGAGGACGTTCACCGTGGACGATCGGAGGCGGCCCTGTCGCGATGTCGCCGCGCGTTCATCGGACGTTCAGCGGAGGCGTGACCGACTCCTCCGCGATCGCCCATTTTGATCATCGGACGTTCAGTCAGAGGCCGGAAAACAGGGGCAACACGAAACTCAATTTATGATTAAACTCCCGGTCGGACCCCGTCCCGGCGCCTCGCGGGCAGCGAGAGCAGCATGGCCATCGCGGTGGTCCGTTCTAATCCTTTTCGGGGAGGATCAATTTGTCTCGTGCTTACGTGCGCCGAATCGCAGTCGGCGGCGTAACCCTCGCGACGGTCGCCGCGACCGCCACGGCGGCCAACGCAGCACACACCGGTGAGGTCGGCAAGGTCACCTACAACGTCGGCTCCACGGCCTATGTGGCCAACCAGGACGGCTCCGGCCAGTCGATCCTCGCGTCCGGTGTCGTCGGCAACGGCGCGTGGTCGCCGGACGGCAGCCGCTACGCGTACGCCTCGGCCGACGGCAGCATCCACACGGTCCGCTACGACGGCAGCCGCAACGTCCAGCTCACCAACCCCGCCGCAGGCACCGCGACCGACCCGTCGTGGAGCGCCTACGGCCAGCGCGTGTACTTCAGCCGGAGCGGCCAGCTGTTCTACGCGTCCAGCGACGGCAGCTTCTGGGTCACGCCGCTGGGTGAGAACCCGGGCGGCAGCTACTACGACGTCAACCCATCCGTGTCCGACACCAGCGAAGTCATCTTCGAGCGGTCCGGCGCGGTCTACAAGCACAACCCGGCCAGCCCCGCCAGCCCGACCAAGCTGGTCGACGCGGCCACCAGCCCGGACTTCGCACCGGGCGGCGCCACGTTCGTCTACGTGTCGGCCGGCAACCTGTGGATCGCCGACAACGCCGGCGGCAACAAGACCCAGCTGACCACCGAGGGCGGCGCCACCGACCCGGCGTTCTCCGCCGACGGCGCCAGCGTGGTCTACTCCACCGGCGGCGCGGTGAAGAAGGTCGTCGTCGCCACCAAGCAGGCCTCGACGGTCAAGGCCAGCAGCACCGCCCCCAGTTCGCAGGGTGTGCGGCGCAACGTCGTCCAGCGCGTCTGGGGTGCCGACGGCACCGACACGGCGATCCAGACGTCGCGGTGGAACTACCTCGACCACGGCGACACCAGCACCGACACCGGGCGGATCCCCGCCGACGCGGTCGTGCTGTCCCGCAGCGACACCTACCTCGACGCCCTGGTCGGGTCGGCGCTCGCCATCAACAAGCAGGGGCCGCTGCTGATCACCGCCCGTGGCAACACGGTCGAGCCGCGCGTCCTCGCCGAGATCAAGCGGATCCTGGGCACGTCGGGCGACATCTACCTGCTGGGCGGCACGCTCGCCCTGCCGGTGGGCGTCGAGAACCAGCTCAAGGGCCTCGGCTACACCGTCAAGCGGATCTGGGGCAACACGCACTACGACACCGCTGTCGAGATCAACAAGCAGATCACGTCGGACCCGAAGGTCGCGATCGTCACCACCGGCGCGAACTACTACGACGCCCTCGCCGCCGGTGCGGCCGCGGGCGCCACCGGCGAAACGGTCATCGTCCTCTCCGACGGTGTCAACATGCCGGCCGCGTCGGCGAACTACCTCAACAGCCTCAACCCCTACCCGGAGCAGGGTGGCACGGACATCGTCGCCGCCGGTGGCCCGGGCAACACGGCACTCGGCAACGCGTACTACCGCAACCAGCTGTACAACTGGGGCGACGACTGGCTCTACTACCCGCTGGTCGGCAACAACGAGAAGGACACCGCGGTCCAGCTGGCCGAGTTCTTCTTCGCGGCGCCGGTCAACGTGGCCCTGTCGACCAACCGCGGCTGGCAGGACGCCCTCACCGGCGGTGCGATGATCGGCGGGGCCTACGGTCCGCTGCTGCTCACCGACCCGACCGGCCTCTACGGCCCGGTCGCGGACTACCTGTACGCGGGCTCGGGCTCCATCACCGCCGGCGTCATGCTCGGCGGCTACCTCGCCCTTCCGGACAGCCTCGCCGGGCAGATCGGCAACCCGATCAGCGTGGCGGGTCAGTACGACTTCGTGGACTTCTCGGCCGGGGTGGCCAAGAGCGGGCTGCGCGCGCAGACCGCCACGCCCAAGGCGACGGTCGACGCGAAGACCACCGAGGTGCCCGGCCTGACCACGGTCAAGCCGAAGACCATCAAGTAGTTCCAGCTCACCTGAACAGGCCCCGGCGGATGTCCGCCGGGGCCTGTTTTCCCACGGGGAGGAATTCCTTGTCTCGTCCTTACATCCGCCGGCTCGTCATCGGCGGCGTGACCCTGGCGACGGTCGCCGCGACCGTCACCGCGGCGAACGCCACCCACCCCGGGACGCCCGGCCAGGTCGCCTACCGGGTCGGCGGCGCGCTGTACCGCGCGAACCCCGACGGCAGCGGCGCCACGCTCATGTCGTCGAGCTCGGCCATCCCCGGCACCACGGGGAGCTGGTCCGACGACGGCAGCCGCTACGCGTACTCGTCGCTCGGCGGCCTCGTCACCGTCCGCGCCGGTGGCGGCCAGACCGTCCAGATCACCGGCAACGCCGCCGACGTCGATCCGGAGTGGTGGCCCGGCGGCTACGGGTTGCTCTTCAGCCGCAACGGCCAGCTCTTCCAGGCCGGCGCCAACGGCACCTGGGAGGAGCCGTTCGGCGCGGACCCGGCCGGCGCCTACCAGGACACCGACCCGGCCATCTCGATCAACTCCCAGATCATCTTCGAGCGGACGGCGCCCGGCCAGCCGGTGTCGATCTACGAGTTCGGCCAGGGCCACCCGGCCCCCGACACCAAGCTCGTCGAGGGTTCCAGCCCGGACTTCGCGCCCGACGGCGCACGGTTCGCCTACATCGCCGGCGGCAACCTGTGGACCGCCGCGGCCGACGGCAGCGCCAAGAAGCAGCTGACCACCGACGGCACGGCCAGCGACCCGTCGTACTCGCCCGACGGCACCGAGATCGCCTTCTCCGCCGCGGGCGCGCTGAAGAAGATCAAGGTCGACGGCAGTGGGCCGACCACGATCAAGGCCGCTGGGACCGCACCGGCCTGGCAGACCGTCAACGCCAACGGGGTCGAGCGGGTCTGGGGTGCCGATGGCGTCGGCACCGCGATCGCCACGTCCCAGTGGAACTACATGGACAACGACAGCGGACCCGAGGACGCGGGCCGGTTCCCGGCCGAAGCCGTGGTGCTGTCCCGCAGCGACACCTACCTCGACGCCCTCGTCGGCTCGGCGCTCGCCATCAAGAAGGGCGCGCCGCTGCTGATCACCAAGCCGGGCGGCACCGTCGAGCCGCGCGTCCTCGCCGAGATCAAGCGGGTTCTGGGTTCGTCCGGTGACGTCTACCTGCTGGGCGGCACCCTTGCCCTGCCGGCCGGCATCGAGACCCAGCTCAAGGGCCTCGGATACACCGTCAAGCGGATCTGGGGCAACACGCACTACGACACCGCGGTCGAGATCAACAAGCAGATCACGCCGAACCCGTCGGTCGCGATCGTCACCACCGGCGCGAACTACTACGACGCCCTCGCCGCCGGCGCGGCCGCGGGCGCGACGGCGGGCAACCTCGCCATCGTGCTCACCAACGGTGCGAGCATGCCGGCCTCCTCGGCGGCGTACCTCAACGGCCTCAACCCGGCCAAGGTCGAGGTCGTCACCGCGGGCGGGCCGGGCGACGCGGCGCTCGCCAACGCGCTGTCGCGCGGCCAGCTGGGCAACTGGGCCGGCTTCACCATCGACGACGCCCACCGGCTGGTCGGCCAGGACGAGATCAGCACCGCGCTGCAACTGGCGAAGTACTTCTTCCCGAACCCGAGCAACGTGGCGATCTCCACCAACCGCGGCTGGCAGGACGCCCTCACCGGCGGCGCGATGATCGGCGCGGCGTACGGCCCGCTGCTGCTCACCGGTCCGGACCACCTCGACGGATCGGTCGCGGAATACCTGTCGGACAACTCGGCGTGCATCTGGCTCGGCGTCATGCTCGGCGGCTACCTGGCCCTGCCGGACGCGCTCATCGACCCGTTCGGCGAGTCGTTCAGCGCCACGTTCGACTACTACTCCGGCGCGCCGTCCCTGGCGGCGAAAGCCAGGCCGCGGTCGCTGGTCCCGCACACGGTGCCGGGTCTGCGGACCAAGCGCTGACAGCACCATCTGAGCGGGCCCCGGCGGATCTTCGCCGGGGCCCGCTCCGCGTTCTGCCCACCCTGTACCGGTTTGGTCATCGGCCGTTCGGCCGGAGCCGATTTCCGGAGCGGGATGCGACAAAGATTCGCCCCTAGACTGCCGCGAAGATCTCCATCTGCGCCGCCGGGATTCCGAGCCGCGGCCGGTTTCCCATGTGAGGACTGCCATGCAGCGTCCGAGGCACCTCCGGCGGTACACCGTCGGTGCCGTCACCGTCGCGATCGTCGCCACCACGGCAGTCGGCGCCGAGGCCACCCACACGGGCCTGCCCGGCAAGATCTCGTACAACGTCAACGGCGCCATCACGGTCGCCGAGCCCAACGGCTCGAAGGCGACGGTCATCGCGCAGGGCCCGGGCGGGAAATGGTCGCCGGACGGCTCCCGTCTGGTCTTCACCACGGGGGCGGGCATCCGGGCCGTCCGGCAGGACGGCAGCAGGAAGACCGTCATCACCACGAACGCCGCCGACAAGGACCCGGTCTGGAACCCGACCGGCGAGGGCGTCTACTTCAGCCGCGACGGCCAGCTGTTCGTCGCCTCCGCCGACGGCTCGGGCTACGAGGCGCCCATCGGCGAGAACCCGGACCCGGCGATGCTGCAGGACACGATGCCGTCGGTGTCGATGACCCGCGAGGGCGACGGCAACGACCACGACATCCTGTTCTTCGTGCGGCGGCAGAACGGCGGTACGCCGTCGATCTACCGCTTCACGCCGGTGGACGTCGCCCCCACGCTGCTGATCTCCAACGCGACGCTGCCCGACGTCGACCCCGACTTCTCCAAGATCGCCTATGTGGTGCCGGCCACCACCCCGGCGGGCGACGACGCCGAGCTGTGGACCGCCGGCCTGGACGGCTCCGGCAAGCAGAAGCTCGTCACGTTCGCGGCGTCGACGGCGGCCGGCGGCACGTCGATCGCCTGGTCGCCCGACGGCAAGACCATCCTGATCACGAGCGGCGCGAAGGTGCGGTCCGTCGACGTCACGACCAAGGCCGTCGCGGACGTCGTCACCGGCTCCGGCGTCGTCGCCTGGCAGTCGATCCAGAGCAACATCGTCCCGCGCGTCTGGGGCAACGACGGCACCGAGACCGCGATCGCCACCTCCAAGCGCAACTGGAGCGACGGCTCCGCCCAGGCGGTCGTGCTGTCGCGCCGGGACACCTACCTCGACGCCCTGGTCGGGTCCGCGCTGGCGATCAACAAGGGCGGCCCGCTGCTGATCACCAGACCGATCGACAGCATCGACGGGCGGGTGCTCCAGGAGATGAACCGGGTGCTGGGCGGGCGCAGGACCGTCTACCTGCTCGGCGGCACCCTCGCGCTGCCGCAGGGTATCGAGGACACGCTCAGGAGCCTCGGCTACAACGTGAAGCGGATCTGGGGCCAGAACCACTACGAGACCGCCGTCGCGATCAACAAGGAGATCACCCAGACGCCGACGAGGGCCATCGTCACCACCGGCGCAAACTACTACGACGCCCTCGCCGCCGGCGCGGCCGCGGGCGCCAACCCGGGCACCGTCATCGTCCTCACCGACGGCGGCACCATGCCTGCCGCCTCGGCGACCTATCTGAACAGCATCGGGCCGGACATCGACGTCGTCACCGCCGGCGGCCCTGGCGACGCGGCGCTGCGGAAGGCGGCCGCGACCGGACAGCTACCGGCATGGGGCAACTTCTCCTACACGTCGCTGGTCGGCACCAACGAGAAGGACACCGCGATCGCGCTGGCCCGGCACTTCTTCATGGCGCCGCGCAACGTGGCGATCTCCACCAACCGCGACTGGCAGGACGCCCTCACCGGCGGCGCGATGATCGGCGCGACCTACGGGCCCCTGCTGCTCACCGAGCCCGGCGCCCTCTACGGCCCGGTGGCCGACTACCTGTCCGACGGCTCCGGCAACATCCAGTACGGCGTCGTGCTCGGCGGGAAGCTGGCGCTGCCGGATGCGATCATCCCGCCGATCGGCAACGCGATCGGCGTCCCCGGCACCTACATCGTCTCCAGCAGTGCGGCACCGTCGTCGAACCTCGTGCCGGAGGGCGAGCCGCTCACGCGACGCTGATCCGCTGCTCCACCCCGGTCGGCAGCGGCGGGGTCCGGATCGTCACGGTGCGGGTGCCCGCGTCGAACGACCAGGCCCCGTCGTCCAGTTCGGCCCCGTTGAGCAGCACCCGAGCCGGTTTCGCGGCCACCGCGCGCAGGCGGACGGTCCACGCGCGCTTGTCCACCGCGCCCGGGAACGCGCCGTCGCGGGCTTCGATGATCACCGCTCCGTCGTAGCGGATGGTCGTCCAGGCGAGCTCGCCGGCCCGGTCACCGTGGCCCTCGCCGGCGTCCTCGTACAGGCGGAACTCCCCGTTCGCGCCGGTCGCGACGTCGAGGGTGACCTTGTCCATGGGTGAGGCGCTCGCGTTGGGCACGTCGTCGGTGCGCGTCGGCAGGATCCCGCCCGCACGCTGGAAGACGGGCATCGTGCCGAGGTCGGTGGTGACGGTCTCGACCTTCGGGCCGGTGTACGAGCGGCCGGTGAACCAGTCCGTCCACGTCCCCGGCGGGAACCACACGTCGGTCCGCACGCCGTCCGTCCCGGCCCCGGTCACCGGGGCGACCAGCAGGTCGTCGCCGAACAGGTACTGCGACGTGAAGTCGTACGCCTCCTGGAACGCCGGATAGTTGAGGAACATGCCACGCGCCATCGGCAGGCCGGTGTCCCGTGCCTGGCGGGCCAGGGTGTACGTGTAGGGGATCAGCGCCTCCCGCAGCCGCAGGAACTTCGCCGCCGAGTCCCGCGCCTGCTGCGGGTAGTCCCACGGCAGCCGGAAGCCGTGGTTGGAGTGCAGCCGCAGCAGCGGCTGGAACGCGCCGAACTGCACCCACCGCGCGTAGAGGTCCGGCGGGAGCCGGTTGCCGTCCCGCGGGTAGTTGTGGCCGCCGATGTCGTGCGACTCATACGGCATGCCGATCGCGCCGCGCAGCACGGTGTAGCGCGACGCGAACGCCAGCAGCTCCCACGTCGAGGTCGTGTCCATGCTGGTGTCGACGGTGTACCGGTGGTCGGCCCACGGCCCGGCCGGGTAGACGGCGCTCTCGGCGTAGGCGGTGAAGCCGCTGCCGCTGCGGTTCCACGAGAAGCCGCGCCGCCCCTGCCCGTCGATGTACGCGGCGTACTGCGCGTTGAGCCAGCTGTCCGGGGAGATGCCGGGCGTGGTCGCGACGCTGGAGTCGCAGCAGCTGTCCGGCCACCACACGATCGGGGCGAGCGCGTCGAACGGGCGGTGCAGGTCGAAGTATGCGCGCAGCTCCACCGGGTCGCTGAAGTCGAACACCCGGCACGGGTTGCCCGCCTCGCACGCGCCGACCGGCAGCTCGTGGCCGACGGTCTCGACCACCTCGGCGTAGTGCGGGTCGTCGGCGCGGATGCTCGGGTGGATGTTCAGCGCGACCCGCAGCCCCTCGCCGGTCGCCCAGTCCAGGAAGCCCTTCGGGTCGGGGAACAGCGCCGGGTTCCAGTCCCAGCCGTTCCAGAACCCTGGTGACTTGAAGTCGGTGTCGACGACCAGCACGTCCAGCGGGACGTCGTTCTCGCGGAACGCGGGCAGGATGTCGTCGCGGTAGTCGGCGTCCTTGTACGGGTAGTAGCGCGAGAACCACGTGCCGAACGCCCAGCGCGGCAACGTCACCGCCGGGCCCGTCAGGTCGCGCAGATCCTGCAACGCCCGGCGGTAGTCCTGCCCGTACCCGAACAGGTAACCGTCCTGGTAGGTGTCCTGCACGGTGCGCGGCTGCCCGGTCGCCAGTGCCGTGGCGGAGTCGTTGAGCAGGAACCAGCCGTCGCGACTCAGCAGGCCGTCGTACAGCGGCCGCGGCCCGTCGGCGTAGTCGAGGCTGCGCCGCCAGCCGCCCAGGTTCGCCGCGCTGTGCGCCGCGTCGGCCATCGCCGGATACGCCGCTCCGGTCGCCGTCACCGCCACGCTGTCGACGTTGAACGCACACCGTTTTGCGGCGGCGTCCGCGCAGCCGACCGACACGCCGCTGGACCCGGCGGGCAGCTCCATGACCGCCGCCGTCTCCGCCCAGTCGTCCCAGCCGCCGGTCGGTGGCAGGTCGAGGCGCACCTTCGTGTCGCCGGCGGTGATCAGCGCCGTCTGCGTCCCGTCGCCGCCGTTGGCGTAGCGGAACCCGACGCGGTGCATGCCGGCGGCCGGCACGTGCGCTGCCGACCAGGCGACCGTGCCCTGCATGCCGTCGACGAACCCCGGCCCGGTGAAGCCTCGCTGGTCGTCGGCGAGCCCGGCACCGCCGGACAGGCGCGTCAGCTCCGCCTCGCAGGCGACGCCGTAGTCGCAGTCGCCCGCGAGCCGCCACACCGGGTGCGCGGGGGCGCTGTCGCGGGGCTCGACGGTCACGTTGCCGTCGGAGAACGGGCCGGAGTTCAGCTTGTACCGCAGCGTCAGCCGGTCGGTCCTGATGACGCGCTCGCCGTGCTCGATGTCGCTCGTGTACGCCGGCACCGGAAGGTCACGGTTGACGGCGTTGAAGGTCGGCCGGTCCTCGAACCGGCCGTCCGGCGCGTACTCCATCCGGATCAGCGTCGGCGACAGCACCTGGAACCTGGCCCGGCCGTCGTGCACCGCCGCGGGCGGGGACGGGTCGTCGTCGTCGGCCGCGACGATCGCGCCACCGAACAGCAGCGCCGCGGTGACACCGAGCGCGATTAAGGGGCCGGGTCGACGATCTCCGAGGACTGACGCTGGGTTGGAAGTGGGCTCAGCACCGGCCACGCCTCGCGCTCCTCGGTCATCGCGATCCGAGGCAGGTGCGCCTCCTTGAGCAGGAAGTGCGGGCGGCGCTTCACCTCGTAGTAGATGCGGCCGACATACTCGCCGATCACGCCGACGACGATCATCTGCAGCCCGCCCAGGCCGACGATCGCGGTGAGCAGCGTGACGTAGCCGGGGGAGTCGATGCCGCTGGCGACGCTCACGCCGATGATCCACAGCATGTAGGCCACGGCGATCGACGTCATGAACAGGCCGAGGTAGATCGCCAGCCGCAGCGGCCGGTTGTTGAACGACAGCAGGCCGTCCATCGCGTAGTTGACCAGCTTCGGGAACGTCCACGAGGTGGCGCCGCCCTGGCGGGACACGTTCTGATACTCGATGTAGGCGACGTCGAAGCCGACCCAGGCGAACATCGCCTTGGAGAAGCGGTTGTATTCGGGCATCGCGAGGATCGCGTCGACGACCGGGCGGGAGATGAGCCGGAAGTCCCCGGCGCCGTCGACCAGCCGGACCTCGATCCAGCGGTTGACCAGCCGGTAGAACGCCTTGCTCAGGAACGTCCTGGTCCTCGGGTCGCCGGCCCGGTTGCGCCGGGCGACGACCTGGTCGATGCCGGTGCGCCACATGGCCACCAGCTGCGAGATCAGCTCCGGCGGGTGCTGCAGGTCGGCGTCCATGATGATGATCGCCTCGCCGGTGGTGTGCCGCAGCCCGGCATACATCGCGGCTTCCTTGCCGAAGTTCCGGCTGAACGCGACATACCGGACGCGGTCGTCGTTGGCGGCGAGCTTGCGCAGGATGGCAAGCGTGTCATCGGAGCTGCCGTCGTCGACGTAGATCAGCTCGCAGGTCTCACCGGCCGCCGCGACCTCGGCGGTGATCCGGTCGTGCAGTCGGACAAGTGTCTCGGCTTCGTTGAAGCACGGAACAACCACGGACAACACGTGAGGGCCTCTCGTCTGGCAATGCGGACACACAGTAACGCGGGGGCGGAGACATCCGCGACCCCCGCTCGGCCGGTCTCGCCACCCTCCTTTCGACCCCGGTCGAACGGCGGGCGATGGGACGCCCCGGTTCTGACTAGACTCCGGGACGCCCCGACGAAGGAGTGCCCGCACCGTGCAGGACCTGCTCGTGGACCGGCCCGCCGTCGAGTCCGCTCCCGCCCCCGGCCCCCGCCGACGCTCAGACCTTGTCGGCCTCGGCGTCGTGGCGGTCATCGTCGCGTTCGCCGCGCAGCTGCCGGTGCTCAAGACGCACCTTTTCTACTATTACGACGACACCTCGTCGGTGATCATCCCGGGCTGGCGCCTGATCGGCGAGCAGCTGCTGCAGGGTCGGCTGCCGATGCTGGACGTCGACACCTGGCTCGGCGGCAACTTCGCCGGGGAAGCGCAGTTCGGCCTGTTCAACCCGCTGACCATGGCGAATGCCGTGCTGGTGGCGCTGCTGCCCGACCTGGCGGTCTCCGCCATCCTGATCAAGACCGAGTTCCTGGTCCTGCTCGCCGCCGGCGTCTACCTGCTCGCCCGCGAGTATGGCGCCAACCGCTCGGCCGCCGCCGTCGTCGCGGTCGCGATGCCGTTCAGCGGTTACACGCTGTTCTGGGACGCGCAGGCCTGGGTCACCAACCTCATCGCCTTCACCCTCACCGTCCACACGTGGTGGACGCTGCGCCGGTATGCGCGCGGCCGCCTGCACCCGGTCGTGCCGCTGATCGTCGCCGGCCTCACGACGACGTCGGGCAGTCCCTACAGCGTGCTCGGCGTCGTGGTCGTCGTCGCCGCGGTGATCGTCGAGCGCCTGGTCAACCGGCAGGTGCGGGCCGCGGTCGGGGTGGCCGTGATCGGTCTCGCCGCCGGGCTGATGGCCGCGATCGTCTTCCTGCCGCTGCTCGGTATGCAGCCGGTCGGCACCCGCCAGGCCGGCGGCGTCTTCAACACCGGCCAGCTCGTGCCTGGCCTCGGCCAGCTGCTCAACCTGAGCGCCCCGACGTATGTGCCGCGCCTCTACACCTTCGGGCCCGCCACCACCCCGATCGCCTACCTGGCGTGGTTCATCGTGCCGCTGCTGCCGTGGTTCGCCTGGCCGGCGCTGCGGGAGTTCCGCGCCCGGGCCGGCATCGCCGCCGTCGGCGTCGCCTACCTGGCGCTGACCCTGGCCCCGTCCAACCTGTGGATGTTCCGCTGGCCGGCCCGGCTGATCGAATACCTGTTCCTGGCCGTCATCCTGGTCGTCGCGCTGCTGCTCAGCGCCGGTCTGCGCACCGACAACGCCGTCCGGCGCGGCCTCGGCTCGGCCGGGCTGATCCTCCTGTCCACCTACCTGGTCTGGGCCGACCGCCCCGACCAGACCCGGCGGGCCGCGGAGGCGGCGCTGGTGGTCGGCGTGCTGGTCCTGGCGGTCGTGCTGGCCGCCCGGCACCGGGCCCGCCTGGTCACGCCCGCCCTGATCGCGGGGACCCTGATGCTGCTGGTCCTGCAGCTCAACTGGTTCCCGCGCAACCGCGACATCACGCCCTGGCAGTTCCCGCACGACGTCGCCCAGCTGCGCGCCGACTTCGCCGACCGGTCCGACGGCAACACGCTGATCATCGCGAACTCCTTCGACAAGATCCGGGCCGTCGACAAACAGCCGGACCGGGCCTGGCGCGAGGTCCTGTTCGGCAACGTGAGCCACGTCGCCGGCATGTCCGCACTCAACGCGTACACCGGCATGGGCAACCGGCAGTTCGGCGCCGCGCTGTGCATGGAATACGAGGGCAGCGTCTGCGACGACGCCTACCGGCGGGTGTTCGCGCTCGACCCCGCGACCGGCGTGCCCCTGGCGGACCTGCTGCGGCTGCAGACCGTCACGCTGCTCAACAGCCAGGTCCCCGGCACCCTGCAGAAGACCCCTGAGCTGCAACGGGATCAGCCATACCTGTTCGACCTCGCGGCGGCGCCGCCCGGCTGGGAGACCGGCGACCGCGGCGCGTATGCCACCGTGATCCGCCGGACCGCTGCCCTGCCGCACCCGACGGGCCGGGTCTCGTGGACCTCGCCGGGCCTGACGGTCACCGCCGACCAGGCCGCTCATGCGTCTGAGGAGATCCGGTACACCGGCGGCGGGCGGCTCATCGTGGCCGCGCTGGCCTGGCCGGGCTGGCACGCCTCCGTCGACGGGCGCTACCTGCCGGTCGACCGGGGCCCGGCCGGGCTGATCCAGGTCGACGTGCCGCAGGCGGGCGAAGGGACGTTGAAGCTCTGGTTCGTCCCCGCCGGCCTGCGCACCGGCGTCGAGCTGCTCGCGGTCGGCGTGCTCATCGGCGCCGGCTACTGCACCTACCACACGGTTCGCGTCCGGCGACTTCGCCGGCGTGGCGCCGTTCCGGCCCGATGAAGTGCCCGATCGGTCAGCCCGTACCCTGGGCGGCATGAGCGGGCCGGAGCGCAGCGGCATGAGCGTGGAGGTGGGGTCCGTCGATGTCCGGCGGGGGCGGATCGGCGCCGTCGTCGAGCACAGCGCCTTCCGCTATCTCGTGATCGGCGTCCTGAGCGCCGCCGCCGACTTCGGCCTGCTCTACGGGCTGCACGGCGGCCTGGGCGTTCCGGTGGGGATCGCCGCGTTCATCGCGGTCACCCTCGCGTTCTTCTGCAACTTCGCCCTCAACCGGATCTGGTCCTTCCGGAGCCAGGCCCCGGTCGTCGGCCAGTTCGGCAAGTATTTCTTCCTCGGCTGCGTCAACTGGGTGCTGACCGCGATCCTCGTGACCGCGTTCACGGCGATGGGCCTGAACTATCTCATCGCGAAGGCCATCGCCCTCGTTTTGACTACAGGCAGTAACTACATGTTGTACCGGTTATGGGTCTTCAAAGATCGACGACCGGCGACGCCGGCTGAGGTCGGCTGAACGGGTTGTAAAGTACGCACGGTCGTCCGACGAGTGCCCCGGGAGCGCGGTCGGCGGCACTGTAACCGGCAAGTGAACTTGTGTCCGGCGGGTTGCCGTTCACCGACATGTCCTTTAGTGTCGCCGTTCGTGCTGGCCGCCAGGCCGTCGCGCGCTTCACGGGGTGTAATCGAGCTGGCAGGGAGTGCCATTGTGTCTGGCGAGAAGCCGACCACTGTAGTCATCGGGGCCGGTCCGGCCGGTCTCACCGCCGCTTACGCCCTGGCGAAGCAGAATCTGCCGGTGCAGGTCTTCGAGGCCGACAAGGTCGTCGGGGGCATCAGCCAGACCGTCGAGCGCGACGGCTGGCGCTTCGACATCGGCGGCCACCGGTTCTTCACCAAGGTGCCCGAGGTCGAGGCACTGTGGCACGAGATCCTCCCCGACGAGGACTTCCTGCTGCGCCCCCGCATGAGCCGCATCTACTACCGCGGCAAGCTCTTCGACTACCCGTTGAAGGCGATGAACGCCCTGCGCAACCTCGGCGTCTGGGAGGCCGTGCGCTGTGTCGCGTCCTACACCGCGGCCCGCATCCGCCCGCCGAAGGACCAGTCGCACTTCGAGGGCTGGGTCTCCGCCCGCTTCGGGTGGCGCCTCTACTCGATCTTCTTCAAGACCTACACCGAGAAGGTGTGGGGCATGCCCGCCACGGCCCTGCAGGCCGACTGGGCCGCCCAGCGCATCAAGAACCTCTCGCTGTCCAGCGCCGTGATGAACGCGCTCATGCCGAAGCGCAACCAGAAGGACATCGCGAGCCTCATCGAGGAGTTCCAGTACCCGAAGTTCGGCCCCGGCATGATGTGGGAGCGGTGCACCGAGCACGTCGAGAAGCTCGGCGGCACGGTCACGATGCAGACCTGGGTCAAGACGATCCACCGCGACCCGGAGACCAAGAAGGTCACCGCCGTCGACGTCGCCGACGCCATGGGCGAGCGGCGCGTGCCGCTGGACCACCTGATCTCCTCGATGCCGCTGTCCGAGCTGGTCCTCGCGATGGAGCCGGCCGCCGACCACGACGCCATCCTCGCCGCCAAGGACCTGCACTACCGCGACTTCCTCACCGTCGCGCTGGTCGTGCCGCAGGAGTTCTCCTTCCCGGACAACTGGATCTACATCCACGACCCGCACGTGAAGGTCGGCCGGATCCAGAACTTCGGCTCCTGGTCGCCGTACATGGTCAAGGACGGCCGCACCTGCCTCGGCATGGAGTACTTCGTCTTCGAGAACGACGAGATGTGGGTCAAGTCCGACGAGGACCTGGTCGCGTTCGCCACCTCGGAGCTGGAGCGGCTCGGCCTGGTCAAGGAAGGCGCCGTCGAGACCGGCTACGTCGTGCGCATGCCCAAGGCCTACCCGACCTACGACGAGACGTACCAGCGCAACGTCGACGTGCTGCGGGCCTGGCTCGACGCGAATGTCACCAACGCGCACCCCGTCGGCCGTAACGGCATGCACCGTTACAACAACGCCGACCACTCGATGATGACGGCGCTGCTCACCGCCGAGAACATCGCCTCCGGCACCACCCACGACGTGTGGGAGGTCAACGTGGAGGAGGAGTATCACGAGGAGAAGTCGACCAGCGACAAGCCCGCCGCGGCCGCCGGCACCGGTCGCAGCGCTCCCGTGATCCCCCGCCAGACGCCTCGCGTCGACGCACCCAGCACGGCCGATGTCGACCGATGAAGCCACGCTGCCGGCGGTGACGGAACCCGTCACCGCCGGCCCCTCGGGCCTGTCCCGCTTCTGGGGTCTGATCCGCGCGAACAAGCTCTTCACCGGTCTGCTGGCCGCCGGGGTCCTCCTCCGGGTGGCCATGATGGTCACCTACTACCCGGCCTTCGGCTACTTCATCGACACGCGTGCCTACATCCTGTCGGCGAAGAGCTGGGACACCGACCCCATCTGGCCGTTCGGCTACCCGTTCTACCTGTGGCTGCACGAGCCCTTCCAGCGCACCTCGGTCGTCGCCCTCAGCCAGCATCTGCTCGGCCTGGGCATGGGCATCGTGGTCTACGCGCTGCTGCGCCGCCGCGGCCTGGCCCGCGGCTGGTCCGCCCTGGCGACCGTGCCGATCCTGCTCGACGCCCGCGAGCTCGTCGTCGAGCACCACATCCTGTCGGACACGGTCTTCTCGACGCTCCTGCTGCTCGCCGTCGTGCTCCTGCTGTGGCCCAGGGAGCGCCTGCCGCTGTGGGTCGCCGCGCTGTCCGGCGGCTTCTTCGCCGCCGCGAGCCTCACCCGCACCATCGGCCAGGTCCTGCTCGCCATCGCCATCGTGTATCTCATCGTGCGGCGCGTCGGCTGGAAGCAGCTCGCGGCCTTCTGCGTGGCGATGGCCATCCCGCTCGCCGGCTACATGGTCTGGTTCCACCACGAGCACGGCGTCTACGCCATCAACACGTACACCGGCCGCTACATGTGGTCCCGCACCACCACCTTCGTCGACTGCGACAAGGTCGACTTCACGGCGGAGGAGCGCGAGCTCTGCCCGCTGGAGCCGCTCGGCCAGCGCCTCGGCCCGGACTCCTACCTCTGGTACGACGACCCGACGGACCTCGTCAGGCGGTACAAGGACGACAACATCTACAAGTCCTTCGCCACCAAAGCCATCCTGGCCCAGCCGGGCGGCTACATCGAGGTCGTCTTCGCCGACACCCTGCACATGTTCCAGCCCGGCTGGCACGGCCCCTGGCGCACCGAATGCGTCCACGACCGCTGGAACATGCCGTCTGCCGGCTCGGGCGACACCTGCTCGGCGACGCTGATGGTCAAGCCCTTCCTGCCGGGCGCCGAGGCCGTCGCCGGCGAACCCGCCAACTGGCAGAACAAGACCATGCACGCCTACGGCACGGTCTTCACCACCCCCGGCTTCCTGTTCGTCTTCATGCTGCTGTTCATCCTCGCCGCAGCCCTCCGCCGCCCCCGCAAGCAGCGCGGCTACGAGAACCTCGACGCCGTCTTCCTGGCCACGATCTCCGTCGCCCTGGTGATGATGTCCCTCGCCCTCTCCGCGATCGACATCCGCTACATCATGCCGCTGCTGACCCTGGCCCCGATCGCGCTCGCCCTCTCGATCCACCGCTTCCGCAAACCCGTCGAAGCCTAGACAGCACCTTCGTACACACGTTCCATCCACAGCCTGTGGATAGCACGTGTGTACGAAGAGGAAGTTCCTGCTCAGGGCCTGTGGATAAACGGGAAGACCCCCGGACCCAAGTGGGCCGGGGGTCTTCCTGGGGTTCGGGTCGGGGGCTTAGAGGGCCCGACGGCCGCGTCCTGCGAAGCCGGCGACCAGCGCGACACCGATGGCGGCCACGATCACCTGGACCAGGAGCTCGCCCCAGTCGACGCCGGGGGTGTCGGTCGCGATGCCGACGGCATTGGCGATGAAGGTGCCGATCAGGGCGGCAACCACGCCGATGACCATCGTCAGCCAGATCGGAATGTTCTGGCGGCCGGGGACCACCAGCCTGCCGAGCGCGCCCACGATCAGACCGACGATCAGCGCAGTGATGATTCCGGTGACGGTCACTGTTCCTCCTTGTTTCCCGAAGTAACGGCGTCTATCTGCCGCTGATTCAGGGATGCCCGATCCCAGGGACCGTCAAACACGCACACCTCATCGACCGTCGACGAGATCCGGCGATGCGGGCGCCGGAAGCGGGCGGAGGACGCCGGCCAGCAGGAAGGCGACGGTCAGCAGGCCAGGGATCACGATGAGCGCACGGAGGACCGACATGTGGTCGCCGAGCAGGCCGATGAGCGGCGGGCCGCCCAGGAAGGCGCAGTAGCCGATCGACGCGACCACGCTGACCCGCCCCGCTGCCTTGGCCGGGTCGTCGGAGGCGGCGCTCATCGCGACGGGGAAGCCCAGGGAGGCGCCGGTGCCCCAGAGGAGCGCGCCGGCGTAGGCGACGGCGGTGTTGGGGCCGAAGATGAACAGCGCCAGGCCGGCCAGGGCGATGACGGCCAGGGTGCGCACGACCGGGACGCGGCCGTACCGGTCGAGCAGCGCGGGACCGAACCACCGGCCGGCGGTCATCGCCGTCAGGAACACGGTGAAGGCGAGCGTGCCGACCGCGGCGGGCGTGTGATACCCGTCGATGACGGCGACGGAGATCCAGTCGATGCCCGCGCCCTCGGTGAAGGCGAAGGCCAGCACGAACACGCCGACGAGCAGGGTCCGCGGCTCGGTCCAGAATCGCAGGATGCCGCCGGAGGAGGGGGCGGACGAAGCCGAGGCGGGAGCCTCGTCGGGCAGGAACGTCCGGACCATGAAGAACGTGCTGGCGCCGGCCAGCAGCGCGACCGCGGACAGGTGCAAGGTGACGGGGACCTTCAACGCGACCATTGCCGTGCCGATCAGGGCGCCCGCGACGGTGCCGACGCTGTATCCGGCATGGAAGCGCGGCATGATCGCCCGTTCGAGGTGGCGTTCGACCAGCGCGCCCTGCACGTTCATCGCGACGTCCCAGGCGCCGTTGGCGAAGCCGAACGCGAAGAGGCCGAGCACGACCGGCGGCACGCCGAGGTGATACCCGGTGGCGACGACCACCAGACCGACGGTGAGCAGCACGGCCATCGTGGCAACGGTGGCCCGCGAGCCGAGACGCGCGACGATCTGGCCCGACAGCACGAGCGAGACGATCGAGCCGGCGGCGATGGCGACGAGGACCAGTCCGAGCTGGGAAGGCCCGAGGCGCAGGTCGTCGCGGATCTGCGGGATGCGCGTCGCCCAGCTCGCCATGGCGAAACCGGACCAGATGAAGGCGGCGTAGACGGCGCGGGTCGCGGCGCGCAGCGAGGTGGTGGACGCCGGCCCGGCGGTCAGGGTCATCGAGGGTCTCCGAGGGTGCGGGCCACGATCACGCGGATGTCGGAGCGTGATACGGGTGCCGTTGACAGTGTCTTGTGCATGACCAGGCCCTCGATCAGGGCGTCGACGCCCCGTGCGGTGGTCGGGTCGACGAAGCGTTCGAGCACGGCGCGGCTGGTGCGCATCCAGGTCTCGGTGATGGTGCGCAGCGAGGGGTCGCGCAGCGCGGCCAGGTACAGCTCATAGGCGACGGCCCAGTCGGCGGTGTCCGCGCCGGCGTCGCCGTGGATCAGGTCGGTGAGCGCCTCGATCAGCGCGTCATGCGTGTGCACGTCCAGGAAATGCGACTCGTAGGCCGCCGACATGCGCTCGGCGTGCCGCTGGAACGCCTGGGCGCGCAGGTCGTCGAGGCCGCTGAAGTGGTACGTCAGCGAGCCGAGCGGCACGTCGGCGGCCGTCGCGATGAGCCGGTGTGTGGTGCCCGCGACGCCGTGCTCGGCGATGACCGAGATGGCCGCGTCGACGATGCGGTCCTTGCGGTTGGGGTCGTGGCGCCGGGTCCCGGTGGCCATCTCAAAGTGCCCGGACGATCCGGGCCGGGTTGCCGACCGCGAGCACGCCCGAGGGCAGGTCGCGGACCACGACCGACCCGGCCCCGACGACCGTGTCGGCGCCGATCGTGACCCCGGGGCAGACGATGACGCCGCCGCCGAGCCAGACGTTGTCGCCGATGACGATCGGCTTCGCCGCCTCCCACTTGTCCCGCCGCGGCCCCGGCTCCAGCGGGTGGGTGGACGTCAGCAGCTGCACGCCGGGGCCGATCTGCACGTCGTCGCCGACCGTGATGGTGGCGACGTCGTTGCACACGAGGCCCCAGTTGGCGAACGCCCGGGCGCCGAAGCTCGTCTGATACCCGTAGTCGCACCGCAGCGGCGGCCGGATGTAGGCGCCCTCGCCGTAGCGGCCGAGCAGCGACGTCAGCACCTCCCGCCGACCGGCCTGGTCGGTGGGGTCCATCGTGTTGAACCGATGGGTGAGCGACTGCGCGCGGGCGTCGTCGGCGGCCAGTTGCGGGTCGTCTGCGATGTACAGCTCGCCGGCCAGCATCCGCTCGCGCATGGTCTTCCCGGTCATGTGTACAACCGTACACATGATGTGTACATCTGTACACAGTGACGTCTTCAGTCGGGCGTGATGCCCGTGTTCGTCGGGTCCTGCAGCGCCTCGTCGATGTCGGTCGTCGTGGTGGTCATGATGGCCTGGACCTGGCTGCGGTCGAGGGCGCCCGGGGCGCTCCACAGGTCGACGAGGTCCTTCGCGATCACCGACTCGACGATGATCCAGGCGGAGACCGAGGGGTACATCTTGCCGTGCGGGATCATCTCGCGGAACGCGGCGTACTCCGGCTCGGTGGCGAGTTTCGTGCCCTCGATCGCCTCGGTGCGGGCCGGCCACAGCCCGGAGTTGACGCTGTAGCGCTGCTGGCTCGCCTTGCCCGTCAGGTACCGGACGAACTCGAACGCCGCCTCGGGATGCTTGGCCTCCTTGAGAATGCCCAGGTTGGAGCCGCCCAGGAAACCGAACCTGCCCGCCTTGCCGGCCGGCATCGGCGCCGTCGCCCAGCCCGCCTTCAGCCCGGCCCGGGAGGTGTCGGAGGCGAACTCGGCGACCGACTGCGAGTTGTCGATGGTGATCGCGCCGGTACCCTCGGCGAACGCCCGCGGCACGTCGCTGGAGGACAGGGCCATCGCCTTCGGGTCGTCGTACAGGCCGATGAGCCGCTGGTAGTAGGTGACGCCGTCGACCGCGGCGGGCTCGGCGAGCATCGACTTCGTGCCGTCTTCCTTGATCAGGTCGCCGCCGGCGCCCCAGATGAACGGGGCCACGTTGTGGATGATGCCGAAGTTGTTCTGCAGGCCGATGGCGAGCGGCGCGATCCCGAGGTCCGCCGCCTTGATCTTCCGCAGGGTGGCCTCGAACGAGTCCCAGGTCGCGAACGCCTCCTTCGGGTCCAGGCCGACGTTCTTCAGCACGTCGGTGCGGTAGAACAGCGCCCGGATGTCGATCAGCCACGGCAGCGCGGTGATCTCCTCGGAGGTGATCAGGTGGCTGGAGCTCCAGCTCGCCTTGGCGAACGCGGCCTCGCCGCCGACCGCCGCGATCTCCTCGATGCTGTAGGGCCGCAGCGCGCCGATCGAGCTGAACCCGGCCACCCAGGTGGTGCCGAGCACCGTCACGTCCGGGCCCTCGCCGCTGGTCGACGCGGTGCTGAGCCGGGTCAGCGCCTCGTCCCACGGCACCCGGACCGCGTTGACCGTGATGTTCGGGTGCGCCTTGTGGAACTCCTCGGTCTCGGTGATGACCGCCTGGTCCTGCACCGGTCCGCCGTACGGCATGTACCAGAAGTCGATCGTGACGGGCGGCTGGTCGGCGGCGTACCCCACGCCTCCGGACTTCCCGTCGCCCTTCCCGGCGCACGCGGCGGCCGGCAGGAGCGTCGCCGCGGCGGCGGCCGCGGTCATGATCAGCCGGCGACGGCTCAGGCTGCGTTGCACTGGGCACCCCCTGTAGTCATCAGGCCAATCGTCCCGAGCGCCCGCGTGCTGAGAGCAAATCCCCAGCGCAAAACCCGAAACTCGGCCCGCGCGTGCCGATCTCAGTGCCATGCGACAGGTCGGGAAGGTCAAGTGGCGATGGCCGCGGGTGCTGGCACTCGCGATCGTGCTGCTCGGCGGCGTGACCTTCGCCAATGTGTACCTGCACGGCCGCAGCCAGGCGCACGAGGCCACCCGGTCGCACCTGAGCGAGCTCAACATGCTGCTGCACGAGGAGAGCTCGCTGCAGTGGAAGACCGTCGCCGACCGCAACACGCCGGTGACGGTCGCCCGCGAGCTCGGCGCGATCCGCAGCCGCGAGCGCGCCCTGATCGACGCGCTCGGCGACCTCGACCCCAAGACCGTCGAAGGCCTGGAGGCCAGCGTCAACGCGTACCACGCCGTGCTGGACACCGAGCTCGGCATGCTCGGCGTCGGCAAGATCAAGGAGGCGCGGGCGCTGGAGAAGCGGCAGACCGAGCCGCAGTTCGGCCGGCTCAACACCCAGCTGCGCAGCCTCGAGCAGCAGGAGGCCGACGCCGCGGAGCTGGCCAACACGATCGCCGACCTGTCGCTCGCCGTCGCCATGGCCCTCGCCCTCGTCTCGATCGGCGTGCTGCTCTACCGCTTCGAGCGCGAGCACCGTCTCACCACCAAGGCCAACGAGGAGATGCTGGAGCAGCAGCAGATCGCGCTGGACACCCTCGCCGAGCACGAGGCGCTGATCCGGCACCAGGCCTCGCACGACCCGCTGACCGGGCTGCCCAACCGGCGCCTGCTCACCGAGCTGCTGGAGGGCGGCGCCGCCGCCGACAGCGCCGACCGGGCGCTGCTGCTGGTCGACCTGGACAACTTCAAGCCCGTCAACGACCAGCTCGGCCACGCCGCCGGCGACGACCTCCTGGTCGGCGTGTCCAGCCGGCTGCTGGCCGCGGTCCGCGGCGAAGACACCGTGGTCCGCCTCGGCGGCGACGAGTTCGCGATCGTCATCTCCGGCGGCGACGCCGGCGTCGCGGTGCGGGTGGCCGAGCGCATCGTCGCCACCGTCGGCGAGCCGTTCGAGATCGCCGGCACCGAGGTCCGGGTCGGCGCCAGCGTCGGCGTCGCCATCAGCGGCGGCGGCCGCGACGGCAACCAGCTCCTCCGCGACGCCGACATGGCGATGTATCAGGTGAAACAGGGTGACAAGGGCGGCTTCGCCGTCTATCGCGAGCCCACGGTCCGCCTCATCGAGCAGGCCGTGCGCTGAGACCGGGTCATGATGGATCCATGAAGCTGGGTCTGCACTATTGGAACTACTCGACGCCGGCCGATCCGGCGGCGATCGCACCGACGCTGAAGGAGACCGCCCTCATCGCCGAGCAGTCCGGCGTGGCGTCCTTCACCGTCATGGACCACTACTTCCAGATGGAGGCCTTGGCCTCGGCCGAGGAGCCGATGCTGGAGGGCTACACCACCCTGGGCTATCTCGCGGCGCTCACGGAGAAGATGACGCTCGGCCTGCTGGTGACCGGGGTGATGTACCGCCACCCGGGGCTCCTCGCGAAGATCGTCACCACCCTGGACGTGCTGTCCGCGGGTCGCGCCCGCCTCGGCATCGGCGCCTCGTGGTACGAGCGCGAGCAGCGCGGCCTGGGCGTCCCCGTCGTGCCGGTCGCGGAGCGGTTCGAGCGGCTCGAGGAGACGCTGCGGATCTGCCTGCAGATGTGGAGTGACGACAACGGCCCCTACCAGGGCACCCACTACCAGCTGACGGAGACGCTCAACTCCCCGCAGCCGCTGGGCCGGGACCGTCCCATGATCATGATCGGCGGCGGTGGCGAGAAGAAGACGCTGCGGCTGGTCGCGAGGTACGCCGACGCCTGCAACGTCTTCGGCGACTCACCTGACGAGGTCGCCGCGAAGTTCGACGTCCTGCGCGGCCACTGCGACACCGAGGGCCGCGACTACGACTCGCTGATCAAGACCGTGCTGGTCAACCGCCCACCTCTGGCCGACCCGGACGCCTGGCTGCGCGACGTCGAGGCGTACGGGCGGCTCGGCGCCACCGAGATCATGACCATCCCCGACCGGCACCCCGTCGAGTTCGCCGACGGCCTGGCCAAGGAGATCCTGCCGAGGCTGCGGGATCTCAGCTGAGCAGGGTGATGTCGCGCAGGTAGTGCTCGAGGTCGCCGCGGGCGATGTGGGCGGCGAAGGCCTCGTCGCCCGCGTCCGCGGCGGCTCGCATGTATTCGGCCAGGTCGCGCAGGCGGGGTGCCACCGAGGCGAGGGCGGCCTCGCGCAGCGCGGCGTCGGCGCCGTAGGCGTCGAAGAACAGCCCGAGGCGTTCCGGGGTGCGCGGCCCGGCGGCGGAGCCGAGCGGGACGAACCGGTAGACCGCGTACGCCAGGTCCCAGGAGCGCGGGCCCGGCGCCGCCACGTCGAAGTCGATCAGGCCGACCGCCGCCGAGCCGTCGTAGACGCAGTTGTACGGCGCGACGTCGTTGTGGCAGATGACCTCGACCGGGTCCAGCGCCGGTTGCTGCCAGCCGTCGCGCCAGCTCGCCGCCACGTCGGCGGTCGCGTCGTGATACGCCCGCAGCAACCGCCCGGCGCTGGTCAGGGCGGCGTCGCCGGCCACCGCCGGAGCCCACGGATCGTGGCCGACCTCACCCGGAAGGAAGCTGAAGACGTCGCGGCCCAGGGGGTCGGTGCCGAACGAGCGGGGCGCCCCGGTGAAGCCGCGGGTCTGCAGGTGATCGAAGAGCTGGTGGATCCGCGGGCTCCAGGCACCCGGCGGGCGCCGGACCGTCGCCCCGACCCGGACGACCCGGTTGACCCCGCCGCCGGTGAGCTCTTCCTCGACGTCGGCCATACGGGCCAGCTTCGCACAGTCCGAAAGGGCAGACCCGCTCGGAAAAACCGGCGACCTCGTGCGTGGCGTCACCTGTCGCCCATCGTCGGCGTTGCACCGTTCGATGAGAGTTCTGGTCACCGGCGGCGCGGGGTTCATCGGGGGAAACCTGTGCCGGGAGCTGGTCACCCACCCTGCCGTCGATGAGGTCGTCGCGTTCGACGACCTGAGCACCGGCAGTGAGGGCAACCTCGACGGCGTCGGCGCGACGCTGGTCACCGGCAGCATCCTGGACCGCCCGGCGATCGACGACGCGGTCGAAGGGGCCGACGTCGTGATCCACCTGGCCGCGCGGCCGTCGGTGCCGCGGTCCGTCGCCGACCCGCTGCGCAGCCACCTGGTCAACGCCACCGGCACGATGCACGTGCTGGAGGCCTGCCGCCGCGGTGGCACACCCATCATCACGGCGTCGTCGTCGTCGGTGTACGGGCCGACGAAGGTCCTGCCGAAGCACGAGGAGCTGCCGACCCGCCCGCAGAGCCCGTATGCGGCGAGCAAGCTCGCGGCCGAGTCGTCGGTGCTCGCATATGGCGCCACCTATGGGCTGCCGGTGCTCGCATTGCGGTTCTTCAACGTGTACGGGCCGCTGCAGTCCGTCGGCCACGCGTATGCGGCCGTCATCCCCACGTTCGCCGACGCGGCGCTGCGGGGGCAGCCGGTGCACGTGCACGGCGACGGCCGGCAGACGCGGGACTTCACCTTCGTCGGGTCGGTCGCGCGGCTGCTCACCGACGCGGCGGTCCGCCGGGTCACCAGCCCGACGCCGGTCAACCTGGCGTTCGGCACCCGCACGTCGCTGGTCGACCTGATCGACAAGATCCGGGTGCTGGTCGACCGGCCGGTCGAGGTGGTCTTCGACCCGGCCCGCCCCGGCGACGTGCGCGACTCGCAGGCGGAGTCGTCCCGGCTGCGGGAGCTGTTCCCCGGCCACGGCCCCGTCCCGCTGGACGAGGGCCTGGCCGAGACCGTCAGCTGGTACGAGCGGCAGATAGCCTCGGCGCCTCTGTAGGCGGCACCAGAGCGGGCACCAGGCACAGGTCCGTGAGCTGCCCGACCAGCGCCGCCGGGGACGACCGGAGGTCCAGGGCGAGGGCGAGTGCCGGATCCAGCGGCGGCACCGACACGTGCGAGATCAGCGGGTGCAACGGCCGGAGGTCGATCTCGCCGTCGCCGAAGAGCTCCTCGTGCAGCTTCTCGCCGTGCCGTAGACCGGTGTAGACGAAGTCCACGGGCCGCTCGGACTGCGCGGCGAGCTGGTGCGCCAGGTCGTCGATCCGCACGGGGGTGCCCATGTCGAGCACGAGCGCCTCGCCGCCGGCGCCCAGGGCCGCCGCCTGGATGACCAGCTGCACCGCTTCCTGGACGGTCATCATGAAGCGGGTGACGTCCGGGTCGGTGACGGTCACCGGCCCGCCGGCCGCGATCTGCGCCTGGAAGGCGGTGACCACGGAGCCGCGGCTGCCGAGCACGTTGCCGAAGCGGACGTTGAGGAACGTGCCCGCCGCGACGGACGACCGGTGCGCGGTGAGCCGCTCGGTGATCCGCTTCGAGTAGCCCAGGACGCTGCACGGGTTCGCGGCCTTGTCGGTGGAGATGTTGACGAAGCGCTCGACGCCGGCCGCCGAGGCCGCCGTCAGAACGTTGAGCGTGCCGAGGACGTTGGTCTGCACCGCCTCGGCCGGGTGCCGCTCCAGCAGTGTGAGGTGCTTGAGCGCGGCGGCGTGGAACACCACCTCCGGGCGGCGCTCGGCGAAGATCGCGGCGATCGACTCCGCGTCGCGCAGGTCGGCGAGGATCAGCTCGGGGCTGTCCAGCAGCGCCCGGCCGTGGATCGACAGCTGCACCGCGTGCAGGGCCGACTCGTCGCGGTCGAGCATCATCAGCTCGGCGGGGCCGAACCGGTGCAGCTGCCGGCACAGCTCGGAGCCGATCGAGCCGCCGGCGCCGGTGACGAGGACCCGGCGGCCGGTCAGGTAGTCGCCGATCGCGGCCAGGTCGGTGTCGATCTGGCGGCGGCCGAGCAGGTCCGACAGCTGCACGTCGCGGACCTCGGCGACCCCGATCGACCCTCCTGCGCTCATTTGCAGGCTCTCGCTGATCGACGGCAGGATCTTGAGGTCCCGGCCCGCCGCGGTGGTCGTCGCGCGGACCTCGCGCAGCAGCGCGCCGTCATCCGCCCGGATCGCGAAGATGACGACCTGGGCGCCGGTGCGCACGATCGCCGAGCGCAGCGAGGCCCGCCCGCCGAGCACGGCGACCCCCTCGATGCGCAGGTTGCGCTTGTCCGGGTCGTCGTCGACGATGCCGACCGGCCGGTAGCGGCAGTGCGGGTCGTGCGCCATCGAGCGCAGCAGCCGGTGACCGGCGGCGCCCGCGCCGAAGACGACGACCGGCACGGCCTCGGGGGTGGGGGCGACCCGCAGGCGACGCTCGCGGCGCAGCCGCCCGCCCGCCCGTCCGGTGACCATCGCGAGCAGCGCGGTCATCGCGCCGACCACCGCGACCGGGGCCGCGGAGCCGCCTGGGGTCGCGCCGGTGGTGGTCGAGCCGGCCGTCCAGAGCGACGGGCCGGCCGCCCACAGCAGCAGGCCGGTCGCGGCGACGGTGAACGCGAGCGCCCGCAGCTCCGGCAGGGTCCCGCGGCCGTACCGGCGCCGGTACAGGTGGACCGGCCAGGCGATCGCCGTGTGCGCCCCGGCGGCGAGCACGATCGCGGCGCCGACGGCGAACAGCGACGGCCGGGTGGGCGCGATGGTGATCGCCAGGGCCAGGCCGCCGGCCCAGGCGCAGAGGTCGGCGGGCCAGTCCGCGGGCCCTGAAGGCCTGTGGTCGTCCATCGGTTCCCCCTTCGACTGCGACCATTGTTCACGATTTGCGGTATGAGATCCCGGTAAAACCGGATCGGGGAAATTAGACCGTTTCACCTCTTCCGCTATGACATCCTGTCACTCTTCGTACAGAAGCAAACACGGGAGGTCATGGCGTATGGAGCTGCGCGACTATGTCGGCGCGGTCCGGAAACGCTGGTGGCTGGTGGCCACGACCGCCTGCCTGGCCCTGGTCGCGGCGGTCTTCGTCACCGCGCGCACCGCGCCGATGTACGCGGCCTCGGTCACGTTCTTCGTGAGCACCCCGAGCAGCGGCGTGACCGACGCTTACCAGGGCGGCCTGTTCTCACAGCAGCGCGCCAGGTCCTACGTCAACCTCGTCGGCAGCGACCGCCTCGCGCGCGCCGTGGCCGCGGACCCCGCGGTCGGCCTCGACGCCGACGGGGTCAAGGAGCGCATCAGTGCCCGGACCGTGCCCGACACCGTCCTGCTGGACATCACCGTGCTGGACACCCGCAGCGACCGCGCTCTGCGCATCGCCCAGGCCGTCGCGTCGAAGTTCGCCGCGCTCGTCGCGGTGCTGGAGACCCCACCGGGTGGCGACAGCCCGACCGTGCGCGTCGACGTGGTCACCGGCCCCCGCGTCGGCACCGACCCCGTCTCGCCGCAGCCGGCCCGCAACTTCGCCGTCGCGCTGGTCATGGGCCTGCTCGTCGGTGCCGCGGGTGCCGTGCTGCGGGAGATCCTGGACAGCAGCGTCCGCTCCGCGACCGCCCTGCGGCAGGCCGGCGGCAAGGCCGTCCTCGCCACCGTGCCAATGGACCCCAGGGCCCGGCAGGAGCCGCTGCTGCTGGAGGACGCGTCCTGGTCACCGCGCGGCGAGGCGATGCGGCACCTGCGCACCAACCTGCAGTTCGTCGACCCCGACCGGCGGGCCCGCTGCATCGTCGTCACCAGCGCGCTGCCCGACGAGGGCAAGTCGACGATCGCCTGCAACCTCGCGATCGTCCTGGCCGAGAACGGGCACCGGGTCCTGCTGATCGACGCCGACGTGCGCCGCCCGAAGCTCGCCGAATACCTCGACCTCGAAGGTGCGGTCGGCCTCACCAACGTGCTCGTCGGCCAGGTCGACCTGGACACCGCCGTGCAGCCGTGGGGCGACCGCGACATGTGGGTCCTGGCCAGCGGCTCGATCCCGCCCAACCCGAGCGAGCTGCTCGGCTCGCAGCAGATGGCCCGGCTGCTCGCCGCCGCCGGCGAGGACTTCGACTACGTCGTCGTGGACACCTCGCCGCTGCTCGTCGTCACCGACGCCGCGGTCGTGGCCAGCCGCGCCGACGGCGCCGTGCTCGTCACCCGGGCCGGCAAGACCACCACCACCCAGGTGCGCTCCGCCGTCATAGCGATCGACGCGGTCTCCGCCCGGCTCTTCGGCTGCGTGCTCAACGGCGCCAAGGCCGGCGGCGACGACGGCTACTCCTACGCCTACTACGGCACCCGGACCGGCGCGCCGATGCTCACGGCGCGAGCCGCCCCGATCAGGCGGGATCTCGACGCGGCCGGTCGGCCAGGAGGGTGAGGATGTCCGCAATCGTCGCGGCGCAGACACGGAACTCGCCGATCGGAGCACCGAACGGGTCGGGCAGGTCGTCGTCGAGCGGTGCGCCCGCCTGCAGCCGCCCCCGCACCCGGGCGATGTCCCGCAGCGTCGTCGGCCCCGGCGGCAGCTGCTGCAGGTACCGGCCGAACTGCCGCAGCGTGAACGTCCGCGCCGTCGCGGCCGGGGCGAGGGTCACGCAGTGCGCCCGCTCCGCCCGGGTCGCGGTCAGCACCAGGTCGGCGCCGGCCAGCAGCGCGGCGTCGACGCGCCGGCTGGCGAACCCCGCCGGGTCCGCGCCCCGCTCCACCAGCACGTCCTTCGCGAACGCCGGCATGTCCAGGTCCGGCACCGCGTGGGTGCCCGCACTCGCGGCGTCCAGGCCACCGGCCTGGGCCAGCCGCTCGGCCATGGCCGAGCGGCACAGGTTGGCCCGACAGACGAACAGCATGGAAAGCCCCCGATGACTACTCGCATCTTCCTTTCGGCGCCCGATATGTCGGGCACAGAGGAGCGCTACCTCGTCAACGCGTTACGTTCCGGTTGGGTGGCGCCCGTCGGCCCGGATCTTGACGCGTTCGAGGCGGAGATCGCCCGGCGGTGCGGCACCGCGCACGCCGTCGGGGTCGGCTCCGGCACCGCCGCGCTGCACCTGGCCCTGCTCGCGATGGGTGTCGGGCCCGGCGACGCGGTCGTCGTGCCGACGCTGACGTTCGCGGCCACCGCCAACGCCGTCGTCTACACCGGCGCCGAGCCCGTCTTCGTCGACAGCGAGCCGGACACCGGCAACGTCGACGTCGCCCTCGTCGAGCGGGCGGTCGCCGACCTGCGCCGCGAGGGCAGGCACGTCGGCGCGGTCGTCCCGGTGGACCTCTTCGGCGCCTGCGCCGACAACCAGGCGCTCGAGGCGCTGGACGTACCACTGCTGGAGGACGCGGCGGAGGCCCTCGGTGCGACCCGGGACGGGCGCCCGGCGGGATCGTTCGGGCGGGCCGCGGCCCTGTCGTTCAACGGCAACAAGATCATCACCACGTCGGGCGGCGGGATGCTCGTCACCGACGACCAGGCGTTCGCCGACCGCTGCCGCTACCTCGCCACCCAGGCCCGGCAGCCCGTGGCGCACTACGAGCACACCGACATCGGCTACAACTACCGGCTCAGCAACCTGCTCGCCGCGGTCGGCCGCGGGCAGCTGTCCCGTCTCGACGGCATGATCGCCCGGCGGCGGCAGCTGCGGGAGCGCTACGCCAAGGCCTTCGCGGGCGTGCCCGGCGTGCGGATCGTCGGCGAGTCCGACCCGGACTCGTGGCACGGCTCCAACTGCTGGCTCACCGTCATCGCCGTCGACGAGCGCGAGTCCGGCTGGCGCGCCGCAGACCTCGGCGCGCACCTCGCCAAGGCCGACATCGAGAGCCGCCCGGTGTGGAAACCGATGCATCAGCAGCCGGTGTACCGCGATGCCCGCAGCTGGCTGACGGGCGCCGCCGACCGGCTCTTCGCCACCGGCCTGGCCCTGCCCAGCGGCTCGCAGCTGCAGGACGCCGCGCAGCAGCGCATCTTCGACGCGATCAGCGAGTTCCTGTGAACCGCGTCCTCGACATCGCCGGCGCGGCGGTCGCCGCGGCCGCCCTCGCCCCGGTCATGGCGGCCACCGCCGTCTTCGTCGGCGTCACGATGGGCACGCCGGTGCTGTTCCGCCAGGAGCGGACCGGCCGGCACGGCGAACCCTTCACGTTCGTCAAGTTCCGCACCATGCGCCCCGCGGCGACGAGCGGCTTCGACCCGGGCAGCGACGCGGACCGCCTCACCGCGGCCGGCCGCTTCCTGCGCTCGACCAGCCTCGACGAGCTGCCCGCGCTGTGGAACGTCCTGCGCGGCGACATGAGCCTGATCGGGCCGCGGCCGCTGCCGACCGCGTACCTCGACCGGTACACCGAGCGGGAGGCGCACCGGCACGACGTGCGGCCCGGGATCACCGGCCTGGCCCAGGTCCTCGGCCGCAACAACCTCACGTGGGAGCAGAAGTTCGCCCACGACCTGCACTACGTGCGGCACCGGACGCTGCGGATGGACCTGCGGATCCTCGTCGAGACGGTCCGCACGGTCGTGCGCCGCGACGGTGTCACCGCGACCGGCTCCGCGACCAACCACGAACTGCGCGCCGCCGCCGCTGCCGGCCCCTCAGCTGCCGGCCCCGCGGTCGCCGGTCCCGCTGCCTCCGCCGCGGTCGAGGACGGGTGGCGGGCATGAAGAACGGACTGGTCATCGTCGGTATCGGCGGGCACGGTCGCGAGGTGCTGACCATCGCGCGGGCCGCCGGCCTGCCCGTGCGCGGCTTCGTCGACGACAGCCCCAGCCAGCGCAACCTCGACCGGGTGTCCGCGCTCGGCGTGCCGTTCCTCGGGCCGACCACCCGCCTCGGCGACGAGCGGCCCTCGATCGGCTACGTGATCGGCATCGGCGACCCGAGGATCCGGGCCCGTCTCGACGAGCAGCTGCGGCTGCACGGCCTCGCGGCGGCGACCCTGATCCACCCGGCCGCGACGATCGGACCGGACGCGTGCGTCGGTGAGGGGTTCGTCGCGTTCGCCGGCGCCCGCGTCACCACGAACGTCCGCATCGGGCGGCACGTACACCTGAACCAGAACTGCACCGTCGGCCACGACACCGAACTGTCCGACTTCGTGCAGGTCAACCCCCTCGCCGCGATCTCCGGAGACTGCCGGATCGGCCCCGAGGTGCTGATCGGCACGACCGCCTGCGTGCTGCAGGGGCTGCACGTCGGCGAGGGCGTCACCGTCGGCGCGGGGGCGTGCGTCACCCGCGACGTCGAGCCGAAGACGACCGTGAAGGGGGTGCCGGCCCGGTGAAGGTCGCGATGATCATCAAGACGGACGACGGCGGCCGGTGGACCCTGTCGCAGCTCGACGAGCTGCGCGACCGCGGCCACGAGGTCGTCGCCGTGCTGCCACCCGGCAGCGAGGGGCAGCTGCGCAAGGCCCTGCACGACCGGGGGATCGACGTCGTGCAGTCCGCCTTCGACTTCCGCTTCCGCCCGACGCCGGCCACCCTGACCGGGCTGCTCGGCCTGCGCGAGCAGCTCCGCGCGCTCGCCCCGGACGTGCTGCACTACCACCTCTACGCCTCCGCGCTCGCCGTCCGGATCGCGAGCCTCGGCCTGCCCGCCCGGCGCGTCCACATGGTCCCCGGTCCGCTGTTCCTGGAGTCGCCGCTGATCCGGACGGTGGAGCGGGTCCTGTGCCGCCGCGACGAGGTCGTCATCAGCGGCAGCGACCACACCGCGGCGCTCTACCGCGGCATCGGCATGCCCGCCGCGCGGGTCGCCCCGATCCCTTACGGCACCGACTGCGACTACTTCTCGCCGCCGTCGCCCGCCTACCGCGCCGCATGCCGGGACGCGTTCGGCGTCGGCGACGGCACGTTCACCGCCTGCATGGTCGCCTACGTGTACCCGCCGAAGCGGCTCACCCACCGCGGCCGGGGCATCAAGGGCCACGACATCCTGCTCACCGCGTGGCGCCGCTTCCGCCGCGACGTCCCCGACTCCCGGCTGATCCTGCTCGGCGGCGGGTTCAACGCCGACGGGGAGACCTACAAGCGGCAGCTGATGACCCGCTTCGGCGTCGCAGGCGACCCGGGCGTCGACTGGCAGGACTCGGTGCTCGACGTCCGCGACTGCTACGCAGCCGCCGACGTCAGCGTCAGCCCGTCCCTGTCGGAGAACCACGGCGCCGCCCGCGAGGCCGGCGCGATGGGCGTGCCGAGCATCGTCTCCGACGCCGGCGCGCTGCCCGAGACCGTCGATCCCTCGTCGGGCTGGCTGGTGCCCCGCGACGACGTCGACGCGCTCGTCGCGGCCCTGCACGAGGCGCACGCGGAGTTCCTCGCCGGCACGCTGCGCCACCGCGGGGCGCTGAGCCGGGAGCTGATCGTCACCCGCTTCGCCGAAGGGCCGGCCGCCGCCGCGGTCGCCGACGTGCTGGAGCTGGTCGCCCTCGACCGGGACGCCTTCGACCGGCACGGCCTCGACCGGGACGGCCTTAAGCAGGACGGCCTTAAGCGGGACGCCTTCGGCAGGGACGGCCGAAGATGACGCAGTTGCGATCGGCGAAGGCGCCCGTCCGGCACGCCGCACCGCGGCGCCGACCTTCGTTCGCCGGCAACGTGGGCTGGGGTGTGGCCGGCAACGCCGGCTACGCGCTGTGCCAGTGGCTGGTCCTCGTCGTCGTGGCCCGGCTCGGCACCGAGGCGATGGTCGGCGACTATGCCCTGGGCCTGGCCGTCGGCGCCCCGCTGGTGCTGCTGGCGAACCTGTCGCTGCGCACCGTCCTGGTCACCGACACGTTCCACGAGCACCCGTTCCGCCGCTACCTGCGGGTGCGGCTCGCCGGGATGGCCGCCGCCACCGCCTCGGTCTGCGTCGCCGTGTGGGTCTTCGACCTGCCCGCCGCGGTCGTCGTCCTCGTCGGCCTGGCCAAGGCGTTCGACGGCGTCGGCGACATCTACCTCGGCCTGCTCCAGCGCCACCACGACCAGCGGGGCATCGCGATCGCCCAGCTCGCCAACGGCGCTCTCACCATCGCGCTCACCGGCGTGCTGCTGTCCGCGACCGGCAGCGTCGCCTGGGCGGCCGCCGGCTCCGCGATGGGCTCGCTGATCGCGTGGCTCGGCTTCTGCGCGCCGCTCGCCTCCCGGGTGCTGGACGCGACCGCGAAGACCGGCCCGCGCAAGCGGCACACGCACCGCTTCAGCCCGCCCGGACCCGGCGCGCTGGTGTGGACGGCGCTGCCGCTCGGCCTCGCCTCGGCGATCACCTCGCTCACCGCGAACGTGCCCCGTTACGCGCTGCAGGACCGGCTCGGCGCCGCCGCCCTCGGCGCGTTCGCCGCCGCCGGGTACCTCGTGCTCACCGGCAACGTGCTCGTCTCCGCGGTCGCGCAGACGCTCCTGCCCCGCCTGGTCGAGCTGCGGGCGTCCGGCGCCAAGGACCGCTTCGCCGCACTCGTCCGGCAGGCGCTCGCCGGGATCGCCGTCGCCGGCGTGCTCGCCGTCTGGGCGGCGGAGCTGTTCGGCGCGAAGGTGCTGCGGACCGTCTACGGCGAGTCCTACGCGGAGGACGCCGGCACCCTCACCGTGCTCACCGTCGCCACCGCCGTCGCCGCGACCTGCTTCGTGCTCGACGCGGCCCTGTCCGCGGTGCGCCGCTTCACCGGGCAGCTCGCCGTCAACGCCGCGGTCTGCGCCGCCGCCGTCCTCGCCGCGCTGGTGCTCGTGCCCCGTTACGGCATCAGCGGCGCGGCGTGGGCCACCGTCGCGGCCGCCGCCGTCCACGCCGGCCTGAAGTGGGAGCTGCTGCGGCGTGACCTTTGATCCCTGGTACGCGGTGCTGCTCGCCGGGCTGGCGATCCCGGTGCTGCTGCTCGTCGGCGGGGTCCGCGACGTGCTCGCCTACGTCGCCGCGTACTTCTTCCTGTTCGGCTTCGGACCCGTCGTCAGCTACCTGCTCGGCGGGGCGATCTATTTCGGGACCAACACCGCCCTCATCGGCCGGGCCGCGCTGGGGTTGCTGCTCGCCTTCGCCGGGGTGCTCGTCGCCGGTCTGCTGGTGCGCCAGCGCGACGACATCGCCGCACCCGTCGCGACGCACCGCTTCCCGCTGGTGCCCGTGGTCCTCGCCGGTCTCGCCCTGTACGCGACGACCGTCCTGGTCCTCGGCGGCAGCAGCTTCCTCGCCGGCACCAAGCTCGACCGCATCGTCGTGGCCGGCCCCGGCCACTACGACTACCTGCTGGTCGAGATGTTCGCCTGCGCGCTGTACTACATGGCCGACGGCAGCACCGCCGGGCGCTTCACGTACCGGCTGAACTTCGCCGTCTACGTCGTCTACTGCCTCAGCACCGGCGAGCGCGACTTCGTCTTCGTGCTGTTCAGCCTGATCCTGCACCGCGAGCTGACCCGGGGCGGCTCCTTCACCAGGCCGGTCGGCTACGGCGTGCTGCTGCTGCTCGGCGCGACCCTGATCTTCAGCCTCCGCGGCGACGGGCCCGCCGACGCCACGCAGGTGCTCAACCAGGGCTCGGTGCTGTTCGTCGACACCTGGGTGATGACGCACGTGCCGTCGGTCGAGCCGTTCGCGCGCGGCGCCACCTACTTGCACGCGGCGGTCAACCTGCTGCCCGGGCACGCGCAGCCGGCGCTGGCGCAATGGCTCGTCGACCGGTACGCGCCCGGCAGCGCCTCCGGCTACGGCTTCTCCCTCACCGGCGAGGCCTATCTCAACTTCGGGCTGTGGGGCATCCCGGCGCTGTTCGCCGGGCTCACGGTCGTGCACCGGCTGCTGATCAACCGCATCGACCGCGCACCGATCTACGCCTACGGCAGCCTGCTCTTCACCGTCGCCTGGATGTACGGCTTCCGCGGCGAGAGCGGCAGCCTGCTCAAGACCTGCGTCTACGGCCTGCTCTTCTACGGCGCGCTCCGGCTGGTCTCCATCCGGGCGGACATCCCCGCGACACCGACCGAAACACCGACTGGAACACCGACTGGGGACCCGGGGGCGGTGCGGCAATGCGTCTCGTCGTGAGCTGCGAACAGCGGTACGTACGCACCCCGGACGGGCGGGTGTGGAGCACCACCGGTGCCGCGTACGACTTCTGGCAGCGCTACCTGACCGTCTTCGACGACGTCCGGATCGTGGCCAGGGTCGCCGACCGGGCGGGCCGCCCGCCGGACGCCCAGCGCGTCGACGGCGAGCACGTCACCGTGCACCCGGTGCCCTACTACGTGGGGCCGCTGCAGTACCTGCGCCGCCTGCGCGCCGTGCGGGCGGCCGTCCGCGCCGCCGTCGACCCCGGCGACGCCGTCCTGCTGCGGGTGCCGTCGCCGATCGGGACGCTGCTGCACCGCACGCTTCGCAAGGGCGGCCGCCCGTTCGGCCTGGAGGTCGTCGGCGACCCCTACGACGTGTTCGCGCCGGGCGCGATCCGCCACCCGCTGCGCCCGCTGCTGCGTGCCTGGTTCACCGCCCGGCTGCGGGCGCAGTGCCGCAGTGCCGTCGCCGTCGCCTATGTCACCGAACGCGCGCTGCAGGCCCGCTACCCGGCCGCGCCCGGGGCGGTGACCGCCGCGTACTCCAGCATCCAGCTCGACGGGTCCGCGTTCGTGGACGGTCCGCGCGCCCCCCGCTCGCCCAAGGTCGCGGTCCGGCTCGTCTCCGTGGGGTCGCTGGAGCTGCCGTACAAGGGGATCGACACGCTGATCGAGGCGCTGCCGATGCTGGTGCGGGCCGGCCTGGAGGCACACCTCGTGCACCTCGGCGACGGCCGGTGCCGCCCCGACCTGGAGCGGCTCGTGCGGGAGCGGCGCCTCGGCGGGCGGGTCGCGTTCGCCGGCGCCGTCCCGCCCGGCGCGGCCGTGCGGCTGTTCCTCGACGACGCCGACCTGTTCGTGCTGCCGTCGCGCACCGAGGGGCTGCCCAGGGCGCTGATCGAGGCGATGGCCAGGGCGCTGCCCGCGGTCGGCACCACCGTCGGCGGCACCCCGGAGCTGCTCGACCAGCCGCACCTGGTGCCGCCCGACGACCCGGTCGCGCTCGCCTACGCCATCACGGCCCTGGTCGCCGACCCGGCGGCGCTCGCCGCGGCGTCGGCACGCAACCTCGTCCGGGCCCGTAACTACGCCGCCGACACCCTCGCCCGGCGGCGCACCGACTTCTACCGCGCGCTGCGCGTCATCACCCAGCCAGAGAAGGTCAAGGAGGTCGTCGGAGGTGCCCGACAGCTCGACTGAGATCACCGGTGTCCGGTCCCATCTGCGGGTGCTGCTGCGCACCCGGCGGCGCAAGGTGGTGCTCGCCGTCGTGGTGGTGCTGGTCCTGGTCGCCGGGTTCGGGCTGCGGCTGATGACCGTCGCCGGGTCCGCCGCCGGGCATCTGCAGCGCGCGGCGACCCTGGTCGGCTCCCTGGAGGACGCGCTGCGCGCCGGTGACCTCGCCGCGGCCCGCCGCACCACCGCCGACCTGCGCCGCCAGACCGCAGAGGCCCGGGCCGACACCTCCGGCGTGACGTGGGGCTTGGGCCGGTCCACCCCGATGGCCGGCGACGACCTGACGGCGGTCGCCGCGGTCGCGCGGATCGTCGACGACCTCGCCACCCGGGTGCTGCCGCCGATGCTGGACGCCGCCGGCGGGCTGCAGTCCACCCTCGCCGGCGGGGACGGCCTCGCCGCGGTCACCAGCGCCGCCCCCGAGCTCGCTGCGGCGGATTCGCTGGTACGAGCGGCGCAACGCAGACTGGCAGGACTCGACCGCGGCGGGCTGGACGCGCGGGTCCGCGGCGCCGTCGAACGGCTCGACGACGCGCTGCGCCGGGTCGCGCCGATGCTGGCGCCCATCGCCCGCGCCGCCGGGCTGCTGCCCGCGATGCTCGGCGCCACCGCGCCGCGGACCTACCTGGTGCTCTTCCAGAACCTCGCCGAGGTCCGGGCCACCGGCGGGATGCCGGGCGCGTTCGTGGTGCTGCAGGCCGACAAGGGCGCGATCACGATCCTCCAGCAGGGCGCCGCCGCCACCGACATCGCCGAGTTCGCCACGCCCGTGCTGCCGCTGGACCCCGACATGGAGGACCTGCACACCGACCGGCTCGGCCGCTATCCCGCCGACGTGAACCTCACGCCCGACTTCCCGACCGCGGCGGCGCTGTACCGCGAGATGTACCGGCTGCGCTCCGGCCGCATCGTCGACGGCGTCCTGGCCACCGACCCGGTCGCGCTGGCCTACCTGCTGCAGGCGACCGGCCCGGTCGACGTCGCCGGCGGCCCCGCGCTCACCGGGCCGACCGCGGTCCGGCGGCTGCTGTCCGAGGTGTACCTGACGATCGCGGACCAGAAGTCGCAGGACGCGTTCTTCGCCGACGCCGCCAGAGCCGTCTTCGACAAGCTGACCGGGGTGATGCCGTCGACGTCGAAACTCATGCCGGCGCTGCGCAAGGCCGCGGACGAGCGGCGGATCCTGGCCTGGAGCGCGCATCCGGAGGAGCAGGCCGAGCTCGCCGGCACCGTCTTCGCCGGCACGCTGCCCGACGACGACGGCGCCCGGCCGACCGTCGGGGTCTTCCTCAACGACGGCACCGGCGCGAAGCTCGGCTACTACATGACCCGTGAGGCGTCGCTGACCCCGGGGGAGTGCCTGGAGGACGGCTCCCGGCACCTCCTGCTGACGGTGGAGCTGGCCTCGACGGCGCCGAGGACCGGGCTGCCCCGCAGTGTGCTCGGGCTGGGGCTGGCCGGCGACTACACGATCCGCACCAACGTCATGGTGTACCTGCCGAGCGGCGGTGCGCCCGTGGACGCCACCCAGGACGGCGCGCCGGTCGACTACGGCAGCGGCTTCGAGAAGGGGCGCGCGGTGGCCGTCTTCACCGTCGACCTGGCGCCCGGCAAGAGCAGCACGCTTTCGCTGAACCTCATCACGGGCCCGGTGCCCTCCGCGGGCTTCACGCCGCGGCTGGTGACGACGCCCGGCATCACGCCGTGGACGCTTCGGTTGCAATCCGCCGAGAGGTGCGGCAAATGATGAAAAATGCCCATATCGGGGTGATGCGAAGTCTACGGTGAAATTCATGCGACCCCGAACAAGATCCGCACTGACCGCCCTCGCGGGGGCACTTGTCGCGGCGGCAGTGCTGGGAGCACCGACCGTCGCGCACGCCGAACCTGGTGGAGCGGCGGCCTCGGCCGCCTATCCGGCGCCGGAACCAGCCGTGAGGGTGAGCTCCGCGTCGGTGAGCACCGGCGGCGCGGTCCGCATCCAGGGGAAGCGGTTCCTTCCCGGCGAGCCGATCTCGATCCGCGTCAAGTACCGCATCACCCGGCACTCCGGCGGCTTCGACAGCCCGTTCCCGGCCCAGGTGAGCGGTGACCGGCGCACCGACGACGACGGCAGGTTCTCCGCGAAGGTCCGGCTCACCTCACCCGGCTACGCCACCATCAAGGTCACCGGCAAGCAGTCGGGACAGTCGGCAACCGTGACCGTGCGGGTGCTCGCCTGGCGCGGCTCGTACGACTTCGGTGGCGACGACTTCTTCGCCGGTACGCCGCTCGGCAACCCCGTGAAGCACAACGGCGGCGGCGACCACTGGGACGGCGGCGACCGGCCGGCCGGCTTCTACGGACCGTTCTTCGGCGGCTGGAGCCCGTTCAAGCTGTCGGCCAACGAAACCGCTCTCGGCACCGAGTCCGCCGACGCCACTGACCTGGCAGCGGCCGGCACGGAGCACCGCGGCGCCCACGGCGCCGACGTGGTGGCGAGCCTGCTCGGCCTGACCGCACTCATCGGCAGCGGACTGATCATGCGCCGCCGCCGCGTCTCGTAGCTCGCGCAACCAACCACCATCTGCACATCGCGTTCGACCCGTCGGCCTGCTCCACGGCCGGCGGGTCGCGTGTTCCCACCCTTAGGATGATCATGGGTAGAACAGTCATCATCGGGCAGGGCTACGTCGGCCTGCCGCTCGCCATCCGAGCGGTCGAGGCGGGCGACGACGTCGTCGGGCTCGACGTCGACACCGACCGGGTCAAGTCCCTCGGTGCCGGCATCTCCTTCGTCGAGGACGTGCCCGACGAGCGGCTCGCCTGGGCGCTGGAGACCGGCCGGTACCGGCCGACGGAGGACTACGCCGACGCCGCGGGCTTCGACACGTGCGCGATCACCGTGCCGACCCCGCTGACCGACGGCGTGCCCGACATCAGCCACATCGAACAGGCCGCCCTCCAGCTCGCCCCGCACCTGCGGGCCGGCTGCACCGTCATCCTCGAGTCGACGACCTACCCGGGCACCACGGAGACCGTCCTGCGGCCGCTGCTCGAGCACGCCTCCGGGCTCAGCACACCGGACGACTTCTTCCTCGGGTACAGCCCCGAACGCATCGACCCGGGCAACCCCACCTGGCACCTGGACAACACACCGAAGCTCGTCTCCGGCATCGACGAGACGTCCCTGGCCGCCACGATGCGCTTCTACCAGCGTTTCGTCGACCGTCTGGTGCCGGTGTCCGCGCCGCGGACCGCCGAGCTGACGAAGCTCTTCGAGAACACGTTCCGGCACATCAACATCGCCCTCGTCAACGAGCTCGCCATCGTCGCCAACCAGCTCGGCGTCGACGTGCGCGAGGCCATCGGCGCGGCGGCCACGAAACCGTTCGGGTTCATGGCGTTCGACCCCGGCCCCGGCGTCGGCGGGCACTGCCTGCCGATCGACCCGTCATACCTGTCCTGGCAGGTCAAGCGCGAGGTCGGGCAGCGGTTCCGGTTCATCGAGCTGGCCAACGACGTCAACGAGGGCATGCCCCGCTACGTGGTGCAGCGCCTCGCCTCCGGCCTCAACGACCGCTACAAGCCGGTCCGCGGCAGCCGCATCCTGCTGCTCGGCCTGGCGTACAAGAGCAACGTCGGCGACCTGCGCGAGTCGCCGGCCCGGGTCGTCGCCGAGCTCCTCGTCGCACAGGGCGCCGACGTGCACGCCGTCGAGCCGCACGCCTCGCAGCGCGACACCGGCAACGTCGCCGGGGTGACGGTCGTCGACCTGACCCCGGCCGAGCTCGCCGCCGCCGACGCCGTCGTCCTGCTCACCGACCACGACGACTTCGACTACGACCTGGTCGAGAAGCACGCCCGCTACATCTTCGACACCCGGGCGCGGTGCCACGGCGAGGCCGTCGAACGCCTGTAACCCGTTCGCCGTGCGGCGGCATCACGTTCGTCGGGTAGCTTGTGCCCCGTGATCGTGGTGCCGCTGCTCACGTTTATCGCTGTCTGCTGTCTCTGCCTGCCCCGCGACGGCGGCGGCTTCCGGCTCGCGCTGCTGCGCGCGGCGGTCCTCGTCGGCGGTGCCGCATGCCTGTCCGTCGAGGCGTTGTCGTCGGCGCACGCGCTGAACCGGACCGTGGTCACCGTCCTGTGGCTGGTCGCGCTCGCGGTGACCGGCTTCTTCGCGATCCGTGCCGTCCGCTCGTCCGGGGTGCGGCCCGACCTGCGGTCACGATGGGCCGGGCTGGCGTCCGTCGAGCGGCTCATGGCCGGCGTGCTCGCCGGGCTGTTCCTGCTCGACCTCGTCGTCGCGATCGTCGCCCCGCCCAACAACTACGACTCGCAGACCTACCACCTGCCGAAGATCGAGCACTGGGTGCAGCAGGGCGACGTCACGTTCTACCCGACCGTCATCGACCGGCAGCTCGCGATGGCGCCGGGCGCGGAGTATCTGCTGCTGCACCTGCGGCTGCTCACCGGCGGCGACGGCTCCTACAACCTGGTGCAGCTCGCGGCCGGGGTGGGCGCGGTCCTCGCGGCGTCGCGCATCGCGGGGCAGCTCGGCGGCGGCACACGGGCGCAGCTGCTCACCGCGCTGGTCGCCGGCACCACCCCGATGATCCTGCTGGAGGCGACCAGCACCCAGACCGACCTGGTCGTCGCGCTGTGGGTCGCGGCCGTCGCCACCCTCGCGCTCGACGGCCTGCGCGCCCGGTCCGGCCTCTTCGACACGGTGCTCATCGGTGGTGCCGCCGGGTTGACGCTGCTGACGAAGGCGACCGGGTTGCTCGCCGCCGGGCTGCTGCTCGCGATCTGGGCGGTCGCGCAGCTGCGGCGGTCCCGGTGGCGCGGCCTCGCCTGCGCCGCCGCGGTCGGCGTGCTGATGCTGCTCCTCGCCGGGCCGAACCTGCTGCGGGTCCAGGCGACCTACGACAACCCCCTCGGCCCGGCGCATCTGCGTGACTCGATCTCCATGCAGGTGCACGACCCGGCGTCGGTGCTGGTCAACGCGCTGCGCATCGCGGAGACGGCGCTGCAGACACCGGTGGGGCCGGTCAACCGGGCGGTCGAGGCCGGGATCATCGGCGTCGCCGGCGTCCTGGGCGTCGACCCGCAGGGGCGGGACATCACGTACTGGAACGAGACCTTCCCCTACCAGTCGTGGCCGCCGGACGAGGACCGGGTGTCGCTGCCCGCGCAGGGCGCGCTGATCCTGCTCGGCGCCCTGCTGCTGGTGTTCCGCAAGGACACCCGCCTGTATGCGGCCGTCTTCTGGCTGGCGATCCTGGCGTACGTCGTCACCGTGAAGTGGCAGCCGTGGGGAAACCGGCTCTTCGTCTTCCTCATCGTCCTCGGCGCGCCGCTCGCGGGGCTGTGGATCGCGGGCCTCAACGGGCGGCGGTTCGCGACGTGGGCGACGACGGGGGCGCTCGCGGTCGGGGTCGCGGCCGGCGGGTTCGCGGTCGCGTACGGCTGGCCCCGGCGGCTCGTCGGCCACGGCTCGGTCTTCACGACGTCGCAGATGGACCAGCGCTTCATCCGCGAGCCGCAGTGGCGGGGCGACTACGAGTGGGCCGCGGCGGCCGTCCGCGCGTCCGGGGCCCGCCGGGTCGGGCTCGTGCAGGGGTACAACACGTGGGAGTACCCGTGGTGGATCCTGCTGCGCGGCACGAAGATCGTGTCGATGCAGTCGCTGCAGCCCGGGCTGCCGCCGGCGACCATCAACGACGTGGACGCCGTCGTGTGCGTGAAGCCGCCGCACCAGTGCGAGTTCTACGTCCCGCCGACCTGGCAGGTGCACCGCCAGCGGGACGTGGCCTACGCCGTCGCGCCTTGACGCTCCTCCCGCCGCGGTGGCGTCGCGGTGGCGCCGCTTTACGCGGTGGCGCCCTGACGGCCCTCGGCCGGCTCCGTCGAGGGGGACTGGCCGGGCACGATCGCGGCCGACCCGGCGTGCTGCTTCGAGCGCACCTCGCCGGCGAGGAGGACCAGCCAGATGGCGCCGTTGGTGCCGCCGATGACCCAGTCCTCGGTCATGATCGTCGGTACGGCCGCCGCGGCGGCGACGGTGAACCACACGGCCGGGTGCCGGACGTCGGGCCGGCGCAGGACAACCGACTGCCACAGGGCGCGCAGGGCATGCCAGAGCAGCAGGGCCACGCCGATCAGGAAGCCGACGGCGCCGAGCACGCCGCCGCGGCGGAAGGCGCCGACCGCGGCGTTGTCGGTGTTGAGGTCGCGGCGCGGGCCCTCCTTCGGGGCGCCGTCGTCGTCGCGGTGCACGACCGCCCGGGAGGTGCGCGCGTCGCCGAACGTCTTCTCCGCCCAGCCCGCGTGCTCCCAGTCGACCCACACCTGCCGCCACGTGTCGGTGCGGCCGCTGGTGACGTCGTTGCCGCCGTCGGTGAACCTGTCGCGGAAGAGGAACGTGCTGCCGCCGCCGATCGTGAAGACGGCCGCGAGCACGACGAACGGCATGGCGACAGCGACCAGGCCGGACCGGCCGGGGCGGTCGAGATCGTCGCTGCCGTCCACCGCGTCCCGGCCGCTGCGTGCGGTCCACCGGCGCAGCAGTACCACAGCCGCATGAGCGAACGCGGCGGCCGTCGCGAACACGAATCCGGTCCGCGAGTCGCTGATCGACAGCACCAGCGCGGCGACCACGGCGACGCCGAGGCGCTGCCAGGCGGCGAACGCCCGGTCGAACCCGACCCGCACCGCCGCTATGACGACCAGACCGGCGAGCGAGTTGGGGTGGTAGAACAGCCCCGGACCGCCCCAGAAGCGGTTGCGCATCACGCGGGCCGACGCGTTGTCGGGGATCGCGTGGAACTCGTCGAAGAGGCTGCCGGCGCCGAAGTAGAGCAGCGCACCGATGCCGACGAGGATCGCCGCCGCCATGCCGACGCTGAGGTCCTTGCGCTGGTCCTTCCTGGTCGAGGCCACGACCGCGAGGACGGCGAGGGTGAAGACGCCGAGATACGCCAGCCGTTGCGCGGCCACGGTGAAGTGGCCGGCCCGCATGACGAACAGGGCGCCGAGCACGCCGAACACCCAGTAGGACAGGCCGAGCCAGGCGCCGCCGAGCCCCGGCAGCCCACGCAGGGTGCGCAGCCACGGCCGGCCCCAGATCGCGAAGACGACGACCTCGACGAAGAGCGCCGCCCAGATGACGATCGGGTGGTGCGTCGCCGTCCACGTGAGGATGCCGGCGGTCGTGAAGAGCCCACCGGCCACCGCGCCGCGCAGCGTGACGCCGGGCAGGCTGACCGCGAGACCGACGACGCCGAGGGCGATGACCGCCGCCGCGAACGCCTCCGCCGACTCGCTGAGACTGCCGGTGCGGCCGTGCTCCAGGACCGCCGCGAGGACCGCCAGGATCGCTGCCGCGGCGCCTGCGGTGATCTTTTTCATCGGGCGCTGGCCGACAGCTGCTTCTTGTCCTTGCGCCGGTTGCGGCTCAGGAAGAAGTCGCGCACGACCCGCCGCGGACCGGCGGGGACCAGCCACACCTGCAGGAACGTCACATAGTCGGTCACGCTGGGCTTGCCGTGCCGGCGGGCCTCGCCGAGCAGGTCGAAGAAGACGCGGGGGCTGCGGCTGGCCGCGGCCATCGAGCCGACCACGCTCATCGCGAGCGCCGCGTAGGCGCGGGGCGTGACCCGCGGCCGGGTCTCCTTCAGCCAGTCCAGCGACTGCTTCCACGGCGCGTCGAAGCTGATCCGCGGACGGTTCTCGTCCGCATACCAGATGACGAGGGGCTCCTCGGCGTAGATCAGGTCGACGCCGTCCTCCTGGAGGCTGCGCAGCGTCCAGTCGAGCTCCTGCAGCCGGCGCAGCCCGTCGGCGAACGGCACCTTCCGCAGCAGCGCCGTCGGCGCCATGATCGTGGAGGTCTGGATGAACCCGTCGCCGTGGAACAGCCCGTGCCGCACGGCCAGGTATTCGCTGATCGGCTCGCCCGGCGCCGGCACGCGGCGCGGCATGATCAGCTCGGCCCGCGGGGTGCGCATGTAGAGGCGGCTACCCACGATCGGCAGCGCCACACCAGACGCCTTCGCCCGGCTCAGCTGGGTCTCGAGCTTCTCCGGCAGCCACTCGTCGTCGTCGTCGAGGAACGCGACCCACTCGGCCTCGGCGACGTCGACGCCGTGGTTGCGCGCGGCGGGCGCGCCGCCGGACGTCTCCCGCTCGACCCAGCGGACTCGCTTGTCGCCGATCTCGCCGAGGGCTGCAACCGTCGCGGCGTCGGGCCCGTCAATGATGACGACGACCTCGATCTCCTGCAGCGTCTGGGCCAGTGCGCTGCGCACGGCACGCACCACCAGCTCGGGCCGGTTGCGCGTCGGGATGACGACGCTCACCACGGGTGTTTGCACGATGACCAATCCGTCTCGGCGATCCTTACGGGTTCGCTGGCGTAGCGTACACGAGCTGCACTTTTGTCGGATACTTCGCAGCGAGCGCGCGGGCTGCCTCGATGTTCGACGGTGCGGCCGGATCACCGAAGGCTACCGGCAGCGGCTGGCCGGGCCGCACGGCGGGGCGGCTGGGGTGATCCGTATCCACAACGAGCAGGCTGGCCGCTGGGTCGTGCAGGAAGAACCGCACCGTCACCGGGCTGTTCGCTACCAAACGATCCAGGTCGTCCATCGTGCCGCCCTTGCCGCCGGGGTACAGCAGTCCGGACCAGCCCGGGAACTGCCGGTACCGGCCCTGCAGCGCGGCGGCGCCGAGCGTGCCGGACCAGTTACGCCACGGGCTGCCCATGAGGTCGACGTTCACCGCGTTGCCGCCGTCGGGGAACATCCGGGCGATCAGCAGCGCGTCGCGGGCCGCCTCCGGGGAGCCGCGGTCCTTGCCGAGCGCGAGCTTCACCCCGGGCGCGACCGGCGTGGTGTGCCACTCGCCACCGGCGACCAGCATGAACAGCGCGACGGGCACCGCGACCGCGGCGGTGGCTTTGAACCGGAACCTGGCCGCGGCGCCGAGGGTGCACAGCGCGACCACGATCAGCAGGTGCAGCAGCTTGTCGAAGTAGTAGACGGGCCGGCCGAGGGTGGCGATCTGGTAGGCGCCGAGCCCGACGGCCATCACGCCGGCCGTGGCGAGCGCGAACCTGGCCGCCTTCAGCCGGGGGCTCCTGGTGGCGACGAGTCCCGCCGCCGCCAGGGCGACGAGCAGCGCTGTCGCCGGACGGTCGACGATCCTGGCGGTCCCGTTGAGCAGCAGCTGGTCGCCGCTGGACGCGGTGGCGGCGGTCAGCGGGCCGATCGCCGCGAGGGCACCGACGGCGACCGCGGTGACCCACGCCCACCAGTGCCGCCACAGCCTCGCGCGGACGGCCCACAGGGCGGCGATGATCCCCGCGTACGGCAGGAACAGCGCATAGGTGAACGACACGCCGACGAGCAGCAGCGCGACCGTCGCCGTCTGCTCGCCCCGGCGGGTCAGCGGGCGGGCGACCAGGCCGGTCAGGACGGCGGCGCAGGCGAGGCCGGCGAGCTCGTTGGGGTAGCCGCGGGACAGCACGGTCACCGGGTCGCCGAGGACCAGCCAGGCGGCGACGACGGCCAGCACCGGGACCAGGCGGGCGGTGGTCGCGCCGGGCCCGGCGATGCGCCGGGCGGCCCACAGGATGGCGAGGCAGAGCAGCAGATACGTGCCGACGAGCAGCCATACCATGACGTCGACGGCGGTGGCGGGCGCGGCGTTGTGCCCCGACGAGCGCACGAACCGGTCCAGGACGGCGTAGCTGAAGTGCAGGCCCTGGGGGTAGTTGGCGATGCCGGTCAGCTCCGCGTCGGGCACGAACGGGCGCAGCGCCTCGGGGCGCATGAACAGGTAGCCGCCGGTGCGGCCGATGACGTCGAACAGCAGGAAGTGCCGGGAGATGTCCTCGCCGGCGAGCGGGAGGCCGAGCCGGCCGCCGAGGTCGCGGGCGGCGTACGGGACGAGGGCCACCAGCGAGGTGACGGCGACGGCGGTTGCGAGGAGCGCGTCTTTGCGCATCCTGGGCATTTCGGGCATCCGGTTGGTGGCGGCGGCGATCAGTACCAACGCCGACAGCGCGATCCCGGCGATCAATGTCGGGTGGAGGTGGCCGGGCCACAACGTGATCGCGAGCCCGAAGACGCAGGCGGCGCCGAACAGCTGGCCGGCCGCCGTCACGATCCGGTCCACCAGGCTCGTCGCGCCCCGCTGGATCGCCGCCGCGCCGGCGAGGACCAGCAGCGGCAGGACGGCGTCGAGGTGCAGCGGATGGGTCGCCAGCGGCACGAGCCAGGCCAGCGCCAGCGCCGCCACCGTCACCGCCGTTTTGCGGATCACCATCACGCTCCGTATCGATCGGGGCCACCGGCGATGCAACGTTGCCGCCGGGACGTGACGATATCGTGTTGTCCGGGTACGGTGCAGAAGGCTTCCGGGGCCGGCCTTCATAACGGAAGGTGATTGCCGAATACGGGGAGTGGCGGGCGTTGGCGAAGGGCGTGGCGCGACGAAAGGGTCGCGGCCGGCGGGATCCACTGTGGGCGAGGCTCCTGGTGATCGGGGGCGCACTGCTGATGATCGTGTCCGGCACGACGTTCGTGCTCAAGGACGCCGTCTTCGGCTATGCGACCCGCAGCGTCAACAAAGAGGACCTGCTCGGCGGACAGGGCGAGAAGCACACCACGGTCAGCGGTGCGAAGAACATCCTGCTGATCGGCATCGACCCCCGCCCCAACCAGGACCCGACCGAGGCGATCCGCTCCGACTCGATCCTGATCCTGCACATCCCCGCCAGCCACGACATGGCGTTCCTCATCTCGATCCCCCGGGACACGTGGGTGGCGATCCCGAGGTACAGCAACGGCAAGCGCACCTACAACGGCGGCAAAGGCAAGATCAACGGCGCGTTCGCCGAGGGCGGCTACGGCCTGACCGGCAAGGACCAGCGCAAGCACGGCACCACCCTGCTGGCCGCCACGATCAAGCAGAACTGGGGCATCACGTTCGACGCGGCGGCGATCGTCGACTTCGTCGGGTTCCAGGACGTCGTGCGGGTCCTGGGCGGCGTCGACATGTACGTCGACCAGCGCACCATCTCGGTCCACATCGGCCATGACTCGAAGGGCAACACGAAGGTCCCCTTCGAGCAGAAGGACGGCCCCAACGGCGGCACCATCCTCATCCCCATCAAGGGCGTCACACCCAAGGTGTATGAGGTCGGCCACCAGCACCTGGCCGCCTGGGAAGCCCTCGACTTCGTCCGCCAGCGCGAGACCCTGCCCAAGAGCGACTACGACCGCCAGCGCCACCAGCAGCAGTTCATCAAGGCCCTGCTCAAGAAGATCGCCAGCAAAGAGGTCATCGGCAACCCCGCCACCCTCAGCAAGGTCCTCGAAGTCATCGGCCGTGCCATGACCATCGACTCCGGCAAGATCGGCCTGGACGACTGGATCTTCGCGATGCGCGGCATCGACGGCGACCGCATGCTGACCCTGAAGACGAACGACGGCGGCTTCCACGCCTCCCCTGAGAACCCGGGCGCCGAGGCCCTGGACCAGACGACGCTGGACCTGCTGAGCGCCGTGCGCACGAAGAGCGTGCCGACGTTCGTCGCTTCCAACCCGAGCATCGTCAGCTCCAGCGGCTGACCCGCGGATCTCCAGCGGTCGCACTCCCGGCCGGTTCCCGATGCCCGAGGTCGGGTCATGCTGGGTGGGGCGCTTCCGCAATGCGTATCAGTGGGGCGGCCGTGCGTTACGTCAGTCATGGCGGGACACATGACGTCGATCCGGCGAATCGGGCAACACGGGGCATTGACGGCGGTCTGTGTCAATCGGTGCTGACAGGAGGGGGATGCGCGACAACCCGAGAGAACGGCGGCGCCATTCTTCGGGCTGTCGCGCAATGCGTACGGTGACGACTACTCGGCGATGGCGGAGAGCTCCGAACGCAGGGTGCGCAATGCGCCCGCGAGGAGCCGGGACACGTGCATCTGGGAGATGCCGAGCGCCGCGGCGATCTGCGACTGGGTCAGGTTGCCGTGGAAGCGCATGGCGATGATCTTCTGCTCGCGCTCGGGCAGCTTGGCCAGGATCGGGCGGAGCGCCTCGCGGTTCTCCACGTTGGCCATGTCGGGGTCCTCGCCGCCGAGCAGGTCGCCCAGGCCGGTGGCGCCCGGCTCGGCGCTGTCGCCGGCGGGGGCGTCCAGGGAGAGCGCCCGGTATGCCTGGCCGCAGTCCAGACCCTCGATGATCTCCTCCTCGCTGACGCCCAGGCGGGCGGCGAGGTCGGCGACGGTCGGTGAGCGGCCCAGGTCCTGGGCGAGGTCGCCGGAGACCTTGGAGATCTCCAGGCGGAGCTCCTGCAGGCGGCGCGGGACGCGGACGTCCCAGCCCTTGTCGCGGAAGTGCCGCTTGAGCTCGCCGACGATCATCGGGATCGCGTAGCTGGTGAACGCGGCGCCGCGGGTCGGGTCGTAGCCGTCGACGGACTTGATGAGGCCGAGGTTCGCGACCTGCACGAGGTCGTCGAACTGCTCGCCGCGGTTGCGGAAGCGGCGGGCCAGGTATTCGGCCAGGGGGATGTACAGCTCGATAAGGCGGGCCCGGACGCGGTCGCGGTCAGCGCCCGCGGGAAGGTCGCCGAGCAGGGACAGCAACGCCTTGGCCTGGGCGTCGTTGGCCCGCGTGCTGCTGCTCTCGGTCGGGGTCTCGTGGCTCCTGGCGATCGCGCGGCTGATGTCCTGGGAGGCCGGAGCGGGGGTGGAGACAGTGATCGTCATCGGGAATGACCCTTCTGGTGCGTTTGACCGGAACGGCGGTGACGGCACGGTCATAAGAGCCGTGCTGGAAGGGTTTACGTCACCGTGCCTGGCCTGGCGCAGAGCGCACTGAAGCCGGCGCCGGTCGGGAATCGCTCTCGACACCCGTTGTTTGAGTGCCGGTGCAAGACCTGCGAGGTCAACCGGAGGACCTGCCCGCCGCTGCTGGACGGGAGCCCTAAATCGTCCGTTCGGACGAGGTGACCGAGGCCGACTGTACTAGAGCGATGCGCCAAATGCGAGATGAGCGCTCCCTACGAGGTTGCAGCGGAGCCATCCATCACTGACTGTGGAGTCCATCAATACGCTCTGTGCATGAAAGGAATGGTTGTGCATTTCAATTCGGTAGTCGATCGGGTCCGCATGCCGATACCGGGGCTGCGTTTTTGCAGCGCGCAAGCTACCGTCTCACCCGTGGCGTGCACCTGATTCAACATTGATCCGTGAGGTGCGGGTCGGGGTGTCGTCGCTAAGGAGTTACACGTGGCATCAGGCACGGTGAAGTGGTTCAACTCGGAGAAGGGCTACGGCTTCATCTCGCAGGACAACGGTGGACCCGATGTGTTCGCGCACTACTCGGCGATCCAGGCCACCGGCTACCGCGAGCTGACCGAGGGTCAGAAGGTCGAGTTCGAGATCACTCAGGGCCAGAAGGGTCCGCAGGCCGACAACATCCGTCCGGTCTGACACACCCTTAGTCGTAGGCCGAGACCCGCTTCACGGCCGAAGGAGTATGCAAGCCCCCGTCCGGAGTTTCCGGCGGGGGCTTTGCGGTTGAACGAGCAAGTTTCACGCAAGCGGCGGGACGGGTTTCACGCAAGCGCGGCGGGACGGGCGAAGACCTCGGGCGTGCACGACTGCGCGTAGGCGTGCCGGATCGTCCGCAGCGCCCAGCTCATCCGCTTCGTTGCCGTCTCCGGGTGGTCGCCGAACTCGGTGGCGAGCCGCGCGACGCAACCCTGCACCCCGATCCGCCGCAGCGTGACCGTCACCGCGGCGCGCACCTCGGCATCCTCGGGGCCTTGCGACATCTGCAACGTGGAGGCGAAGAGTGCTTCAGCGCGGACCGCTTCGAACGTCGACTCCATGATGTGACCTCCTGCTCGTTGCTCCCTGCTGTGGACCAGCTAACCCCTGGCCGGGTGCCGAGATGTTCCCGGTTCGGTTGCTAAACGGTTAGCCCGAACGTCTCGAGCAGCCCGGTGAGCTGCAGCAGCCGGTGCACCGCAGGGCTGGTGCCGGTGATGCGCAGGTCGCCACCCACGTCGGACTGCGCGGCGACGAGCACCTGGATGCCGGTCGAGTCCATGAAGGGCACGCCGGAGAGGTCGAGATCGACCCGGGAGGGCGCGTACGCGTGGATGGCGTCGCGCAGGGACTCGATAAGGGTCGGGGCGCTCGTCATGTCGAGCTCACCGGTGGCGGTCACGGTCACCGTGCCGTCATCAGGTCCGGGGGAGGCCAGAGCGGCGAATGCGGTCACAGATGCTTCACCACCCTCAGCAGGAGGCCATCGCCACCGACGTCGACGGTGTCGGCGAGGGTCGAGACGACCTGGAGGGAGGGCTCCGACGGCAGCTGCGCGTCCGGAGCGTCCGGCGGGGACGTGACTTCGATCACGCAAGCCTTCTCATCGACCGTAGCGCGGACTTGAAAGGCGACGCCCACCCGAACGTGGGTGATCACGTTGGCCCACGTCTCCGAGACGATCAGGCCGATGTCGGTGCGTTTCCGCTCGTCGACACCCAAGCCGGCGAGCGCGCCGTCCAGGACGTGCCGGAGGGTGTTCATGCGATCGAGATCTCGCGGCAGGTCGACGGTCAGGCGCAGGTCCACACCCGGTGTCTTACCGCAAACTGGAGATCGGAAACGCGTCGCAGGTCAGCCCGCGTAGGCGAACTCGCGGGCGGCAAGCTCCTGGTAGGCGGAGTCGATCATGTTCAGGGCCCAGTTCATGCGCGCGGCGGACGTCTCCGGGTACTCACCGAACTCGCCGGCGACCCGGGCGGCGCAGCCCTTGACTCCGAAACGGCGCAGCGTCGAGGTCACCGCGGAGCGGACCTGCACGGCCGACGGCTCCTGCGAGGCCTGTAGGGCGGAAGCGAAGAGCGCTTCGGCGCGGACTGTGTCGAACGTGCTGTTCATGTCAACCCCCGAGCTCGTGTGCTTCCTGACACGAACCAGAGTTCCGCCGGGATGGTGCGGCCCGGTCCGCCGCCCGGTTGCCGGAAGGTAGCGTGTCGACTACGGACAGATACTTGCCCTGGCGGGCTTGACGAGCTACGGTCAAGCCAGTCCCGCGGAAGTCGGCAGTCTGTCGCCCGGGGACCACCTTTCTCAAACGCGTGTCACGCCCTCACGTAGGAAGCCAAGGTCACACGCGTTTCGGCCAGTGTTCTCAGGGACACAAGCCACCTCAAACGCCAGTCCCGAGGAGGACGCCCATGGCCCCAACCGAAGTGTTGGATCGAAACGCCAAGCAGAATCACCCGGCGAAGCCTCGCCGCACCAGATCCGCGCAGCGCAACCGGGACCACAGTCGCCCCGGCAACCAGCCTCAGCCCCCGGAGTCGGGCGAGGCGCGGGACGTCTCCGGCATCGCCGACGTCTTCCGCGACAAGATGATCCTCAGGGTCGAGAGCTACAGCCCGAGCCCCGAGGACGTCGCCATCCCTGCCGCGATGGTCCGGCGGTACGGGCTGCGCCAGGGCGACGCGATCACCGGCAGCGCGAACGGGTCGACCCTCACCCGTCTCGACACCGTGCACGGCAACGACCCCGAGTGGGCCCGCAACCGGCCGGAGTTCAGCAAGCTGACCGCCCTGTTCCCACAGGAGCGGCTCCGCCTGGAGACCGGCCCGAAGCAGCTCACCAACCGGCTCATCGACCTGGTCATGCCGATCGGCAAGGGCCAGCGGGCGCTCATCGTGTCGCCGCCGAAGGCCGGCAAGACGATGGTCCTGCAGTCGATCGCCAACGCGATCGCGCAGAACAACCCCGAGGTCCACCTCATGGTCCTGCTCATCGACGAGCGGCCCGAAGAGGTCACCGAGATGCAGCGGTCCGTGCAGGGCGAGGTCATCGCCTCGACGTTCGACCGGCCGCCGTCGGAGCACACCGGCATCGCGGAGCTCGCCACCGAGCGCGCCAAGCGCCTCGTCGAACTGGGCCACGACGTGGTCCTGCTGCTCGACTCGATCACTCGGCTCGGCCGCGCGTACAACAACTCGGCCCCCGCCTCCGGCCGCATCCTGACCGGTGGCATCGACGCCAACGCGCTCTACCCGCCGAAGCGCCTGCTCGGCGCCGCCCGCAACATCGAGAACGGCGGCTCGCTCACCATCATCGCCTCCGCGCTGGTGGAGACCGGCTCGACCGGTGACACGGTCATCTTCGAGGAGTTCAAGGGCACCGGCAATGCCGAGCTCAAGCTGGACCGCAGGCTCGCCGACCGGCGGGTCTTCCCGGCGATCGACGTCGACGCCTCCAGCACCCGCCGCGACGACGTCATCCTGCACCCCGACGAGCTGCTCGCCGTGTCGCGCCTGCGCAAGGCACTGTCGGCCAGCAACGGCGGGGCGACCGAGCAGCTGCTGGACCGGCTGTCGAAGACCCAGTCGAACGCCGAGTTCCTGACCATGCTCCTGCGAGGCAACACCGGCTGACTTCGCCCCCGCGACCTGCCGCGCCATCGCCAAACGGCGCGGCACGACGACTCGCGGAACGCTGCCACGGAAGGTGATGCCGAAAACACGACTAAGAGATCAATTTTTTCGCGTTTGCTACCGTGCCAATGAGCAGGTGGCCGTCACGGGGCGGCGCCAGCAGGTCTTCAGCAACGAACGCTCACCAGGAGCGGGACCGCGCCGGGTCCAACAGGACGCAGCAAGTCCGGGTCCAGGAGGACTCAGCAAGTCCGGGTCCAACAGGACGCGGCAAGGAACGTCGGGGGACTCAGGACGCGGCAAGGAAAACGTCGGGGGACTCCGGCGCGTCAGGGGACTCGGCGGTCAGGGGACTCGGCAAGGAACGTCAGCGGGAGCGGGTCCTAGGGGCTAAGCGGACCAGGGCCTCGTCCGCCGAGAGGACGCCCAGCGCTGAGGCGTATGCCATCTCACGCCCCCATGAGGCGATGTCGGCCGGAGCGAGGTCGGCGACGCCCTCGATGGTCATGAGGTGCTCGCGCAGGCCGAGCCAGCTCTCCGTCGCGGCCATGCCCTCGGGCGTGGTCTGGTCGGCCCAGCCGAAGTCGACCACGAAATACTGCGCCAGGTAGACCGCGGCGGCGCCGATGATGGCGCCGGTGACCTGGTCGGGGACCTTGGCGCTGAGCTCGCCGTCGACCCACCACCAGGTCACGAACATCAGCAGGGCCGGCACGATCGCGCCCAGCAGCAGGCCGCGCCGCATCTTCGAGGCCACCCGCGGCCGGGAGAGGCCGCGGGCGCGCGCCTCGTCCACGACGGCACGGTAGAAGGTGCGCCGCCACCGGCGGGCCTCGGTCCAGCTGTCGAACGCCAGACGGGTCAGCGAGGTCTCGCCGTTGACCGACAGGCGGTGCACGCGGTCCAGGATCTGCTGCTCGTACGGCGTCAGGCTGCGACCGTCGCCCTTACGCAGGCGGGCGGTCGTCTGGGCCGGCTCGTCGCCGGTCTCGCGAAGCTCCAGGAAGCCGCGCGCGGCCAGGTCGAGCAGGGTGCTGTCGATCGCGTCCTCGTCGGAGCGCCACCGGTTGACCATGAGGCTGACCACCGCCGGCGGCTCCTGCCCAGGCAGGTCGGTGCGCGTCGGCCCGGGCTCGGGCAGGCGGGGGCGGGAGCGCCACAGGCTCACCGCCACCACGGCGACCCAGACGGCCAGCGCGGTGGGCACGCTGAACTCAAGGAACGGAGGCCAGTCCACGGCGGTCCTTCCCACGGGGGATGGGGAGACTTCGAGCAATCACTCTAGCCGCTCCTCAACCACCACCTTGCCAACCATATGTCCGGATTCAACCATTTCGTGAGCGCGTGTGAGCGTTGCCGCATCGATGGGGGACAGGCGGGTGGTCAGTGTGGAGCGGACCGTGCCCTCGTCGATCAGTGAGGAGACCCGGTCGAGCAGCTCGTGCTGGGCGATCATGTCCGGGGTCTGGAACAGCGGCCGGGTGAACATCAGCTCCCAGTGGAAGGTGATGCTCTTCGCCTTGAGCGGCAGCAGGTCGAGCCCCTCCGGCTCGTCGATCGCGGTGATCGCGCCGCCCGGGCGGAGGATCTCCGCGAACCGTTCGATCCGCCCCGCCGTGCTCGGCGAGAAGATGTAGTCAACGCCTGAAGGAAGGTCGTGGTGGTCCACGACGTCGTGCGCGCCGAGGTCCAGGGCCCACTTGCGGGACTCGTCACGTGACGCCGAGCCGATCACCGTCAGGCCTGTCAGTGCCCTCGCCAGCTGGATCACCATCGAGCCGACCCCGCCGGCGGCGCCGAGCACCAGCAACGTGCCCCTGGACTGCGAGGAAAGCCGGAACCGGTCGAACAGCGTCTCCCAGGCGGTGATCGTCGTCAGCGGCAGGGCCGCCGCGGCGGCGAAGTCCAGCGTCGCCGGTTTGCGGCCCACGATCCGCTCGTCGACCAGGTGCAGCCGGGAGTTGGTGCCGGGGCGGTCGATGCTGCCCGCGTAGTACACCTCGTCACCCGGCGCGAACAGGGTCACCTCGTCGCCGGTCGCCACGACCACTCCGGCCGCGTCCCAGCCGAGCACCTTGTCCCCGCCGCCGCGGCGGACCTTGTGATCCACCGGATTGATGGACACGGCCTTCACTCGTACCAGCAGATCCCGCGCACCCGGAGTCGGCACCGGCAGTTCGGTGTCCTTCAGGCCGTGCGACGTGCTGATCACGGCCGGCATGCTGTCCGAAGAGCTCATACGGGCGACGCTACTCAGGACGCCCTAGTTACCCGCAAGGGTGATGAGTTTCCATTGGGTACTGTTGGCGCCGTGCCCGACGACGTCTACGCCGCGTGCTGCCCGTGCCGTGACATGCTTGACCTGCTCGCCAACAAGTGGAGCGCGCTCGCCCTCGGTGCCCTGGAGGACGGGCCGCAGCGTTTCGGTAGCCTACGGACCCGGCTGCAGGGCATCAGTCCGAAGGTCCTGACCGTCACCCTGCGCAAGTTGGAGGAGCACGGGTTGATCACCCGCAAGGTGTTCGCCGAGGTGCCGCTGCGGGTGGAGTATGCGCTGACCCCGCTCGGCCGGGATGCCTGCGCGCCCCTGGCCCACCTGCGGACCTGGGTCGAGTCCAACATCCACCGGTTCCCGGTGTCCGCATGACGCTGCCGCTGCTGCCCGAGCTCACGCTGGACCTGGCCGACGAGGACGCCGGCCTGTTCGACGCCACCGGTGGCGACTATCGCAGCGACGTCCCACCGCCGTTCTGGTCCTTCGCGTGGCCGGGCGGCATGGCCCTGGGTCGTTTTCTGCTGGATCAGCCGCTGTACGTGGCCGGCCGCAGCGTCATGGACCTGGGCGCGGGGTCGGGGCTGGTCGGGATCGCCGCTGCCCGTGCGGGCGCCTGCACCGTCACCGCCGTGGACACCGACCCCGAAGCCCTCGCCGCGTGCGCCCGCAACGCCCGGGCCAACGGCGTGGACATCGTGACCTCGTCGGTCCCGGTCGACGCCGAGGTCATCGTCGCCGGCGACATCTTCTACAGCGGGCCGGTCGCCGAGCGCGTGCTGGGCTTCCTGCGCCGCAGCGGCGCCGAGGTCCTCGTCGGCGACCCGGGCCGCGGCTACCTGCCCACGCGACTGTTCGAGGCGCTCGCCACATACGAGGTCCCGGTCCGCGTCAAGCTCGAGGACCAGTGCACGATGCGCACCACGATCTGGCGCCTCCGCGGAAAGTCATGATCCGGAAGACTTCTTGCCGCCAGGGCGCAATGCCGGTGAGTTAAGCGTTCAGGGTGATGGATGGGGCTGGATGGTGACTGTGAAGGTTGCTGTCCAGTTTCGTTGTTTGCGGCCGGGTTGTTTGGTGGTGCGGTCGCTGATGCGGTTGCGGCGGTTGGGGAGGGTTTGTTCGAGGATGCGGGTGTGGAGTTGGTGGGGTGGGTGGTCGGTGGGGTTGGTGAGGGTTCGGCGGTATTCGCGGAGGGTGACGGTGAAGGAGATCCGGTCGGGGTCGATGCCGGCGTGGTGGGCGGTGGTGGCGGCGAGGCGGCAGAGGGTTTGGTAGATGCAGAGGTAGGCCCAGATTTCTTGGGTGATGGTGTCGGGGTGGTGGGAGCGTAGGACGGTGC
>NZ_JBEXDG010000012.1:0-206136 GCF_040605635.1 Dactylosporangium sp. NPDC005555
TATACGACCGACGCTTACCAGCAGGCACGACGGACATCCTCCCAGCAGAACCACAGTCCTGCTAACTCGGTGTCCACTCCCCGGGGGGAACCTCACGCGGCCGGAAGAGGTGTCACGCTCGACGTCCTGGGAGACTGACGATCGATCGGTACGCGAGAAGGGTGTCATGCGGTCAACGGCTTGGGGTGCCTACAAAGGCATCACGGAGGCACTTCGTGCCCGGCTCGCCTCTGGCGAGCTGAAGCCGGGATCCACGCTGCCCTCCGAAGCCGTTTTGGTCACCGAGTACGGCGTCGCCCGCAACACAGTGCGCCGAGCGCTGGATCAACTGGCCGAGGAGGGGTTGATCGCCACGCAGCCCGGGCGGGGGCGGCTGGTCAACGCGCCCGGTGAACGAAGTACACCGACGCAACCGCAGTACCAGCGCATCGCTGCCGAACTGCGGTCGCGGATCGAGTCCGGAGAGCTGCCCGCTGGCGCGCTCCTTCCAAGCGAGTCCGCGTTGGTGAAGCAGCACGGCGTCGCTCGGGGCACAGCTCGGCAGGCGCTCGCGGCGCTCCAGGACGTCACGGTGTCGGTGCAGGGCAAGGGTCGCTTCGTGAAGCCACGGTGATCGTGCGCCACTAGTCTCGGACATGTGGAACATGTCCGATGGGCGCGTGACCTCGCCGGGCGGATGCTGGCCGAACCGCTACCGACGCGGTGGGCGCATGTTCAGGGCGTCGGGCACACCGCGGAGAACATCGCCCAGGTCGTCGGCGAAGACGCCGAACTTCTGGTGTGCGCGGCCTGGCTGCATGACATCGGCTACGCCCCTGACCTCAACCAGGCGGGCTTCCATCCCCTGGACGGCGCTCGGTATCTGCGCGACGTCGCACATGCCGACGACCGGCTCATTCGCCTCGTCGCCAACCATTCCTGTGCGCTGATCGAGGCCCGCAACCGCGACCTCGGCGACGACCTTGCTCAGGAGTTCCCGAGCCCCGCGGACTTCGTCCTGGACGCGTTGACATTCTGCGACATGACCACCAGTCCGACGGGTGAGCGCGTCGACCTGGACGAGCGGCTCAGCGAAGCGTTCCAGCGGTACGGCAACGGGCACCTCGTCACTCGGTCGCTCACCGAGGCACGTCCGTTGTTGGAGGCGTCGCTACAGCGGGTTGGGGAGGCTCTCCACCGCTGACGCGAGTGAGCCCTGTTCGTTACGGGTCCACCTACGGCCGGCGCTGTCCAAGAACTCGATCTCGACCGGTTCCGGGTTGACGTACGAACGCAGCCAGGCAGCCGGCGCAGGCCGGCGGATCGTCTGGCCTGGCGGCACCATGCCGACGAACTCGACGTCTCGGTCATCGCCCGACGGCGAGGGATCCGGCATCGGGAGTTCGACCTCGTAGATCGGCATGTCGCTGGCGTTGTGGATGTGGAACGCCAGCTCGCGGGTCCCGTCCGGCTTGCGGTACGCCTCAACCCAGGCGCTGATCCGAGCGGCCTGGCCGCGTCGTTCATCCTCGGCACGTTCGGCCTCGCGGTTCTGCTCCCTGCGCAGGAGCACGAAGCCCACGACGAACGCGCCCACTGTGCCGAGGGCGGAGAAAATGCTCGCGGCGGCATTGACCCAGTCGCTATCCAAGGTGCGGCTTCCTCTTGCCCGCAAGGTAATGGGAAATCCGCAGCCGCATCGACCGATGCATCTGAAGCCCCTCAACATCGGCGGGCGGGACCCAGTGCACCTCTCGTGACTCTGAGCTCGGCGTCGGCGTGCCGCCGAGCGGGCGGGCCGTGTAGACGATGGAGAACTCCTGCCGAGCCTCGCCGTTGCTGGTGTAGAGGATGACGTGCCGTGGGTCGGTGTAGATGCCGACGAGGCCGGTCACCTCGACGTGGATTCCGGTCTCCTCAAGGGTTTCCCGGACCGCGCAGTCGGTCATCGACTCCCCGGGATCCATCGCGCCGCCCGGTAGCGCCCAGTTGTCGTTGTCCGTCCGCCGGATCAGCAGCAGCGACCCCGACTCGTCGACCACGACGACGTTCGCTGACGGCACGACGCTGTTCGCCGGTGGTGCGGCTGGGTCGTCGAAGTAGTCGATGCGGCGAGCCATGGCAGGGACCTCAATCCAGTGGTGTGGCGTCGTTCCAGACCCGATCGAAGCTCTCCGTGTACGTGCCGACCATGTCCCCGCCGGAGACGTGCCGCAGATGCAGCACCGGCGCGTTGGAGGCGGGCGTGCCGTAGATGTGGGTGTTGACGAGGACCTGGTCGTCGGCGCGGTAGATCGAGTTGTAGAGGATCGTGCGGTGCAGCCGGAACTCGATGCCGTCGAGGTTCCGTAGCGGCTGGTAGAGCACGATGGCGTTGCGGCACCGAGCGGCCATGTCCATGTCGATGCCTTCATCGATGCCGCGTTGGGTGACTTCGGCGCTGTCCGGGTCGCCGATGAGGATGCGGATGGTCGCGCCGTCCGCGGCCTTGCGGCGGAAGATGCGCTGGATGCCGGTGTCCTCGGGGATGAACAGGCCGCTGTAGGCCAGGACGCCGATCTCGCGTTCGGCGTTGTCGAAGAACATCCGCCACATGTCCGACGGCACCGTCCAACGCGCCGGGTAGATGTTGATGATCTCGCTCTCGGAGGCGTTCGCGACCTGGTCACGGGTCAGCGCGTCCGGCCACAGATACGCCTCATCCACCCCGAGGTGCGCGGCGACGGCGTAGCGATGACGGCGGTACGGCAACCGCCCACTGATCCAGCGCTCCACGCTCTTGGGGTCGACTTCGAGCACCTCAGCGAGGCGATTCGGAGTGAGGCCGCGTTCCAGCAGCGCTGAACGCAGGCGTTCGTTCGACATGGCTCCCCGTCGCAGGACGTCCCGGCAGATGCCCACAGTAGGCGAGACATCTTCAACACGTCCAGCCATGACCTGAACACGTCCCGTTGTCAGACCGCATGCTCATGGCATCGAAGCATGACGAACCTTCACTGGCCATCCGCTTCGCTCTAGACTTGCACATGTACATCATGTGCAACTTATCGAGGAGGGCCGGTGGCGAACCGAAAGGAGCCATTTCCTTGCCACTCCCCGGCCCGCTCGACGGTGAAAGCCGCTGCCCGTGCGGAGCGCAGCTCGACCGGGACAGCCGTAACTCCTGCAAGAAGTGCCGCTCCCGGGTCTGCTGGCAGCGCCGGCACACCGGCCGCATCCATCGCCGCCCCGGACCTTCCACTACTCCCCCGAACGCCTGACCCGAAAGGAGTCCACACTGTTCGTCTCGGTCTCAGCCGTCCTGTTGCTCGGGCTGCTCGTGTACCTGTTGTGGCGCTACGCCCGCCTCTCCATCTGGCACATCGGCGTCTGCGTCCTGTTCGGCTACTTCCTCGCCACGTCCACGGTCGGCCCTCACCTCGGCCGGCTGATCAGCGCCGCTGTCCAGTACCTCGCCGGGCTGGACCTGTGACCAGACAACGCGACGGCTGGGTCGTCGCCGGAATGCTCATCGCCGCGACCTCAGCAGCGGTCGCCAGCTTCACCGGACTGCGCGGGCTGGCGATGCTCAGCGGCTGGCCCGAACGGCTCGCGATCCTGCTGCCGGTCACCATCGACGCCTACGCCATGACCGCAGCCAGGGTGTGGCTGTCCGGCACCAACCCGAAGCGCGCGGTCCGGTTCGCCCGCGCCAACGCGATCGGCGCCATCACGACCAGCATCGTTGGCAACGCCGCCTACCACGCAGCAGCAGCCGACCTCATCACCGTGACCTGGCCCGTCGTGGTGGCCGTCGGTGCCGTACCGGCAGCAGTCCTCGGCCTGACCGCCCACCTGCACGCGGTCCGGACCGTCGAAGACCCTCCGGAACCCGGTCCGGCCCCGAGTCCGGCCCAGAAGCCGACGGTCCGGACCGAGGACGAACTCCTCGCCGCAGCACGCGACGCCGATGCCCAGCACCGCGCCGCCAACAACGGGCGGCCCATCACCCGCGACGCGCTCCGCACGACCCTGCGCATCTCCGGACCGCGAGCGACCGCACTCCGGCGGCAGCTCGCCGACGCATCCCAAGCACCCGAACGAAAGGAGGCGCACACCAACTGATGCCCGAGGCACCGAGACCCACCGTCGACCGCAACGCCGTCCTCGCCCACGTGGACGCGGCGCTACACCGTGGCACCCGCGTCGCCCTCTGGACCTCCATCGCCGACATCCCCGTGCTCCTGGCCGAGATCGAACGGCAAGCAACGCTGCTGACCGTCGCCCGCACCGAGTACGCCAACCTCCTCGCCGCCGCCCGCGCCGCACTCGACGCGCACACCGACGGAGAGCCCGACGCCCTGACGTACCTCCGGGACGAGGTGCAGCAGTGAGGGCCTACGGCAGACGACACCGCGCCTGGCGACGACGACACAGCCAGCCGTTGATGCTCGTCGCCGACGAGCCGAGCGTCATCGCCGGCCTCGCCCGACTGCTCTACCGCTACCGCTCCGAACTCGCACCGCTCACCTCCGCCCTGACCCTGTTCGGCACGGCAATGTTCCTGCACCTGAGCCACCCGACCACCTGGCCATGGGTCCTGGTTGCCGCTGCCGCTGTCATCGCACGCGTCTTGACCCGTGGAGAGCGGTTGGAGGAACGGCTCTACGCCGCAACCGCGACGGCATGCGCGGGCGGCTGGCTCGCCGTCGCTGTAGCCGCAGGCCCTTGGCACCGGCCGCTCCCGACGCTGCTCGTCGTCGGCACGCTCGTCGCCGCAGTGCCGTGGTGGACGCACCGACGACGGAGGGCACGCGTCCGGGTCGACCGCGCCGTCCAGGCGTGGCCGGACGTTGCCGACAGTATCGGTCTCGCCGGGTCGCGGGTCATGTCCGCCGTGGTCGACGTCTGGGGCTGGCGCGCCCGCATCAAGCTCAGCAACGGCCAGACCGTCGCCGACGTCATCAGCCGCGTTCCTGCTATCGAATCCGGCCTCGGCACCCGCACAGGCGCCGTACGCGTCGAAGCAGACCCCGCCCACGCCGGACGAGCGATCGTGCGCGTCCTCGCCGAAGACCCACACGCCGGCGCCATCCCATGGCACGGCCCGAGCGCCAAGTCCGTCACCGACCCGATCGAACTCGGAGTCTTCGAAGACGCCACACAGGTCCGGCTGTCGCTGCTCCGCAAGCACGTCCTGATCGGCGGCACCACCGACTCAGGCAAGAGCGGCGTGCTCAACATCGTCCTCGGCAACCTCGCCGCCTGCCCCGACGTTGTCCTCTGGGGTATCGACCTCAAGGGCGGCATGGAACTGCGCCCCTGGGCGTCGTGCCTCGCCCGGCTCGCCACCACACCCGCCGAAGCGGCAGCGCTCCTCCGCGACGGCGTCCGCATCCTCAACGCCCGCGCCGAAGCGCAGAGCCGCGACGGCTCCCGGACCTGGACACCGACACCCCAGGCACCCGCACTCGTCATCGTGGTCGACGAGTACGCCGAACTCGTCGAACAAGCCGCCGCAGCCGTCGAGTCCGCGGAGTCCATCGCCCGGCGCGGGCGAGCGATCGCCGTGACCCTCCTCGCCGCCAACCAACGCCCGACCCAGAAGTCCATGGGCGGCGGCGCGCTCCGATCGCAGATGAGCGTCCGCATCTGCCTCCGAGTCAGAGAGCGCCGCGACGTCGATCTCATCCTCGACAACGGCATGCTCAGCGCCGGCTGGCACGCCCACACCCTCGACGCACCCGGCAAGTTCTACTTCCTCGCCGACGGCCACACCCAACCCCGGCGCGCCCGCGCCTACCTCGTCACCGACGACAACGTCCAAGACACTGCGGCCCGCTACGCCGACACCCGACCAGCGCTCGACGCGCTGTCCGAAACAGCGCTCCAGGCGCCCGACGACGAGCCGGTCATCGAGGGCGAAGTCATCGACCCCGAAGTCACCCTCACCATGGCGCTGCGCGACGCCCCGAGCGACGGCCTCAGCGTCCCCGAACTCATGCACTTCACCGGAATGGGCCGCACATGGATCTACGACCGACTCCAAACCCGCGCCGAACAAGGCACCGCCCGGCAGGTCAGCCGCGGACGCTGGCGCGCCGACTGAACGTCCGCACGGACGTCCGTCCGCCTCGCGCATGCGTCTGCGCCATCAACGCGCGGACGGACGACGGACGGACGTCCAGCCGAGAGGAGGTGCAACGCCCCGGAAACGCCGCTGCCGAGCCGCCGTGACTGACGTCCAGGTCGCCGCAGTCGAAACCACACCGATGACCGACGACGAGCGCGCCGATGCCGTCCACGCCCTCGCCGTCCTCATCGCCAAGTACGAGCACCGCCGCAACCGATGTCAAGCCGACTGATCCGTCCGGTCGGTGGCGACCAGCATCGTCACCGACCGGCCACAGACATAAGGACACGAACGATGACCACGAGCCCCAAGCGTCGCCGTCCTCGTAGCGGATTCGGCGACAAGCCGACCGGTGACCGCCGGATCGCCATCTACGTCCGCCGCTCCACCGACGACGAACGCCAGCCGTTCTCCATCGACGCACAGCTCGCCAGCTTGCGCGCGTACATCGCGTCACAGCCCGGCTGGACGCTCGTCGGTGAACCGTTCAGCGACGACGCATCCGGTGCCACAACCAATCGGCCAGGGTTGCAGCGAGCCCTCCACGCCGCCCAGGCCGATCGGTTCGATGTGCTGCTCGTGTACCGCGTCGACCGCTTCACCAGGCGCCTGTCGGACCTCCTGGAGCTACTCGGCCAGCTCGACGAGGCCGGCGTGGCGTTCGTGTCCGCCACCGAGCCGTTCGACACCTCCACCTCGATCGGGCGGATGCTGGTGCAGTTGCTCGGCGTCTTCGCCGAGTTCGAACGCGAGACGATCATCGACCGGGTCATCAATGGCATGGCGGCCAAGGCGCAGAAGGGTCAATGGGTGGGCGGCAACCGCCCCTACGGCTACCACGTCGACCGGCCCACCCAGAAACTGACGGTCCACGAGGCTGAGGCGCCCATCGTGCGGGAGATCGCCCGCCTGTACGTCCACGAACGCCTCGGTACCCGGGCCATCGCCACCGAACTCAACCGGCGCGGCATCACCAACCGCACCGGCAAGCGATGGTCGGGCCTCACCATCGGCCGCATTCTGGAGAGCCCCGCCTACGCCGGTGACATCTCCTACGCCGACGTCTACGTGGCCGACGCCCACCCGGCCCTGATCGACCGCGACACCTGGCGCCGCATCCGGGAGATCGCTGACGCCCGCACCGACGGTTCCCAGCGTGCGATGAGTGGCTCCGAGTATCACCTCACCGGCCTCATCACCTGCCCGGACTGCGGCAACAAGTACATCGGAACCTCAGCGCGGGGGCGGAACCAGACCTACCGCTACTACACCTGTTACTCCCGCAGCCGGTACGGCACGCACGGCTGTTCGGCACCGCGCCTCGACGCGCCCGCCACCGACGACGCCACGCTGCAGGCGCTCTACAACTTCTACAGCGACGCCGACACCCTCATCCGGGACGCGATCGCCGAGGCCCGGAACCACCGTCGGGAGCGTCACGAGGACCGCCGCGCGGAACTCGACACCGTCCAGGCGGACATCATCGCGAAAAGCGGTGCGATCGAGCGCTACTTGACGGCGTTCGAGGCAGGCACCCTGGACGACACGATCGCCGGAGAACGGATCAAAGCACTCAAACAGGAAATCGTGGCACTCAGCAGCCGCCGGGACGAGATCACCGACCTGATCGAGGACGAGCCGACCATGCCGGAGCCGGACACCCTGGAGGGCATCCGGGCAGAGCTGCGGCACGCCATCGCCGAGGGCGCGTCCGCCGAGCGGAAGGCCCTGATCGAACGCCTGATCGCGGAAATCAAGGTCACGGCCGACTATCGGATCATCCCGGTGTTTCGGGTGCCGCTGGGCGCGCCGGTTCGCGCACTGCCTCACATGGTGGGGCGGGCGGGACTCGAACCCGCGACCGAGGGATTATGAGTCCCCTGCTCTAACCCGCTGAGCTACCGCCCCGAGCGATCGCAAGCTTACCGACCTGTGCAACCGGGACGCCGCCCGGAAAGGGGTCCGGGCGCTAAAATGGCCCCGGTAAGGGGCCGTTTGGAGCTCCCGCGATAGGACTCGAACCTATAACCTGCCGGTTAACAGCCGGCTGCTCTGCCAATTGAGCTACGCGGGATTGCAGCGTCCTGCGGGCTAACCCGGTGAATCAGGGCGACCGGCAAAGAGTACAGCACGGACCCCGGGGTCACGCCAGCGGGTTGTGCGCGGCGCGGCGGAGACCATCCCATCGTGTGCCAGATCTCTGCAAACGGGCACATGATCGATGTGTCGGAACGACGATGGACGGGTAACTCAGGCAGCAGGACGGCGCTGATGACCAGGCGATGACCGGGCGCAGGCCCAGAAGGAGGTAAGTCGCTATGCGCGGCAAGCTACTGTTCCTCGGCGGACTGGCCGCGGGCTTTGTGCTCGGTGCCCGGGCCGGTCGGGAGAAGTATGAAGAGCTCAAGGCCACTGCTCTGAAGATCAAGGAGAGCCCGACGGTGCAGGAAGCCGCCGGGGTCGTCCAGGAGCAGGCGACGCGGCTCTACAGCGAGGGCAAGACCAAGGTGACCGACAAGCTGGCCAACAGCCGGTTCGCCGAGAGCGATCTCGGGCAGCGGCTGATGGGGTCGGAGACGCCCGCCATCGAGCGTGACGTCCTGGCCACGACGGGTCCGTCGAAGACGACCCCCAGCGGCGGCACCAGCTTCTAAGCGCCCGAAAGCGCAAAGAGAGCGCCCGAAAGCACGAAGAGGACGCGAAAGGGCCGGCCCCACAACAGGGGCCGGCCCTTTCATCAGTGCTCAGGACGAGGACGAGAACGCCGCGTCGAAGGCGGCCGCCGGGGCGTCGAAGGCCAGGCGGCGCACGAAGGACAGGGCCTCGGGGGCGCCGATGAGGCGGTCCATGCCGGCGTCCTCCCACTCGATCGAGATCGGGCCGTTGTAGCCGATCGCGTTGAGCGCGCGGAAGCAGTCCTCCCACGGCACGTCGCCGTGGCCGGTGGAGACGAAGTCCCAGCCGCGGCGCATGTCGGCCCACGGCAGGTGCGAGGCGAGCCGGCCGCGGCGGCCGTCGCCGGTGCGGACCTTGGCGTCCTTGCAGTCGACGTGGTAGATGCGGTCGGCGAAGTCGAAGATGAAGTTCACCGGGTCGAGCTCCTGCCACACGAAGTGCGACGGGTCCCAGTTGAGGCCGAACGCGGGGCGGTTGCCGATCGCCTCGAGGGTGCGCTTGGTGGTCCAGTAGTCGTAGGCGATCTCGCTGGGGTGCACCTCGTGCGCGAAGCGGACGCCGACCTCGTCGAAGACGTCGAGGATCGGGTTCCAGCGGTCGGCGAAGTCCTGGTAACCGTCTTCGATCATCTGCGGCGGCACCGGCGGGAACATGGCCAGCGTGTGCCAGATGGACGAGCCGGTGAAGCCGACCACGACGTCGACCCCGAGCTTGCGGGCCGCGCGGGCGGTGTCCGCGATCTCAAGAGCGGCCCGCTGACGGACGCCTTCCGGGGAGCCGTCGCCCCAGATGCGGGCGGGCAGGATGCCCTGGTGACGCTGGTCGATCGGGTGGTCGCAGACGGCCTGGCCGACCAGGTGGTTGGAGATCGCGTAGACCTTCAGGTTGTGCTTGGCCAGGGTCTCCAGCTTCCGGTCCACGTAGGAGTCGTCGGAGAGCGCCTTGTCGACCTCGAAGTGGTCGCCCCAGCAGGCGATCTCGAGGCCGTCGTAGCCCCACTCCGAGGCGAGCCGGCAGACCTCCTCGAAGGGCAGATCGGCCCACTGGCCGGTGAACAGCGTGATTGGACGCGCCATGAGTGATCCTCCGATGTAACGGCGGTGATGAGGGCGCGAGGGAGGGACCTGCAAAAGAGGCCGCGGACACGTGTTGCGGCGCGGGTGGGTTGCGCCTCCCACCCGCACCTGTCCGAGGGCCGACCAGGTGCTGAGCCCATTTTATGAACGAGCCCCCACCAGTACAAGCCGCAAAAAAGGCGACCCGTCCGCCCGGATCGCACCTGCCCGGCCACGGGGGGAGTCGGCGTCACCACCCGGGACGTTGTGGCAGGTGCTGTGGTGCATCCGAGCGGACGGGGCCCGGACGGCGAGGCCGGTCGGCGTCGCGACCCCGCCACCCGTCTGTTCAGCCGTGGGCAGCGCCACGACTGAAATCACAGGAGTTCAGGCGTTGAACAACGTGAACTCGTCGACATCGAAGAGCGATCCGCTGCCACCGCGGAACACCAGGTAGATCGTGGTCGAGGCGTTGGTGCTCAACGCCACCGAGGCGGTCCGGAACGTGTCCCAGCCGCCGGTGTTGGCGACCGCGAGGGAGCCGAGCAGCGCGCCGGTCGCGGAGCCGGCCCGGAACTCGATCGTGCCGCCGGGACCCGCCGAGGACCACTTGACGCGGACGCCGGCGACGTTGGACAGCGTGACCCCGGAGTACGCGGCCCAGTCGTTGTTGTCGATGAAGCCCGCGGTCTGGCCACCGGTGGCGGGGCCGTGCGCGGCGACCTGCAGGCCGCTGTTCGACGACCACGCCTCACCCTGGCGGGTGGTCGAAGCACGGGTCAGCGTGATCTGGTCCAGGTCGAACAGTGAGCTGCCGGTGCCCTTGAACACCAGGTACAGCGTCGTGTTCGTGCTCGTGGAGAGCGGGGTGAACACGTCGCGGAAGGTGTCCCAGCTGCCGGTGTTGGCGATCGCGGCGCTGCCGAGCAGGGTTCCGGTGGTCGAGCCGGCGCGGATCTCGACGGTACCGCCGGCGCCGGCCGACGACGTCCGCAGCGTGGCGCCGGTGACGTTGGACAGGTTCACGCCGTTGAACGCGATCCAGTCGTTGTTGTCGATGTAGCCGGCGGTCTTGCCGCCGACGGCGGGCGCGTGGTCCGCGACCTGGACGCCGCCGGTGGACGACCACGCCTCGCCCTGGTAGACGCTGCCGGACGGCACGACCGGGGCGGCGCAGTTGCCGTCGGCCCGCTTGGCGGTGTACCGCAGCGCACCCAGCAGCAGGTTGCGGAAGTTGGCGTCGGCGTAGCTCTCCTCGGTGTGCCCGAAGCCGGTGTAGAACGACCGGCCGTTGTCGATGGTCTTGCACCAGGTGATCGGGTGGTCGCCGCTCATCGAGCCACCCGAGTACGACGACTCGTTGAGCGAGGCCAGGACGTGCGCCGTGGCCCGCGGGTTGGTCTGGTAGTTGTACCACTCGTCGGTGCGGGTCCAGGTGGCGCCGAGGTGGGCCGTCGCCGGGTGGCTGCGGTCCTCGACATTGACGCTCGCCTGCTGGATCGCCGGGTGCGAGGCGAACCAGGCGCCGACCAGCGTGCCGTAGAACGGCCAGCTGTACTCGGTGTCGGCCGCCGCGTGCACGCCGACGTACCCGCCGCCGCCGCGGATGTAGCTCTCGAAGGCGGTCTGCTGGGCGTCGTTGAGCACGTCGCCGGTCGTCGACATGAACACCACCGTCTGGTACTGGGCCAGGTTGGCGGTGGTGAACGCGGCGGCGTCCTCGGTGGCGGTGACGGTGAAGTTGTTGGTGGTGCCGAGCGACTGCACGGCGGCGATGCCGTTGGGGATCGCCGAGTGGCGGAAGCCGGCGGTCTTGGAGAAGACGAGGACCTTGTACGGGGCGTCGGCGGCGCTGGCGGGCGCCGGGTTCAGTGTTGCCGCGACGAGCAGGCCCGCCGTAGCGGCGGCGAACCAGTTCCGGACGGTGCGTCTGGGCATGACAGTTCCTTCACGATGGGCGTGAGCGCGCGCCGTCGCGCCGTCATGATGTCGATTCAGTTGTTCCTGTCCCGCCGGCGCGGCACCGGGAAAGCGTGCCGCGCCGGCCTGACCGACCCTTCCCCGCCGGCCTCCCCGGTCGCGGGGCGCAACCGCGGCCGGGCCCTCGCTGCCGGCGAGGAAAAGCTTCGTTATCCCCTGACACCCAGGAGGTGTTCCATGGCGAGCTGGTCGAGCCGCTCGAAGGCCATCCCGCGGGCGGCCACCGCCTCGACGTCGATCTCCTCGGCACGCAGCGTCGCCAGGGACTCCCCCGGCATCAGCGTCGGCACCGACAGCTCGTCGACCCGGGCCGTGGCCAGGGCGGCCGAGACCTCGGGGTCGTCGCGGAACGTGCGGACCTTGTCCTTGAGGATCAGGTAGTTGCGCATGCACGCAGCCGCGGTGACCCACACCCCGGCGGCGTCCTCGGTACGTGGTGGCTTGTAGTCGAAGTGGCGGGGACCCGCGTACGCCGTCGGATAGCCGGAGCTGTTCTCCAGGACGTCGACGGTCCAGAACGCGCCGCGCAGGTTGCCGGCGCCGAAGCGCAGGTCCTGGTCGAAGCGCGGGCCGTGCTGACCGTTGAGGTCGATGTGGAACAGTTTGCCGTGCCAGAGCGCCTGGGCGATGCCGTGGGCGAAGTTGAGCCCGGCCATCTCCTCGTGCCCGACCTCCGGGTTGAGCCCCACCCGCGACGGCTCATCCAGGGTCGAGATCAGCGCGAGGGCGTGACCGATCGTCGGCAGCAGGATGTCGCCGCGCGGCTCGTTGGGCTTGGGTTCGATGGCGAGGCGGATGTCGTAGCCGCGTTCCCGGATGTACGCGCAGAGAGCGTTGATCGCCTCGCGGTACCGGTCCAGGGCCGCGCGCATCTGCTTGCCGGCCCCGGACTCCGCGCCTTCCCGGCCGCCCCACAGCACGTAGGTCGGCGCGCCGAGCTCGGCGGCGAGGTCGATGTTGCGCAGCACCTTCTGCAGCGCGAAGCGGCGGACGGCACGGTCGTTGGCGGTGAACGCGCCGTCCTTGAAGATGGGGTGGCCGAACAGGTTCGTGGTCGCCATCGACACGACCAGGCCGCTGGTGTCGAGGGCTTCGCGGAACCGGCCGATCAACTTGTCACGGACGGTGTCGTCGCTGCCGAAGGGGATCAGGTCGTCGTCGTGGAAGCTCACCCCGTACGCCCCCAGCTCCGCGAGCCGGTGCACGGACTCGACGGGGTCGAGCGCCGCGCGGGACGCCGAGCCGAAGACGTCCTGGGCCTGCCAGCCCACCGTCCAGAGCCCGAACGAGAACCGGTCCGCAGGCGTGGGGGCGTAGGGATCGTTCATTCCGTCGCCTCCGCTGCGCTCCAGCGCCGGCCTGAACCGGCACTGAGCCCATGACGAGCGATCGCTCCGCTGCGCTGCGGATCACTCATTCCGTCGCCTCCGCTGCGCTCCAGCGCCGGCCTGAACCGGCACTGAGCCCATGACGAGCGATCACTGCGCTGCGCTGCGGATCACTCATGCCAGCACGCTGACCCAGGACGCGTCGGACTTCTCCACGGCGTCCAGCACGAGTTGTACCTGCAGCGCCTCCTCGAACGACGGCGTCGGATCCTGTCCGGTGGCCACCGCCTCGATGAAGTCCCGCATCTCGTGGGTGAACGAGTGCTCGTAGCCGATGATGTGCCCCGGCGGCCACCACGCGGCGACGTACGGGTGCTCGCCCTCGGTCACCAGGATCCGGCTGAAGCCCTGCTCGGCGGTCGGCCTGGTGGCGTCGTAGTACTCCAGTTCGTTGAGCCGCTCCAGGTCGAACACCAGCGAGCCGAGCTCACCGTTGATCTCGACCTTGAGCCCGTTCTTGCGGCCGGTCGCGAAGCGGGTCGCCTCGTAGGTGGCCAGGCCACCGCCGGAGAGCCGCGCGACGAAGACAGCCGCGTCGTCGACGGTGACCTCCCCCGTCGTCGCGCCGGCGCTCGCCGACAGCCCACTGGACGCCTCAGGGAGCGGACGCTCCTTGATGAACGTCTCCGTGATGCCCGTGACACCGGTGATCTGCTGGCCGGTGACGAACTGGGTCAGGTCGATGATGTGCGCGCCGATGTCGCCGAGCGCGCCCGAGCCGGCCTTGTCCTTCTGGAGCCGCCAGACGAGCGGGAAGTTCGGATCGGTGATCCAGTCCTGCAGATAGACGGCTCTGACGTGCCGGATCGCGCCGAGCCGGCCGTCGGCGATGAGGTTGCGCATCAGCGACACGGCGGGGACCCGGCGGTAGTTGAACCCGCAGGCGGACCGGACGCCGAGCGCCCGGGCCTTGACCGCCGCCGCGACCATCGCGCGCGCCTCGTCGACCGTGTTGGCGAGAGGCTTCTCGCACAGCACGTGCTTGCCCGCTTCCAGCGCGGCGATGGCGATCTCGGCGTGGCTGTCGCCCGGGGTACAGACGTCGATGACGTCGATGTCGTCCCGGGCGATCAGCTCGCGCCAGTCGGTCACCGCTTCGGCCCACCCGAGCCGGCTAGCGGCGTCCGCCACCTTCGCCCCATCGCGGCCGCAGACGGCGACCATGGTCGCCCGCGCAGGCAGGTCGAAGACCCGGTTCACGGTGCGCCACGCCTGTGAGTGCGCGGCGCCCATGAACGCGTATCCGACCATGCCGACGCGCAGCTCCCCGCTGCTGCCCTGAGTGGACACTTGGCGGTTCCTTTCTGGTGGTTGGCTCTACCTGACGACCTGCTAGGACTTGAAGCCGAGCGGCAGGTACTTGTCGACGTTGTCCTTCGTGATCGTCTCGGACTGCAGGACGATCAGCTTCGGCACCTGCAGCTCGACCAGGTCGCCCATGCCCTTGCCCTGGGCGGCGAGCCGGGCCAGGATGATCGCCGAGGACGCCATCGACGGCGGGTAGGTGACCGTGGCGGTCAGCACCGTGTCACCGGCCTTGATGTGGTCCATCGCGTCGCGGGAGCCCGCGCCGCCGACCATGAAGAACTCCTTGCGGCCCGACTGCTGGATCGCGGCGAGCACGCCGACGCCCTGGTCGTCGTCGTGGTTCCACACGGCGTCGAGCTTCGGGGCGGCCTGCAGCAGGTTCGCCGCGGCCTTCTGGCCCGACTCCACCGTGAAGCCGGCGGCGACGCGGTGCTTGACGGTCAGGCCGTAGGTCTTCAGCGCGTCGGCGAAGCCCTTCGACCGGTCCTTGGTCAGCTGGAGCTCGTCGATGCCGGGGATCTCGCCGATGACCGCGTCGGTCTTGCCCTTGAGCTTCTCGCCGATGAACTTGCCGGCGGCGATGCCCATGCCGTAGTTGTCGCCCTTGATCAGCGAGAACGAGGCGGCCGAGTCCGAGAACTCGCGGTCGAGGTTGATGACGATGATGCCGGCCGCGGTGGCCTTCTTGCCGATCTCCGTCAGCTGCGCGCCGTCCTGCGGCAGCAGCACGATCGCGTCGGGCTTCGAGCCGATCAGGGTGTCCAGCGCGGCGATCTGCGCGGGAGCGTCCTTACCGGCGTCGACGACCTTCAGGGTCACGTCGGAGAACTTGGCCGCCTGCGCCTTGGCGTTGGCGGTGATGGCACCGATCCAGCCGTGGTCGGCGGCCGGGGCGGAGAAGCCGATGGTGACGGCCTTGCCCGGCGCCTCGGTGGCGGCGGTGTTCTCTTTGGTGTTGGTGCCGGCGTTGGAGTCCTTGGTGTCGTTGGACGTGCAACCGGCGAGCAGTGCGCCGGCGCCGACCGCGGCCCCACCGAGGAGAAGCTTGCGGCGGGACATGTCAGCCGAGGATGCGCTCATCACGACCTCCTGGTCGTCTGTGGGATGGGGGTGTGTACTTTTGCGGAGCATTTTGGGCGTGTTGATCAGCACTGCCGTCGCGGCTGGACGGCGGTGATGGTGTTCAGCGGTGATCTGCCCTATCGGGTTGGGCCTTGGTGCCTATCTTCAGGCGGGTCGTTTCTTGAAGCGCGTCCGGAAGAACGAGCCGACCCGGAACTGCTGGATCAGGACGGCCGCGACGATGATGCCGCCGTTGATGATCCGCTGGACGTCCAGCTGCAGGTTGTTGACGATGAACAGGTTCGTGATCTGCGTGAAGATCAGCACGCCGAGCAGCGAGCCGACGATGGTGCCGCGGCCGCCGGTGAGGGCGGTGCCGCCGATGATCGCCGCGGCGATCGCGTTGAGCTCGTACAGGTCGCCGTGCGTGTTGCTGCCGGACGTCGTCTGCGACACGATCATCAGCGCGGCGATACCGCAGCAGACGCCGGACAGCACGTACAGCAGCATCGTCTGCATCCGGACGTTGATGCCGGCCAGGCGGGCGGCCTCGGCGTTGCCACCGATCGCGACGGTGCGCCGGCCGAAGGTGGTGCGGTTGAGCAGGACCCAGCCGAGCGCGGTCACGGCCAGGAAGATGATGACCATGTACGGCACGCCGAACAACCGGTCGCCGGCGAGGCTCTTGATGAACGGGTCCGAGGTGATCTGGGTGCGCGACCCGGAGATGTTCTGGGCCAGGCCGCGGGCCGACAGCATCATGGCGAGCGTGGCGATGAACGGCACCAGCTTGCCGTAGGCGATCAGGCCGCCGTTGACGAGGCCGGCGGCCGCACCGACCGCGAGTGCGGTGAAGACCATCGCGGCCGGCCCCATGTCCTGGGTCGCCACGGTCGTACACCAGACGCTGGCCAATGCGAGCAGCGCTCCGACCGACAGGTCGATGCCGCCGCTGATCATCACGAAGGTCATGCCGACCACGATCACGCCGATGCTGGACGCCTGGGTCAGCACCGTCAGCTCGTTGGACCAGAGCCGGTCGATGTCGAGGAAGATGTCGGGACGGGTGACCGCGCCGATGATCAGCAGCAGCGCCAGCACGCCGATGAGGGCGAGGTTGCGCTTGGCGGAGTCGGCGCCGTCCCGCTGCCACCAGCCCTGCCCGGCGGCCGGGCCCGGCGTGCCTTTGCTCAGCTCCACCGGGTCGGCGGACGGTGTGGTCGCGGTGCTCATGCTGCGGTCCCTTCAGGGGCGGTGCTCGCCAGGTCGGCCCCGTCGAGCAGGGAACCGGCCATCACCAGGTCGAGCACAGTGTCTTCGTCGAGTTCGTCGGCGAGGGCCTCGCGCACGAGCCGGCCCTCACGCATGACGAGCACGCGGTCGGACAGGCCCAGCACCTCGGGCACCTCGCTGGACACGAGCAGCACGCCGACACCCTCGTCGGCGAGTCTGCGGATCACCTGGTACAGCTCGGCGCGGGCACCCACGTCGACGCCACGGGTGGGCTCGTCGAGCAGGAGCAGGCGGGTGCCGCCCAGCAGCCAGCGGCCGACGACGACCTTCTGCTGGTTGCCGCCGGACAGGGTGCGCACCGGGCGCCGGACGTCGTTCGGGCGCAGGTCGAGGCCTTGGGTGATCTTCTCGGCCTCGGCGCGCTCGCGTCCCGAGTCGGTGAAGCCGACCCGCGCGAAGCGGGTGAAGCCGGCCAGGGTGACGTTGCGGTAGATCGGCTCGCCGAGCAGGAGCGCCTGACTCTTGCGCTCCTCCGGCGCCATGCCGATGCCGGCCTTCACCGCGGCGTTGACGCTGCCGCGGCGCAGGGTCTTGCCGTCGATCGACACCGTGCCGGCGGTCGCGCGGCGGGCGCCGAAGATGGTCTCCAGGACCTCGGACCTTCCGGAGCCGACGAGGCCCGTGATCCCGACGATCTCCCCGGCGTGGACCTTCAGCGATATGTCGCTGAAGCGTCCTTCCAGGCTGAGCCCGTCGACGTCGAGGAGGAGCGGCGCTGATTTATCCGTCTTTTCCGTTTTATCCGGAAAAACGTATTCGATGGTGCGGCCGGTCATCCGGCTCACCAGCTCGCGGGTCGGCGTGCTCTTCGCGTCGAGGTTGGCCGCGGTCGTGCGGCCGTCCTTGAGCACCGTCACGCGGTCGCCGATCTCGCGGATCTCCTCCATGCGGTGGGAGATGTAGATGACCGCGATGCCCTGCGCCGTCAGCGCGCGGACCATGCGGAACAGGTTCTGCACCTCGTCATGGGCGAGCACGGCGCTCGGCTCGTCCATGATGAGCAGCCGGGCCTCGCGGGACAGCGCCCGGCCCATGCTCACGATCTGCTTCGCGGCGGCCGGCAGCTTGCCGACCTCCCGGCCGGCGGGGATCTCCGCGTGGCCGAGTCGCCCGAGGATCTCCGCCGCGCCCCGGCGCATGGTGCGCCGGGCGACGAACCCGCCGCTGTGCGGCTCGTGCCCGAGGTAGATGTTCTCGGCGACGCTGAGGTCGTTGACGAGGTCGAGCTCCTGGTAGATGGTGGCGATGCCGGCCTTCATGGCCGTCTGCGGGCTGTTGAACGTGGCCGGTTGACCCAGCCACATGATCTCGCCCGAGTCCGGGGTGTGCGCGCCGGAGAGCACCTTGATCAGCGTGGACTTGCCCGCGCCGTTCTGCCCGAGGAGGCAGTGCACCTCTCCGGCCCGCACCTCCAGCTGCACACCGTCGAGCGCTCGTACACCGGGGAAGGTCTTCACTACGTCAGTAAGTCTCAGGACGATGTCGTCCGTAATTGTCATGATGGCCGTCCATATGCGAGTTCGCTGGCCAGCACCGCGGCGCCAACAACGCCGGCGCGGGGGCCGAGCTCGGACAGGACGACCGGCAGATTGCCGGTCGCGAGGGGAAGCGAACGCCGGTAGACGACGCTGCGGATCTCCGCCAGCAGGATGTGACCGAGGCCGGCGAGACCGCCGCCGATCACGATCATCGACGGGTTGATGAAGCTGACCAGACCGGCCAGCACCCCACCCACCCGGCGCCCACCGTCACGGATCAGTCGGATGCACGTGACGTCACCTTCGGCCGCGCCGTCGGCGACGTCCTTGGCGGTCACGATGCCGTTGGCGTTCAAACGGTCCGCGAGTGCCGGCGAGGCACCGCTGCGGGCCGCCGCCGTCGCGTCACGCGCGAGAGCGCCACCGCCGAACAGGGCCTCCAGGCAGCCGACATTGCCGCACGAGCACACCGGCCCGTGACTGTCGACCTGGATGTGCCCGATGTCGCCGGCGCACCCGTCGGTGCCCCGGTAGACCTCGCCGTTGAGGTAGATACCGCACCCGATGCCGGTCCCCACCTTGAGGAAGAGCAGGTTGTCCACCGAGTGCGCGACGCCGCCGTAGCGCTCGCCGATGCTCATGATGTTCACGTCGTTGTCGACGACGACCGGGCAGTTGAACTCGCGCCCGAGCACCTCCCGGACCGGGAACCTGTCCCAGCCCGGCATGATCGGCGGCGAGACCGGGACACCGTCCCGGAAACTGACCGGGCCCGGCACCCCGATGCCGATGGCGTGCAACCGCTCGAACGAGCCCTCCGCACGGAACTTGTGCAGAATCTCGTTGACCCGCTGCAGTATCACCTTCGGTCCCGACCTGATGTCGGCGGGCTCACCGTACGCCGTGACCGGCTCCAGTCTCCCGTCGGTGATCTCCACGTCGATCGAGCTCGCCCCCAGGTCGACCGCGGCGAACCGCAGATCGGGGTTGAGCTCCACGAGCGTCGACCTGCGCCCGCCCCGGCTGGCCGCCGGGCCGGCCTCACGGATCAGCCCGGTCGCGACGAGCGCGTCCAGGTCCGCGAGCAGCCGCGGCCGCGGCACCTCCAGGCGATCCGCCAGCTCCGCACGCGACAACGCACCGGTGTCCCGCAACAAGCGGAGCAGGCGCGACTGAACCGGACCATCTACCGCACTGACCGTGTTCACAAAGGCACCTCCTCATCTGGTCGCAGGCAGGCGTCCGCGACACGCGGCTACACCACCACACCTCGCTTGAGGTGCTGGTTGCCGGGTCGTGTGCCGTGCGTTACACCCGTGTTGCGTCGAGACTTTAGGCCCTGCGAAGCGCCGCGTCTAGCTCTTCTATCTCCCGTTACCAAACTTTTGCTTAATCCAACGGAAGTTGGCCCACTTCCGAACGTTTCCCGGTTTCCGCTGCTCACACCACCTGCAGCGTTCCGCCAAAGCCCTCGTAACACCCACAAACCGGACCGTCCTGACGCTCCCCGCCCTCGCCGCCGGGCCCCACCCGGGCAGTCACCGTCCGTTCACACCTGTCAACCGTCAGGAACTTTCGCTCGCCCCCGCCCCACCGCCGCCGCAGGGCTCCCCCGGCCCGCGAATCCATCCGAACGTGGCACCTGTTCCGCCGGCACCGACCTCTTCCCCATGATCCGGAAGACTTTGTGTCGCCAGAGAGCCTGTTGCGAAATGGCCGTCTCACGTTCCGTGCTGAGAAAAACACGGCTGTGCGAGCCGGTCGCGGCCGATCGGTAGCCGTCGAGGGTCGCGACGACCGTCGACGAGACGGTTTCCGCCAAAACGCAACAGGCTCCAGAGCAGCACAAACTCTTCCGGATCATCAAGAACCCGCGTGGCCGCTGGGAGACGCGGACGCCGGGCGTGCCCGGCGGGGGCGGGAGGAGGCGCCGGCTACTTCAGCAGCAGGGTGCCCATGCGGCGGCTTGCCATCGTCAGGCCGGCTGCCGCCAGCGCGACCAGATACGCCACGTGCCACAGCAGTGTCCAGTCCGGCGAGCCGGTCGTGATCGCCCGGAGGAGCGCGACGCCGTGATACAGCGGGGTCACCTCGATCAGGACCCGCAGCGGCACGGGGAAGTCCGACGGCGGGGAGAACGTGCCGCTGAACAGGAACAGCCCGAACTGGGTGACATTGATGTAGTCGAAGTCCTGCCACGATCGCAGCAGCGTCGACAGCCCCATCCCGAGCGCGCCGAACGCGAACCCCACCAGCAGCGTCACCGGCAGCGCGACCAGGGCCCAGCCCCACGTGGTGAGGTCGAGTGCCGCCATGACCACGAGGAACACGGCGGAATACACACCGCCGCGGCACATCGCCCAGACGAGTTCGCCGACGGAGACCTGCATCGGCGTGATCGGGGTGGCGAGCGTCGCATCATAGATGCGCATGAACTTGAGCTTGCCGTAGAAATTCATGGTGGTCTCGGCGAGCGCCCCGTTCATAGCGGAGGCGGCCAGCATCGCCGGCGCGACGAACTGCGCATAGGTCACGAGCCGCCCGTCGGGCAGCGCGATGTCCCCGACGAGCCGCCCGACGCCGACGCCGATCGACAGCAGATACAGCAGCGGCTCGACGAACCCGGACAGCAGCACCCACCAGTAGGCGGCGTGCCTGGCCGCGGCGAGATTACGCGCGGTGACGGACAGCGCCCCGGCGGCGCGGTGGTCGAGGCGGGACATCGCCCGCGGGAAGATCAGTGTGGTGACCATCAGTCGCCCAGCTTCCTGGTGAACGAGCGCAGCGCCAGCACATAGCCGGCCACGCACCACACGGCGAGCACGGCCACGTGCGCGGGCACGCCCCAGGCGGTCGTGGTGCCGAGGGTCGCGGCCCGGGACAGCTCGACGCCGTGCCACAGCGGCGACACGTACGCCAATGGGCGGGCCACCGCCGGCAGGCTCTCCACCGGGAAGAACACGCCGGCGAAGAGCGTCATGGGCACCACCGCGACCCGGAACAGCACCGCGAACGCCCCGTCCGACTCGACCCGCGCCGCGAACGCGAAGCACGGCCCCGCGCACGCCGCGCCGAGCAGGACGCAGACCAGCGGCGTGGCCAGCGCCCACCACGAGTGCAGCGCGCCGAACAGCAGCAGGACCACCAGGAAGCCGATGCCCGACAGCGCGACGCGCAGCGTGACGAACGCCAGGTGCCCCCGCAGCACGTCACCCACGGTGAGCGGCGACGCCCTCATCGCGTGATAGACCCGGGTCCACTGGAACCCGCCGAACACCGGCCAGGTCGAGTCGGCGACCGCGACCTGCAACGCGGTCGAGGCCAGCAGCCCGGGCCCGAGATAGTCCAGATAGGGCACACCGATCGCGGTGGACCGCTCGTCGATGTAGTGCCCGACGGTGATCCCCATGGCGACCAGGAACATCGCCGGCAGCGCGAACGAGCTGAACACGCTCGCCCGCCACGTGCGCTTGTAGGACACCAGGTGGTATTCGAGCGCCAGTGCCGTCGGATGCGCCATCAGTCGACCAGCGTCCGGCCGGTGAGCTGCAGGAACACGTCTTCGAGCGAGCCGCGCCGCACCAGCACGCTCGACGGTGTCAGCCCGCGGGCGTGCACCTGCGCGGCGGCGTCGTCACCGTCGCCGGTGTAGACGAGGATGCGGTCGGGCAGCACCTCGGTGCGCTCGCCGATGCCGTCGAGCTTGCCGGCGAACCCGTCCAGCGGGTCGTTGCCGAACCGCACCTCCAGGACCTCCCGCGTGGAGTGCCGGTCGATGAGCTCGCGCGGCGAACCCTCCGCGACGATCCGGCCGGCGTCCATGACGACCAGGCGGTCGCACAGCTGCTCCGCCTCGTCCATGTAGTGCGTGGTGAGCACGAGCGTCACGCCACGTTGCTTGAGCCGGAACAGCCGCTCCCACACCAGGTGCCGGGCCTGCGGGTCCAGGCCGGTGGTCGGCTCGTCGAGCAGCACGATCTCCGGCTCGTTGACCAGGGCCCTGGCGATCGTCAGCCGGCGCTTCATCCCGCCGGACAGCGGCTCCACCTTGTCACCGGCCCGGTCCGCGAGCTGCACGAAGTCGAGCAGCTCCATGGCACGCGCCCGCGCGACCTTGCGCGGGATGTTGAAATAGCGCGCGTAGACGGTCAGATTCTCCAGCACGGTCAGCTCGAGGTCGAGCGAGTCCTGCTGGGGGCAGACCCCGAGCCGTGCCCGGATCCTCGACCCGTCCCGCGCCGTGTCCATGCCCAGGATCCGCAGCGAGCCGCCGGTCGGGCGCGACACACAACCGATCATCCGCATCGTCGAGGACTTGCCCGCACCATTGGGCCCGAGGAACCCGAACGCCTCCCCGGCCCGCACCCGCACGTCGATCCCGTCGACCGCCGTGAAGTCACCGAACCGCTTGACCAGCCCCGTCGCCGCGATCAACGCCTCGTCTTCAGCCACGACGCGACACTAACCCGGGGGTCTGACAAAAATCGGGCCGATTTGCGGCCGGCGAAGGGCGGTTGGCACGATGTGCTGGTGAGCGTCAACCCGCGCTGGCTCGGGCTGGCCGCCACCGTCCTCCTCGCCGCCAGCGGTTTCCTGGCCGGCAAGCCCGTGCCGCACGACGGCGCGTGGGTGCTCGGCGTCGTCGTCTGGTTCGTCGCGCTCGCGATGCTGATCCGCGCGTGGTGGACGCTGCGCGACGAGACCGACCAGCGAAGCGTCCTGGTCACCGCCGTGCTCTGGAGCGTCCCGCTGCTGCTCGCGCCACCCCTGGGCAGCCACGACGTCTATGCGTACGCCTGCCAGGGCCAGCTCTTCAACGCAGGACTCGACCTCTACCAGGTCGGCCCAGCGGCGCTGCCCTGCACGTGGCTGTCCGACGTGCCTGAGCTGTGGCGGGAGACCCCCACTCCGTACGGTCCACTGTGGATCGCGATCGAGGGCGCCGCGGCCTGGCTCTCCCACGGCAGCCTCCCCGCCGTCGTCCTGCTGCTGCGCCTCGCCGCCGTGCTCGGCCTGGTCCTGTGTGTCGCCGCCGTGCACCGCCTCTCCCGCGGCAACGCGCTGCTGGCCGCCAGCCCCCTCGTCCTCGTCCACGTCGTGTCCGGCGCCCACAACGACGTCGTCCTCGCCGGCCTGGTCCTCGCCGGTTTCGTCGCCGCCCGCCGTCCGGGCGCCGCGCCCGCGGCAGCGGGCGGGCTCGCCTTCGGCCTCGCCGTCGCCGTCAAGGTCACCGCGCTGGCCGCCGTCCCTTTCGCACTCTTGTTGGTCTTTTCCGCCGGTACGACCAGAGCCCGCTGGACCGGCACCGCCGCCTTCGTCACGGCGATCGGTGCCGCCTACGCGCTCCTGGCCCTGCTCACCGGTCACGGCCTCGGCTTCCTCAACGCCCTCGGCTCCACCAGCACGATGGTCCAATGGCTGTCGATCCCGACCGGCGTGGGCATGGCCGCCGGTTACGTACTGCGCATAGCCGGGCACCCCGAGTGGTTCGCGACGGCGGTGGCGGTCGCGCGGGCCGCGGGACTGCTGGCGCTGGCGACGGTCCTGCTGGTGCTGTGGTGGCGGACCGCGACGACCCTCGTCGCCCTGCACCGCGCCGGCCGGCGGGCCGGCGACGGCCGGTCGGACACCGGCGCGGCACCGACCGGCCCGACGGCCCGCCCCGGTCAGGACCCTGCCGCGACCGCGACGGACCGGCACGGGCACGACGTGACGGTCACGGCGACGGGCGGGCGCGGGCAGGACGTGACGGTCACGGCGACGGGCGGGCAGGCGGTGGCGGCAACCGCGCCGGGCATGCGCGGGCAGGACGTGGTGCTCACCGCGGCAGGGTGCGGCATGCTCGCCGCGGCGGTGCTCGGCCCGGTGTTCTACGCCTGGTACGCGATCGCCGGCATCGCCCTGCTGGCCGGCACGACGCTCACCGGCCGGCTGCGCACCGTGGTCCTGGTCGCGGCTGCGGGTCTGCCGTTGCTCACGCTGCCCGACAGCCTCGGCCTGGCCACGAAGACGAAGGTGCCCGGCGCGTTCCTCGACGTCGCCCTCGTCACGGCCGCCGTCGTCCACCTGCTCCGCCGCCGCCGGCGGCCCGCGGCTCCGGCGGCATCGGCCCCCGCCGCCGTCAGCGAACCCACCACCGACCGCCCCTGACCGTCTGAGCCCGGCGGATCAGGCGGGGGTGCCGATCGACTCACGGGCCTGCCCGACCAGCGCCGCGGTCTGCTCGGCGACGCCGGGGGCGGTGGGGTCGGCGCCTTCGTCGTACCGGACGGTCCAGCGCAGACCGTCCACACCGCTGACGCGCCGGGCGACGACCCGGACACCGAAGCCCGCGGCGAGCGGGTGGTGCGAGGTGTGCGCGATCGACTTGCTGACGCGGGTGCGCACCTGATCCGGCACCCTGTCCGGGTCGAGCAGGGTGATGACCAGCGGCGGCAGGTCCTCCATGACGACGTACCCACCGGGACCGTCGACCGGCAGCTCCCGAGCGGCGGTCAGCGTCAGCTGCCGGCCCGACCACGTCGCCTTGTGGATCTCGTGCCAGCCGAGCCGCTCCCCGGCGCCGGGCAGCCACAACCCGAGGTTGGTGACCACCACGACGGTGTCGCCGGTCGCGCCCGCCCAGGACAGCACCCGCTCGTCGGCGGCGAGGGCGGGCCGCTGACCGGCCGGCAGGCGGCGCTTCTTCAGGAAGCCGAACACGACGCTCTCCTTCTGTCGAACAGCCGCACCACCGCGGCCGGACCACCCACCACCACCGAACCACACCCCGCCACCCGGCCGCGGAACGCTCACCAGCGGCTGGCGCCACGGTCGCGGAGGGCTCTGGCGTGCTGCTCCAAGGACACCAGCTCGCTGAACAGGCGCAGATACTCATCGGCGTTGGTGACCGGGTTGATGCGCTGCTGCTTGGACTTGAGGTCGGCGATGCGGCGGTTGAGGGCGGGCAGCTGCAGCCGGACGACCGTGGCCTCGACGTAGCGCGGGTCGGGCTCGCCGTCGAGGCGCAGGGGCTCGACGGCCAGCTCGCTGACCAGGGCGGCCGCCGCCGGGTCCGTGCAGGCCTCGCGGACCCGCTCGATCCAGACGGCCCCGCCGGTCGCGGAGGAGGCGCCGCCGGCCTCGGCGATCGCGGCACGCAGGAGGGTGTAGGTGGGGTGGGCGTAGATGTCGGCGCCGATGACGTCGAACATCGGGCCGGCCAGGGCGGGCTGCTGCAGGGCGAGCTTGAGGGCCTCGCGCTCGACGAGGGCCTCGGCACTGTCGGGGGCCAGGCCCTTGCGGGCCGGGGTGGCGGGCGCCTCGACGAGGCCCTTGGCGGCGGCGCCGACGGAGCGCTGGACGGTCTCGAGCTCCATGCCGAGGTCGCCGGCGAGCTTGCGGGCGTACTCGGGGCGCAGCGTCCGGTCCTTGATCTTCGCGACCAGGGGCGCGGTGGCCTTGAGGGCGCCGACGCGGCCCTCGGCGGTGTCGAGGTCGAAGCGCTGGATGACGGAGCGCAGCGCGAAGTCGAGCAGTGGCTGCCGGTCGGCGACGAGGTCGCGGACCGCGACGGGGCCCTTCGCCATGCGCAGCTCGCACGGGTCCATGCCGTTGGGACCGACGGCGATGAAGGTCTGCGCCACGAAGCGCTGGTCGTCCTCGAAGGCGCGCAGCGCCGCCTTCTGCCCGGCGGCGTCGCCGTCGAAGGTGAAGATGATCTCGCCGCCGTAGCCGTCGGCGTCGAGCAGGAGGCGGCGCAGGACCGCGATGTGGTCGGCGCCGAAGGCGGTACCGCAGGTCGCGACGGCCACGGGCACGTCGGACAGGTGGCAGGCCATCACGTCGGTGTACCCCTCGACGATGACCACCTTGCTCTGCTTGGCGATCTCGCGTTTGGCCTGGTCCACCCCATACAACACGTGCGACTTCTTGTAGAGAGGGCTCTCGGGCGTGTTGAGGTATTTCGGGCCGTCGTCGTCGTCGAAGAGCTTGCGCGCCCCGAATCCGATCACGTCGCCGGAGATGTCCTTGATCGGCCAGAGCAGCCGGCGGCGGAACCGGTCGATGAGGCTGCCGGAGCGCGCCTCCTTGGACAGCCCGGCGGTGATCAGCTCCTGGGCCGTGTAGCCCTTGAGGCGCAGGTGCTTGCTCAGTGGATCCCAGCCCTCGGGGGCGAAGCCGCAGCCATAGCGCTCGGCCTCCTCACGGCCGAAGCCGCGCTGGGCGAGGAACTCGCGGGCGAGCCGGGCGCCGGGCGAGCCGAGCTGCTCGGCATAGAAGCGGGCCGCCTCGGCGTGGGCGGCGATGAGCCGCTGCTTCTGCCCCGTCTGGCGGACCGGCGCGCTGCCCGCCTCCACATACTGCAGCTGCAGGCCGGCGCGGCCGGCGAGGCGCTCCACCGACTCGACGAACGTCAGGTGGTCGTGGTCCATCAGGAACTTGATGGCGTCGCCGCCGGCGCCGCAGCCGTGACAGAAATACACGTTGCGTGCGGGCGACACGTTGAACGAGGCGGTCTTCTCGTCGTGGAACGGGCAGAGCCCCTTGAGGTTGCCGCCCCCCGCCGACTTCAGCGTCACATGATCGGAGATCACATCCGCGATCGCGGTGCGCTCACGAACCAGGGCGATGTCCTCGTCCTTGATCTTGCCGGCCACCCGACGCCACCTCCCCAACCCGAGGGATACATCCTGCCTCGCGCGTACGACAATCTACGACTCCACACGTCGAACACCACACGGGCACCACACAGGCACCACAGCCACACAACCCCGTGCGATGCTGCCGCCATGCCGAAACTGCGTGACGAGCGGGTGGCCTGGCTGGCCGTGCAGGACCGGCTGCGCCGCCGCAGCCGCCGCCTGGGGCCCTTGGGCTGGCTGGTGACGATCGCCACGCTGGGCGCATGGGTGCTGCTGCGGTCCCGGGGCGGGGCCGCGGCGCGGATGGCGGCGTATTCGGAAGCGGTCGACCACGTCACCGGGTATCTCGGCGAGGACGACCGCGAGAAGCTGCGCGCCGACCGGACGGTGCCGCCGTGGTTCGTGTTCGAGGTCGAGCGGGCCAGGCGCGCGGCCCGCTGGCGCGAGCGGCTGCCGGCGAAGCGGGAGACCCGGCTGGAGCGCGGGCGGCGGATCCTGCTCAGGGTCGTCCTCACCGGCAGCGTCGTCGCCGCCCTCGTGCTGGCGCCGACCGTGTGGGTGCGAGCCGCGTCCCTCGGCCGCATCGGCCCCGTCGCGGAGGCGCCGGCCGCCGGGGTCGCGATCGTCTTCGGCGCCCAGGTCGCGCCCGGCGGGCAGGAGCCGATGCCGTTCCTCAAGGGCCGGCTCGACATCGCCGCGAAGCTTCTCACCACCGGCAAGGTCCGGGCCCTGCTCATCTCCGGCGACGCCCAGGGCGGCTCCGGCGACGAGGTCCGCGTCATGCGCGACTACCTCGCGGCGCAGGGCGTCGACCCGGCCAGGATGGTCGTCGACCCGCACGGACTGGACACCTATGACACGTGCCGCCGCGCCCACGACGTGTACGGCGTGACCAAGGCCCTCCTCGTCAGCCAGGAGCTGCACCTGCACCGCGCGGTGACGCTCTGCCGGCGGCTCGGGGTCGACGCGTACGGGGTGCCCGCCCTGTGTGAGGGATGCCAGCGGGTGACGATCCTGTACAACACGGTCAGGGACGTCGCGGCCGGGCCGAAAGCGGCGTGGGAGGCGCTGCGGCACCGCCAGGCGGCTGTCGTGTCGGCACCGGATCCCTCCCTGCGGGAGGCGATGCGCTGACCCGCCCACCATCGTGGTTTTGGGCGTGTCCGGCGGGCACCGGCGGCATACTTGATCGGTCCACGGCGCCGGCACAGATCGGCGCACGTCCATGTCAGGAACCGAACAGGTGGTGCGTTACCGGTGCTTGTCCCCCGCCCGGCGGTGTCCGGCTGATGGTCACCGTGCTGCGCTCCGTCGACGACGTCCTCGCCTGGGCGGGCCTGCTGGTCGAGCCGCCGCTGCGCACCGCCGTCGGGCGGCTCCCGGCACCCTCGCGTGAGGTGGCCGAGCTGCAGCTGGGCGCCATCGACGAGGGGCCGGCGGTCGCTCGTACCCGAGCGGCGCTGACCCTCGTGAGCGCCGGCGCCGTCGGCGGTGATCCCCACGACGCGGTGGCGAGCGCGGTGGCGGTGGAGCTGGTGCACCAGTGGTCGGTGCTGCAGCGGGACCTGTTCGACGGCGACCTGACCCGCCGGCACCGGCCGACCGCCTGGAGCGTCGTCGGCCCGCACCCCGCCACGCTGGGTGGGGAGGCGATGCTGGCCCTCGCGTTCGACGTGGCCGCGACGGGCGACCCCACGCGACGGGTCCCGCGCCCGCTGCGCCAGGCCACCCGAGCCACACCGTTCCCCGTTTCCGCCGATGCTGATGTACCGGCAACGCCGTCCCCCGCACGAACCGGGGCGGACCGGACACCGGCCGAAGTGCCACGCGCGGAACGGCCCACGGGCGACACCGACGGCGGACCCGGCGGTGCCGCGTCCGGCGACAGGGCCACCGACCCGTGCGCCGACGCCGGCGCGCGGCAGCCGGCGCCCGTCGACCGCGCGGGCGTGCGTGTCCTCGGCGACACCGTCCAGCAGCTCCTGCACGGCCGGCACACCGAGCTCGGCACGACCCTCGACACCGCCACCACCCGCCGCAGGTCCGGCAGCGACCTGCTCCGGGAGTGCATCGCCGCGGTCGAGCAGCGCAGCGGCGCCCTCCTCGGCTGCGCGTGCGCGCTCGGCGCGATCGCCGGCGGCGGCGACCGCGCCAGGGTGGAGCAGCTGCGGCTGTTCGGCGTGCGGCTGGGCCTGGCCGTGCAGTTCACCGAGGACCTGCAGGGCATCTGGGGCGACCCCGCCGTGACGGGCCGTCCGGCGTTCCCGGACCTGCGCCGCCGCCGGCGCTCACTGCCGGTCGCCGCGGCCCTCGCCGCGGGCGCCGACGAGCTCGACGACCTGCTGCGCCGCGAGAGCCGTCTCAGCGACGCCGACCTCGAACGCGCCGCGAAGGTCATCGAGCGGGCCGGCGCCCGCACGTGGTGCGTCCGGCAGGCCGAGGATCTTCTGGCGCAGGCGCTGCTCGTCCTCGACCTGGCGATCCCGGAGCCGGCCGCGGTCGCCGAACTCGTCGCCCTGGCCCGCTGGGCGACCCGCCACCCCGCCTGAACCCTGCCGTGACCGCACCGCACCGCACCGAGCCGGCCCGGTACGGTGCGGTCACGGGCATCAGGTGAGGGCGCCGACGATCTGCGCCGCGCGGGTCGCGTGCTTCTGGTAGGCAGCCGGGAACGCCGAGCGCTGCACCGCCTGCGCGGCCGCGGTCACGCTCATCCGCTGCCACCCCTGCACGCGGGACAGCGCGTCGTAGAAGAGCATCGCGGAGTGTGCCGGACTCATCAGCTCGGCCACGGTGCCCCAGCCCTGGCTGGCCCGCTGCTGGAACAGCCCGACCGAGTCGTGGTCGGACGAGACGCCCTCGTGCGGCAGCCGCAGGCTGGACGGGACGGCGGAGCTGGCGACGTTGTAGAGGTCGCTCTCCTGCATCGCGGTCGCGATCGCCACCACGAGGGCCTGGTCGGGCATGCCCTGCGCCCGGCCCTGCTTGACGATGATCGCGGCGTTGTCCATCTGCCGCTGATCGAGGCCCGCGACCGGCCGGACGACGGGCGGTGCGGGCGGCACCGGCGGCACGACCGGCACCGCCGCGGCGAGCGGGCCTCCGGCCGGCGCGGACCCGGACGCAGACGCAGACGGCGACGGCGACGCGGACCCGGAAGCCGGCGGCGAGGACGTGGCGACGACGCCCGGCTCGGCGTACGCGGGGCCGGTGAACGGCGGCGACTCGGCCGGCACGCCGGCCAGGATCGAGGCGGACAGCACAGCGACCGAGAAGGCGCCGGTCTTCGCGACGAACCGGGCGTTGAACGCCGGCCGGCGATGTCGCGGATTGAACTCGCGTGGCAATGACTTCACTACTGATATTTCCTCTTCGTGGCAGGCAGCATCGGCACGCCGCCAAGAGGACGGCGCGCTGGAAGGGGGGAATCAGCGGTGCGGCGTTACGTGGTCATGCGGGCGGCAAGCATCGACGCAGACTCCTTCCGTGGCCGCCTACCGGGTTAGCTGACGGGTTCGGGCGGGAAGCTTCGCCCTACCGTGGCCCAGCCACGGATACACCCCAGAGGACTACATGGGTCCCCGGCTCGCGAACGTCTCGCGACTCGACGGCGCCCGCCCGGCAGCACCCGATGGGGTGCAGGTCGACCGGAGCAGACCACCCGACCCTACTGGGCCGCTTCTGGCCGGGCCAACCGCAGCAACGGCAATCCACCCGGCGCACCCGAACGATCACCGAACGCTGTCACCCGGCCGGTCACCTCTCCGGCGTGACGGCCGCCCTTGACCAGGTACATCGCCCGGTCGGCGGCACGCAGCGCGGCGCCCGCGTCCTCGACCGTGTCATCGATCACGGCCACGCCGACGCTGACCCGGACCCGCATGATGTGCCCCTGGTGCGTGACGGGTGCGGCGACGGAGCGCTCCAGGCGGTCGACGAGCGCGCCGAGGTCGGCGACGGCGACGTTGCCGGTGAGCACCACGAACTCGTCGCCGCCGAGCCGGGCGACGGTGTCGGTGGGTCGAACCAGCGACACCAGCCGCTGCGCGACGGCGACGAGGACCGCGTCGCCCGCGTCGTGGCCGAGGGTGTCGTTGACGACCTTGAAGTCGTCGAGGTCGCAGAAGAGCAGCGCGCTGATCACCTGCTCGGTGCGGGCCCGCCGGACCGCGGCCGCGAGGGGTCCGGCGAAGGCGTCGCGGTTGGCGAGGCCGGTCAGCGGGTCGCGGGACGCCCGCCGCACGAGGTCGGCCTCGGTCGCCTTGCGGCCGGTGATGTCCTGCACCTGCGTGATCGCGAACGCCGGCGACCCGCCGACGACCGACATCGTCGCGGAGATCCAGATCGTCTCGCCGTCGCCGCGCACGCAGCGGACCTCGTGGTCGCGGATGGATCCGGAGCGGCCGGCGAAGACCGCCCTGCTGCGGTCGAGATCGTCGGGGTGGATGAGGTCGCCGAAGCGCATCGAGACGAGCACGTCCTCGTCGCGGCCGAGCAGCTCGCACAGGGCGGGGTTGACCCGGATCAGCCGGGTCAGGTCGGCACCCTCCAGGCCGATCATGCACATGCCGGTGCCGGCGCCGTTGAACGCGAGCCGGAACGCGGCCTCGCTGGCCTCCAGGTGCTGACGCTCCCGGCGCAGCGCCTCGACGAGGTTGGCGTTGTTGATCGCGATGCCGGCCTGCGCGGCGAGCATCTCCAGCAGCTCCCGCTGGAACGCGCCGGGCCGCTTGCCGTCCGCGGGCAGGTCGACGCTGAGCACCCCGACCATCGACCCGTCGGGCGCGCACAGCGGCGCGAACAGGGCGTCGAGGGGATGCCAGCGCTCCTCGTCCGGGATGTCCTCCGCGCCGCCGGCCAGGGACGGGACCCAGGACTGGATGCCGTCGTTGTGCCGCTCGTGCGGCAGGAAGCGCAGCTGCCCCCACTCGTCGGCGTCGGCGAGGTGCGCGTCGAACTCGGCCGCCGGGTACCGCGCGCCGAGCAGCTCGGCCCTCGCCTCCTCGGGCCCGGCGATGGCGACCGCCTCGTACACACCCTCGGGATGCAGGTAGTTGACCACGGCGGCACCGAACCCGACGCCCTCGACGACGGCCTCCGCGATGCGGTGCAGCGTCTCGACGACCGTGTCGCCGGTGTTGATCCGGCCCGTGATCGTGTAGACGGAACGGATCGCGGCCATCGCCATGTCCCGATCATGATCCACGGCTCGCCTACCCCGCTCCGGCCGACCCTGCACCCTCACATCGACGCATCACCTCGAATCCTAAGCAAAACCGCGTGATCCGTGCAGGGTCCATCGCGGCCGAGGCGCACGCCGGGCCGGTGCCTGCGCTGGCTATCCTGCACACATGCCGGAGCAGGTCAGACTCGTGATCGCCGACGACCAGGCGATGATCCGGGCGGGCCTGCGGCTGGTGGTGGAAACGGCCGCCGAGACGACGATCACCGTGGTCGGCGAGGCGGCGGACGGCGCCGAGGCGGTCGCGGTGGCGCGGCGGCTGCGGCCGGACGTGCTCGTCATGGACATCGCCATGCCGCGGCTGGACGGGCTGTCCGCGGCCCGGCAGCTGCTCGCGGACCCGCGACCGCCGAAGATCGTGCTGTTGACCATGTTCGACACCGACGAGCACCTGCACGCGGCGCTGCGGCTCGGGGTCAGCGGGTTCCTGCTCAAGGTGTCGCCGCCGGAGCAGCTCGTCGACGCGGTCAGGGTCGCGGCGGCCGGTGACGCGCTCATCGACCCGGCGGTGACCACGCGGGTCATCGCGTCGTTCGCCGCCCGGCCCGAGCCGGACCCGGCGCCGGAGCTCGACGCGCTGACGGGCCGGGAGCGCGAGGTGCTGGAGCTGCTGGTGCGCGGGCTGTCCAACGCGGAGATCGGCGAGCGGCTGCTGGTGGGCGAGGCGACCGTGCGGACCCACGTCGGCCGGATCTTCCAGAAGCTGCATCTGCGCGACCGGGTCCAGGCCGTCGTCTACGGCTACGAGGCGGGCATCGTCCGGCCGGGCGGGTGAGCGTGCCCGCCTGGCGGCCGTCGTGGCTCGATGCCCTGCTGGCGCTCGCCGTCGCTGGTGCCGGGGTCGTCGAGGCGTACGGGCGCGCCGGCGCCGGACCGGGCCAGGTGCACCGGCCGGGGCTCGTCGCCGCGGGTGCGCTCGCCGCCGGGGTGCTGCTGTTGCTGCGCCGCCGCTCCCCCGTCGGCACGCTCGCCGCGCTGACCGTGCTGTCGGCCCTGTTCCGGGTCGCGGTCATGGACGACGACTATCCGCTCGCGGCGTGGCAGTTCTACTCGAACCTGATCCTGGTGCACACGGTCGGCAGCGAGCCGGCGGGGCCGCGCGGGCGGGCCGCCGGCGTCGTCACCGTGCTCGCCGCATACGCCCTGCTGCAGACCCTGCCGGGGCAGGACGTCGCCGAGAGCCTCATCGGCGCCATGTTCATGGGTGTCGCGTACGGCAGCGGCATCCTGCTGCACCGGCAGACGCTGCGCACGGTCCGGATGGCGCAGCGGGCGGCGGTCGCGGCCGGCGAGGAGCGCACCCGCATCGCCCGTGAGCTGCACGACGTCATCTCCCACAACGTCAGCCTGATGACGTTGCAGACCGGTGGGGTACGGATGCTGCTGTCCGCCGACCCGGCCCGTGACAAGGAGCGTGACCTGCTGCGGGGCGTCGAACGCGCCGGCCGGGACACGGTGGAGGAGCTGCGGATGCTGCTCGGCGTCCTGCGCAACGGGCAGGCACCGGCCGGCCTCGACCGCCTCGACGAGCTGGCCGGGCCGCTGCGCGCCGCCGGGCTCGACGTCCGGGTGGCCACGACCGGCACGCCGCTGCCGCTGCCGCCGGCGCTCGGGCTGTCGGCGTACCGGATCGTCCAGGAGGCGCTGACCAACGCGCTCAAGCACGCCGGAGCGGCGACCGTCGACGTGACCGTCGGCTACACCGGGGCCGCGGTCACGGTCGAGATCAGCGACGACGGCCGGTCCACAGAGGCGCCCACAGAGGCCACCGGGGAGGCACCGGCGGGGCACGGGCTCGCCGGCATGCGGGAGCGCGCCGCGCTGCACGGCGGCACCCTGCACGCCGGTGCCCGGCCCGGCGGCGGCTACACGGTCGCCGCGACATTCCCGCTGGCCGGCGACTGAGCCGGAGCCGGGTCGGCGGCCCACTCGGCGTCGCTCATCCGCAGCATCCGCAGCCCGATCACGCCCGCACCGGCGACGTACAGCAGGCTCCCCACGATCATGCCGATCGGGTACACCGGCCCGGCCAGCATGCCGATCACCATCGCCGGCGGCGCCCACCACGGCACCCGCTTGTCGTACGCGAGTGTCAGGCCGAGCAGCAGCACCCCGAGCAGCCCGAGGAACCCCGGCACCTGGAACCCCCAGAGCGCACCACCGGCGGCGAACGCGGCGTCGGCGAGGCGGTCGCCCTCCGCGGTGCCGAGGTCCGCCTCGAGCCGGGCGTAGAAGAAGTCGCCGAGCATCAGCGCGGAGAAGTTGACCACGCCGAGGAGGGCGACGACCCCGGCGACGTGGCCGAAGAGCACCGCCCGCCGGCGCACGAGGTGGATCATGCCGATGATCCCGGGCACGAGCAGCACCCAGCTCCAGTGCAGCAGCGCGGCGCTCACCGACACCTGCCCGGGGTGCCGGCCGTAGGCCCCGTCGGCCTGGTCACCGGCGCGCAGGGCGGGGTCGACGACCAGCCCCGCGATGTAGAACAGCGGCGCGGCGACGAGGCAGACCCCGGCCGACAGACGTCGAAGGTTGTGTGGCATGGCGACCTCTCGGCTCGAACATGATGTGTCGAGCCGGAACCGTAGGCCGGGACGCCGCCGCCCGTCGTCAGCCGCGACGCTGACGGGGGTCAGCGTCGCGGCCTACCGGCGGCGTCAGGAGAGCAGCTCGCCCAGCGGGACCTTGGGGTCCTCCAGGCGGTCGAGGTCGACGGCGGTGCCGGCCCAGCCGGCGCGGACCAGGGCCTGGATGTCGTCGGTGACGTCCCAGACGTTGACGTTCATGCCGGCCAGGACCCGGCCGTCCCGCACCCAGAACGCGACGAACCCGTCCGCGACCGAGGTCCCGCCGCGGAAGACGACACGGTCGTACCCGCCGGGGGCGACGAAGCCCGAATACTCCATGCCGAGGTCGAACTGGTCGGAGAAGAAGTAGGGCACGCGGTCGTACACGGCGTCGCCGAGCAGGGACTTCGCGGCGACCTTGCCGCCGTTGAGGGCGTTGGCCCAGTGCTCGACGCGGACCCGGCGGCGCAGGCCGGGGTGGTCCAGGTTGACGACGTCGCCGGCGGCGTAGATGTCGGGGTCGGAGGTGCGCAGAGCGGCGTCGACGAGGATGCCGTTGTCGACCTCGAGGCCGGCGTCGACGGCGAGCTCGGTGTTGGGCTGGATGCCGACGCCGACGACGGCGATGTCCGCGGGCAGGTGCGAGCCGTCGGTGAGGGTCACGCCGGTGAGGACGCCGTCGGTGCCCTCGAACGAGGCGACGCCGGCACCGAACCGGAACTCGACACCGTTGGCGCGGTGCAGGCCGGCGAAGATCGTGGCGACCTCGTCGCCGAGGACCCGCTGCAGCGGCAGGTCCGCCTGCTCGACCACGGTGACGGTGGTGCCGTGCTTGCGGGCCGCGGCCGCGGTCTCCAGGCCGATCCAGCCGGCGCCGACGACGACCACGTGCGCGGCGGCGCGCAGGTGCGCCAGCAGCGCGTCGGACTCGTCGACGGTGCGCAGGTAGCGCACGCCGGTGAGGTCGGTGCCGGGCACGTCGAGGGTGCGGACCCGCGAGCCCGTGGTGAGCAGCAGCTTGTCGTAGCGCAGCTCGTCGACGCCGTCGAGGGTGACGGTGTGCGCGGCCGGGTCGACCCGGGTGACGCGGGTGGCCAGGCGCAGGTCCACGTCGTTGTCGGTGTACCACGCCTCGGGGTGGACGAACGCCTTCTCGCGGGCGTCCTCCTTGCCCTGCAGGTAGCCCTTCGACAGCGGGGGGCGCTCGTAGGGGCGCTCCGTCTCCTCGCCGATCAGCACGATCCGGCCGGTGAAGCCCTCGGCGCGCAACGTCTCCGCCGCCTTCGCCCCGGCGAGGCTCGCGCCCACGATCACAAATGTCCGCTCGTCAGCCATACGTCCCAGCCTTCCCTACCGCCGCGCGATCCGCCACGGGGTCAGGGACACAGCCGCTGGTGCCAGGCCGTCGCGGACAGGTCGGTCAGGCTGGCCACCTGGTCGATGACGACCCGGAGCCGGGCCGCGTCGTCGGGCGCGGCGCGCCACATCGGGGCGAACACCGCGTCGAGGTCGTCCGGGGCGCGGTCGGCGAGGGCGGCCACGAGCTCGGTGAGGACGGTGATCTCCTGCGCGTAGCGCTGTTTCGAGCCGGGGCGGCGCATCACGTACCGCAGTGCGATGCCCTTCAGCAGCGCGCACTGGGCCCGCACGGCCGGCGGCACGACCAGGCCGGCCCCGTAGCGGCGGACCGGCGCGTCGCCGTGGGCGGCCCTGGTCGCGGACACGGCGGCCGCGGCGAACCGGCCGGTGAGCACGCTGGTCGTCCGCTTCAGGGCGACCTGCGCCGCGTGACTGCCGTCGTAGTGGTCCAGCGGCACGAGGACCGGGTCGGCGAGCAGGTCCAGCAGCACGGTCTGCAGGTCCGCGGCCGTCTCGGAGGAGTACGCGGCGGCGACGTCCTCGCACAGCGCGGCGCGTTCGCCGTCGTCGGCGCGCAGGGTGGCCAGGTGGACGTAGCCGCCGTGGATGCCGTCCTCGACGTCGTGCACCGAGTAGGCGACGTCGTCGGCCCAGTCCATGACCTGCGCCTCGAGGCACCGGTCCGCGTCGGTACGACCGTGTCGCAGCCAGGCGAAGACGGCCTCGTCGTCGGCGTACACGCCGAACTTGCGGTAGCCGTCGCGGCGCGGCCAGGGGTATTTGGACACGGCGTCGAGCGAGGCCCGGGTGAGGTTGAGCCCGGCGGAGGCGCCGTCCGGGGCGAGGACCTTGGCCTCCAGCCGGGTGAGGACCCGCAGGGTCTGCGCGTTGCCCTCGAACCCGCCGCACGGCCCGGCGACGGCGTCGAGCGCGTCCTCACCGTTGTGCCCGAACGGTGGGTGGCCGAGGTCGTGGGCGAGCCCGGCGGTGTCCACGACGTCGGGGTCGCAGCCGAGGCGGGCGCCCATCTCCCGGGCGATCTGCGCGACCTCCAGGGAGTGGGTGAGGCGGGTGCGCAGGAACGCGTCGGCGCCCGCCGTGTGCACCTGGGTCTTGGCGGCGAGCCGGCGGAACCCCGCGGAGTGCAGCACCCGGGCCCGGTCCCGTTGGAACGGTGTGCGGCCGTTGTCCGCGGAGGTCGTGGTGCGGTCCTTCTGCGGCTCGTGCACGAAGCGTTCCGCGTCCGGGTCCACGTGCCGGGCAGGGGTTTCCCCGGCGTGCTGATCTGGGGGCGCGGCGTTCACGAGTCGAGCTTAGAGCTTTCCTCAGCTTCCCGATCTCGCGGCGCGGGAACCGACGCCGGGTCCGGCCCGTCCGTCGCGGGGTCCGGCCCGTCCGTCGCGGGGTCCGGCCTGGCCGTCGCGGGGTCCGGCGCGGGTGGCGCGGGTGGCGCGGCGGCCGGCGCCGGGACCGGCACGGGTGGCGGCGCCGGTGGGTCGCGGTCGGCCGGTGCCTCGTTGAGCGCCTCGACGACGGGCGTCATCAGGACCTTGATCGCGGCGACGACGGGGATCGCCATGAGTGCGCCGACCACGCCGAGGGTCGCGCCGCCGACCAGCGCCGCGAGCAGCACGGCGATCGCGGACAGGTCCACGGTGTTGCGCAGCACCCGCGGCGCGATCAGGTAGTTCTCCAGCTGCTGGTACAGCAGGAAGAACGCGGCGACGACGATCGCGCCGGGCCACAGCTCGCCGGTGACCAGCGCGACGACCGTGCACCCGACGGCGCCGACGGTGGCGCCGATGAGCGGGATCAGGTCCGTGATCGCGACGAAGAACGCCAGCGGCAGCGCGAACGGCACGTCCATCAGGAACAGGCAGGCGAACGAGGACACACCGGCGAACAGCGAGATGATCAGGTTGCCGATCATGTAGCCGCCGACCTTGTCGACGACGACGTTGATCGCCTGCGCGGCGTGGGGGCGGCCCTGCCGGGGCACCAGCCGCACGATGCCGCGGCGGATCCGGGGCAGGTCGGCCATGAAGTAGATGGTGAGCACGGTGACCAGCAGGACGTTGAGGATCGCGCTGAAGATCCCGGTGATGACGCCGAGCGCGCCGCCGCCGACCTTGCCCGGCAGCGTCTTGGCGTATTCGGTGAACTTCTCCGTCAGCCCGTAGCGGTCGGCCACCTCGCGGTAGGTCTGCGACCGTTCGGGGAGTTCCTGCAGGTACTGCGGGATGTTGCGCAACAGGTCGCCGCCCTGCCCGACCAGGGGCGGGACCAGCGACCAGACGAACCCGACCAGGATCGCCAGGGCGAGCACCACGATGACGGCGACCGCGACCGAGCGGCGCACCCCGCGGCGGATCAGCAGCCGCACGGCCGGGTCGAGGCTGACCGCGACGAACACGGCGATGACGACCTGCACGAGGATCTGCCGGACGTTGTACAGCGCGAACGCGGCGGCCGCCACGGTCAGCAGCCCGAGCCCGGAGGCGACGGCCCACCGGTACGCCCTGCCGAAGCCGCTGCCGAATTCACCCATCGGGGGTCACTCCCGGGTGCGAAGGATGCAGAACTCGTTGCCCTCGGGGTCGGCGAGGACCAGCCACTCGGCGTCCTCCGGCTGACCGACGTCGACGTGCCGGGCGCCCATGTTGACGAGGCGCTCGATCTCGGCGTCCAGGTCGTCGGGGCGCAGGTCGAGGTGGAGCCGGTTCTTGGCGTGCCTGGTGTCGGGGTGACGCAGGAAGATCAGCCGTGGATGGCCGTCGATGCCGGGGCCGACCACGACCTCTCGCGCGGAGACACTCTCGACCCGATGGTCGAGCACTTCGGCCCACCACCGGCCGAGCCGCTCAGGGTCGAGCGCATCGACGATCAAGGCATCCCACCGGCTCCCCATGCGTACCTCCGTGGTCGGCGTGGGGACTCACCATACGCCGCGCCGACCGGCGTCGCAGCCGTGCTGCCGCACGAGGGCACGCCACCCTAGCCGCTTTCCAACGGCGGCGTCGCTGAAACGTGCATATTGCAAAAAGCAATGACCAATCGGTTTTTGGTACCGACCGAACGCACGGAGTGCGGGTTCAAGTGGCCCGGGGTAATTTGCCGGAAGCGCATCGTTACGGCCGCTCCCCCCGATTCCCGCCGTCGTGTGCCGTTTCAACGTGCCCATCTGCCGCCCGCGAACGGGAGACTCAGTGCCTGCTATCGATGACTGCCTGCGGCGTGCCATGACGATTCGCGGCGCCATCGGGGCGAGTCTCATCGACTACACCACGGGGCAGTCGCTGGGCATGCAGGGCGGACAGGAGGCGGTCGCGCCGCACGCGGACCCGGCGGCGGCGGCGCTGGGCACGGCCAGTGTCATCCACGCGGCGATGCAGACCGCCGCGTACGCGCCGGCGGTGCCGGGCGACTCGGTCGAGGACGTCATCATCAGCACGTCCGCCGCGTATCACCTGATCAGGCCGGTGCGGACGAACTTCGACTCGCGGCTGGTGCTGTACGTCTGGCTCGACCGCGCCGAGGGCAACCTGGCCATCGCCCGCCGCCGCATCCGCTCCCTCGCCGAAGACCTCGCATGAGCGCCCGTCTCCACAAAGCGGAGGTTGCGGGCATGAGCGGTCCGGAGCGGAGCGGGAGGACCGCTCATCAGGGGCTCAGTTCTGGCTCAGGCCGACGCCGGAGCGAAGCGGAGGTGGCGGCGTGAGCGTTAAGGCCGGCGCCGCGGTGAAGGACGGCAAGCCGGCGAAGTTCGGCAAGGGCGTCACCCCGGTGAAGGCTCTCACGCAGCTCGCCACCCTCGGCGCAACCGGCGCGCTGACCGTCGTCGGGGAGCCCGGCGGCGTCATCTTCCTGCGTGACGGCCTGGTCAACGGCGTCGAGTCGCCTGCCGCGCCGAGCGTCGACCGGCTGCTGACCGCCGCCGAGGTGGTCGACGAGCGGGTGTGGGAGACGATCCCGTCGCGGCCCGCCCGGGCCCTGGTGGAGGGCGGGCACGTCACCGCCGCGGAGATCGAGCTGTGCGCGATCAACGCCCTGTACGACGCCGCGTTCTTCGTCCTGTCGACCGAGCGGGCCGAGCTCCGCTTCGCCCCGGACATCGAGCACTGGCTCGGTGCGGAGGGCACCGTGACGGCGGACCAGTTGTGCGACCACGTCACCCGGCAGCACCGCATCCTTGACGAGGTGCACCCCTCAGACGTCACTGACACCGCCGCGGTCAGGCCGGTCCTGCGACCCGGCCTCGACCGGGTGCTGCTGTCCGGCCTCCAGTGGGAGATCGTCCTGCACGCCGACGGTGAGCGGACCCCTCAGGAGCTGGCCGGGCTCCTCGGACGATCCGCATACGCGGTGACGCTGGACGTGCGCCGGCTCGCCGCGGCGGGCCTCGTACAACCGCCGCCGCCGTCGACCGAGGAGCAGCCGCCGCCACCATCGGAGGCGCCACCGGCGCCGAAAGCGTCGGGCTCGGCGAAACCGACGGAGGCGCCACCGGCACCGAAGGCGTCGGGTTCGGCGAAGCCGGTGGAGGCACCGGCCACCGCGCACGCGGTCAACGGTGAGGACGACGAGTTCCTGCCGCAGCGGGTCCCCGGGACGTTCACGTTCGAGGATCCGCCGGCCAGCACCCGCCGGCACCTTCCGGCCGGGGTCAGCGCCCTGGCGGTCCTGCCGGGGGCGATCGACAAGCCCCCCGACGACACGCTGCTCAAACGCATCCGATCGGCCCTGCAGTCCCTGCGATGACACAGCTCCGAGCATGGAGGTGAAACGACAATGACCACCGATACGGAACTGCGCGGCGAGCTCCTCGTGGAGCTGGGCCGGCTGCGCCGGGCCGTGCCGGAGCTCACCGGTTGCCTGGTCGCCAGCACCGACGGCCTGCTGATCGTCGACGACGCCGAGACGGTGGCCGTCGAGGGGGTCGCCGCGCTCGCGGCGGCGTGCCTCGGCGTCAGCCAGCGCATCGCCGACAGCGCCGGCCACGACAACTTCCAGGAGGTGCTGATCAGCAGCATGGGCGGGCACGTCGCCATGTACATGGCGGGCCACGGCGCCGTGCTGGTCCTGCTCGCCGACGCCGACGCGAACGTCGGGCGGCTGCACCACGAGGCACGGCGGTCGATCGGTGTGGTGTCGCACGTGGTGGCCACCGCCGCGCTCAGCTTCGCCCAGGCGATCCCGGAGCCGGCCCGATGGTAGGCCGCAACGGCGGGGTGCACCGGCGACCGAGACGAACGAACGAACAGACCCCCATACCCAGTGACACTCCCCCCACCAAGCTCACGGAGGTAGCCATGGCGGACATGGAAACTGCGCTCAAGGAACTCATGACCATCGACGGCGCGGTCGGCGTCGCGCTGGTGGACTACAACAGCGGCATGGCGCTCGGCGTGCTCGGCGGTTCGAAGGACCTGGACCTGACCGTGGCGGCGGCCGGCAACACCGACGTGGTCCGGGCCAAGATGCGCACCATCGAGATGCTCAACCTCAAGGACGGCATCGAGGACATCCTGATCACGCTGAACAACCAGTACCACCTGATCAGGCCGGTCACGGGCCGCTCGGGCAAGGGCCTGTTCCTCTACCTGGCACTGCTGCGGTCCCGGGCCAACCTCGCGCTGGCCCGGCACCACCTGTCCCGCATCGAGGAGGAGCTCGACGTCTGAGCGTCCGCTCTTGAACTAACGGGTGTCGGAGGTCGACTGCTCGGCTACGGCCGCGCGGCCGGCCTCCAACCGTGCCACGGGCACCCGGAACGGTGAGCACGACACGTAGTCGAGGCCGACCTCGTGGAAGAAGTGCACCGACTCGGGGTCGCCGCCGTGCTCGCCGCAGACCCCGAAGTGCAGCTCCGGCCGGGCCGCCCGGCCCTCGTCGACGGCGATGCGCACGAGCCGCCCGACGCCGTCGCGGTCGATGGACTCGAACGGCGACACCCCGAAGATGCCGAGTTCGAGGTACCGCCAGAAGAACGCGCCCTCGACGTCGTCGCGGGAGAAGCCCCAGCCCATCTGGGTCAGGTCGTTGGTCCCGAACGAGAAGAAGTCGGCGGCCTGGGCGATGTCGCCCGCGGTCAGCGCGGCTCTCGGCACCTCGATCATCGTGCCGATCTTCACCTCGACGTCGTGCTCGCCGATGATCTTCTCGGCCTCGGCGCGGATCGTCTCCAGCTCCTGCACGGCGCCGACGAGCGGCACCATGATCTCCGGGTGGGCGCCGTCGACCTGCGCGGCGGCCTCGACGATCGCCCGGACCTGCATCGCGAACAGTCCGGGGATGACCAGGCCGAGGCGCACGCCGCGCAGCCCCAGCATCGGGTTCTCCTCGTGCATCCGGCGTACGGCGTCCAGAAGGTCCTTGTCGTGGCCGGGATCCTGCCCGCGTTCCTCGGCGACGGCGACCTTGACGGCCAGGTCCTCCAGCGGCGGCAGGAACTCGTGCAGCGGCGGATCGATCAGCCGCACGGTGACCGGCAGGTCCTTCATCTCCCGGAACAGCTCGACGAAGTCGGCCCGCTGCAGCGGCAGCAGCTCGGCCAGGGCCGCGTCGCGCGCCTGCGGGTCGCGGGCCAGGATCAGCCGCTCGACGAGGGCGCGGCGCTCGCCGAGGAACATGTGCTCGGTGCGGCACAGCCCGACGCCCTGCGCGCCGAAGCGGCGGGCCCGCGCCGCGTCCTCGCCGGTGTCGGCGTTGGTGCGCACCCTCAGCCTCCGGCTGCCGTCGGCGTGGGTGAGGATCCGGTGCACCGCGCTGACCAGGGGGTCGGCCCCGGCGTCGAGGGTGCCTTCGAAGTACTGCACGACCGGCGACGGCTGGACGGGCACCTCGCCGAGGTAGACCCGGCCGGTGGTGCCGTCGACGGAGATGACGTCGCCCTCCGACACGACGTGACCGTCCACCGTGAACTGTCCCTTGTGGAGGTTGACGTCGAGGGCGTCGGCGCCGCACACGCACGTCTTGCCCATGCCGCGGGCGACCACGGCGGCGTGCGAGGTCTTGCCGCCGCGGCTGGTCAGGATGCCCTGGGCGGCGATCATGCCGGGCAGGTCGTCGGGGTTGGTCTCCCGGCGCACCAGGATGACCTGCTCCCCCTCCTTGGCCAGGGCCACGGCGTGCCCGGCGTCGAACACGGCCTTGCCGACGGCCGCGCCCGGTGACGCGCCGACGCCGCGGGTCAGCTGCGCAGGCTCGCTGCCCAGGTCGAACGTCGGGAACATGAGCTGGGCGAGCTGGGCGCCGTTGACCCGCCGCAGCGCCTCGTCCATGTCGATGACGCCCTCGTCGACGAGGTGCGTGGCGATGACGAACGCCGCCGCCGCGGTCCGCTTGCCGACGCGGGTCTGCAGCATCCACAGCTTGCCGCGCTCGATCGTGAACTCGATGTCGCACAGGTCGCGGTAGTGCTCCTCGAGCTTCGCCATGATGGCCATCAGCTCGTCGTACGCCTGCTTGTTGATGTTCTCGAGGTCCTGCAGCGGCATGGTGTTGCGGATGCCGGCGACGACGTCCTCGCCCTGCGCGTTGGCGAGGTAGTCGCCGTACACGCCGGGCTCGCCCGTCGCGGGGTCACGGGTGAAGGCCACGCCCGTGCCGGAGTCGGCGCCCAGGTTGCCGAAGACCATCGCGACCACGTTCACGGCCGTGCCGAGGTCCGTCGGGATGCGCTCCTGCCGCCGGTACAGCACTGCGCGGTCGGCGTTCCAGGACCCGAAGACGGCGCCGACGGCGAGGTCGAGCTGCTCGCGCGGGTCCTGCGGGAAGTCGCGGCCCGTGTGCTCGCGGAAGATCTCCTTGTAGCGCGCGACGAGCGTCTGCAGCGCGGCGGCGTCGAGGCCCAGGTCGTCCTTCGTGTTCACGGCGTGCTTCGCGTCGTCGAGGGCGTGCTCGAACTCCTCGCCGGGCACCTCGCACACGGTCTTGCCGAACATCTGGATCAGCCGCCGGTAGGAGTCCCAGGCGAAGCGCTCGTCGCCGCCGGCCTGCGCGGCGAGCCCGTCGACGCTGCTGTCGGTGAGCCCGACGTTGAGCACCGTCTCCATCATGCCCGGCATCGAGAACTTCGCGCCCGAGCGCACCGAGACGAGCAGCGGGTCGTGCCGGTCGCCGAGCTTGCGGCCCATCTTCGCCTCGAGCGCGGCGAGGTGCTCACCGACCTGCCGGTCCATCCCGTCGGGCATGTCACCCGTCCTGAGGTACTCGCGACAGGCGTCGGTCGTGATGGTGAACCCCGGCGGCACGGGCAGGCCGAGGTTGGTCATCTCGGCGAGGTTCGCACCCTTGCCGCCGAGCAGGTCCTTGAGATCGCGGTTACCCTCTTCGAAGTCATAGACGAACTTCTCCACTGAAGCCTCCATGGTGAGCACTGAGCCATCGTTAGGGTTCCCATGTGCCGGACACCGTAAAGCGGTCTCCGAAGCTTTGGCATCGCCTTGAGACAAGTCGCACAAGGAACGGCACATGTGCCTCTTACGGGTGCATCTGGGAGCGCTCCACCAAGCAACTTCGCGCATCGTTCATGATCGTGTCCACTTTACGGCTTTCCACGTTCCCGCACTTCGAGATGCGTGCAACTGCTGTTTGCGCCCCACTTTCGCGCACCATCGAGCATCGTTCCTGCGCGCAGCCATCACCCCGTCCAGCGGCGCGGCATGGCATGCTCGAACACGTGACGTTGAAGCTCGGTCCCTATGTCGTCGACCCGCCGGTGGTCCTCGCCCCGATGGCGGGCATCACCAACGTGGCCTTCCGGCAACTGTGCCGCGAACAGGGCGCCGGCCTCTACGTCTGCGAGATGATCACCACCCGCGCCCTGGTCGAACGCAACCCCAAGACCATGAGCATGATCCAGTTCGGCGCCGCCGAGAAGCCGCGGAGCCTCCAGCTGTACGGCGTGGACCCCGCCACCATCCGCAAGGCCGTCGAGATGGTCGTCGAGCAGGACCTGGCCGACCACATCGACATGAACTTCGGCTGTTCCGTGCCCAAGGTGACCAGGCGCGGCGGCGGCTCAGCCCTGCCGTGGAAACGTCGCCTGTTCCGTGACATCGTCACCTCGGCGGTCGAGGGCGCGCAGGGCCTGCCGGTCACCATCAAGATGCGCATCGGCATCGACGACGACCATCAGACGATGCTCGACGCGGGCCGCATCGCCCAGGACGCCGGCGTCGCGTGGGTCGCTCTACACGCGAGGACCGCCGCCCAGCGCTACTCCGGCGAGGCCAACTGGGACGCCATCGCTTCGCTGAAGCAGGCCCTCGACATCCCGGTCCTCGGCAACGGCGACATCTGGGAAGCCGAAGACGCCCTGCGCATGATGTCGCAGACGGGTTGCGACGGCGTGGTCATCGGCCGCGGCTGCCTCGGCCGTCCCTGGCTCTTCGCCGACCTCGCTGCCGCCTTCGCCGGCTCTTCCTCCCGGTCCCTGCCGACCCAGGGCGAGGTTGCCGCCCTGATGCACCGCCACGCCACCCTCCTGGTCGAGTGGTGGGGCCGGGAGAAGGAAGGCGTCACCGACTTCCGCAAACACGTCGCCTGGTACCTCAAAGGCTTCCCCGCCGGCGGCGAACTCCGCGCCGCCATGGCCACCAGCTCATCTTTGGCCGAACTCGGCGCCCTGCTGGCCCAGCTCGACCCTTCCGTGCCATTCCCTCGCGAAATCCTCGGCCAGCCTCGCGGCCGCACCGGCACCCCCGCCAAGGTGATCCTCCCCCAGGACTGGCTCACCGACCCCGACGACGACACCATCCCCGAAGGCGCCGAACTCGACGACAGCGGCGGTTGAGCGAACGACGGGCATAACAAAACCGAAGCGCAGCAGACGACCGAAGACCACATTCGCGCTTGGCACCTTGCCCAGGTCCGCACCGAACAGGATCGGACCCAGGAAGAGGTCGCCCAGGCTTTGGGCGTCAAGCAGCCGCGAGTCTCTGCCATCGAACGCGGAGAGCTGGACACGGTCACGCTGGCAACGCTTCGCGCCTACGTCCGCGCGCTCGGCGGTAACCTCCGCGTCGTGGCCGACTTCGGTGATCGCGAATACCGCCTGACCTGAGCGAGGCTCCCCACCCGGATGCGGCAACGGTCAGTTCACAATGCCGTGCAGCCGACGGACCATGGATCTTATCCGTGCCGTGCTGATCTCGCCGCACGCCCAACGCGTCGTCCCAGGACACCGCCTGAGGATCCTCAAGATGGTCCACCGTGATTCGCGCCCTTCGTGCGATTTGGCACACCGGGTATAGGGCTGTCACCGGCGAGCGGCAAGCATCGGTACAACGGCCGACGTTACAGAACGCAGTCGCCACAAAGCAAAATTCGGGTGCAGCGTGCGGAAGGTGACCAGGCGCGGCGGCGGCTCAGCACTACCCTGGAAGCGTCGCCTGACAGGTCGTCGCAGGGCACGGCGGGTCAGGGTCGGGCGGCTCGGGGGAGTTCTCACAGGTCGATCACCGAGGTGGTGAAGTGATAGTTGCCGGGTCCGACTGATCTGTCCAGAGTGCGGATGACGCGGTTGGGATTGTCGTACGGTCCCTGCTGGAAGTACGGCTTGCCGTTGAGTCCGAATCGGATACGGCTGGGTGGTTGCCAGGTGCCGAGGTGTGACTTGGCGATGGAGAAGTCCGGGTGGGGGTCGAAGCCGAGGGTCCGCGCGTAGTCGACGGCGCCGAATACGAGGTGCCTGGCGAGTTCGATCGGCGCGGCCAGCGGCTCACCGTCGTAAGAACCGAAGTAATCGGCGAGAAACGGACCGAGATCGCGTCGGTCGACCATGTTGGCTGGAAGGGCGTTCTTGACGCCCAGGCAGTAGGTGTCCACAAGGTATCCGCAGACGCTGACCTCGTCGTCGCTGTGCTCTCGCACCACCGCAACACTCGGAAGACCAGCTCCCATGGCAAGCGCCGGGAGGTTGTCATCGTCGATCCAGTCCGATGGCCGGCCGTCGATGGTCAGGCCGTTGCTCCACTGCCGCGTGATCCAGCACCCGATGAGCTGCGGCTCCGACACGGCGGCGCGATCCGGTCGGAGGCCAGGACCACTGTGCACCAGCGACACGACCTTGGACCGCGGGATCCCGAGCAGACGGGCGATCTGCTTCGGGGTGTTGCCCGCAGCGCGCAGCGTCTGCGCGCGCGATTTCAGATCGTCGCTACCCATAGCGCCATCCTGCTGCCGGTTTCAGACGCCGTCAAAACACCTCGCCGAGGAGCCGGGCAACGGCCTCTCGAAACTGGCTCAGCCACTCGCAACGACGAAACATCCGCAGGCACCGACTCGACGGCTCCGGCGGCCGACGATCCCAAAGCATCTCCGATGGGGAGCCGAAGCCGAGCGGAGCGGTCAGGCCTGGTCGATACGAATCATGGCGATGCCCGGCCGCACCTTCGCGATCGAGTCGAAGTCGGCGTCGGCGTGCAGCAGCGTCAGGCGCTGCTCCTGCGCCGTCAGCGCGATGATGACGTCCATCGGCGAAGGTCCGCGGTGGTGGCCGATCTTGATGAGGTCGCGCTGGACGGCAAGGACATGACGCCAGGGATCGTCGAGCGTCGGGCACCACCCGAATGTTCGGCGCAGCATGGCAAAAAACGGCTCGTAATCGCGATCAGCGCGTACCGAGACCATGAGCTCGGCCTCCACCGGTGGACAGAGCGCGACAACACCCTGCGCGACGTAGCGGGGCCACGGATCTGGAACCTGTTTCCTCAACAGCCGCCACGCTGCCGACGTGTCCGCCAGGTAGGTCATCGCCCGGCCCGCTCGCCCTCTTCCAGGACGTCGAAGTCAAGGATGAGTTCCGCGTTGTCCTGGAGCCACGCCAGCCCGCGGGCACGATCGTCCGCGCTCGTGCCGGCCGCAATGGCGAGCGCCCTGTTGATCGTCTCGCGCTTGGTCTTGGTGCCGAGCTGGCGCTGGGCGAAGGCCAACGTCGCCTCGTCCAGATCGATGACGGTACGCGCCATGACGACCTCCTGATATACGCGGATACAACCTGGTATCAAACCAAGCATACTCAGGACGAGTACGCCCGGCCAGCACCTGAACCGGTCAGATCACAGCCAGTAGTCGCCACATCGCAAAACTCGGGTGCCCGGTCCCGAAGGTCCCCCGCCGCGACGGCGGCTCCGCCCTCGCCTGGAAACGCAAGCTCGTCCGCTCCGCCGCTCAGGACGCTGCCGGCCTGCCGGTCGCCGTCAAGATGCGCATCGACATCGACGAGCTAGAGGCAGGACGGGCCGCTCATGGACGCCGGGTGGCAGCACCGGTCCTCGTCCGGGCGGAGCGCGCGGGGCCGGAGCGCGCGGGGTGAAGGAGCGGCGGTGACCCCGGAGGGTGGTGCCGTGCGGGCGGAAACCGCCGAGCATCGGGAGCATGGACATGGTGCTCGTCACCGGGGCGGCCGGTGGAGTGGGGTCCGTCGGGCGGTCCGTCGTGGAGCTGTTGCGCGAGCGGGACGTGGCGGTGCGGGCGTTCGTGCACCGGGAGGACGAGCGAGCCGAGGCGTTGCGGGCGACCGGGGCCGAGGTCGTCGCCGGGGATCTCACCGACGCGGGTGACGTCGTGCGGGCCCTCGACGGGTGCGGGCGGGTGTACTTCGGCATGAGTGTGGCGGCGAGCTACCTGAAGGCCACCGTCACCGTCGCCGCCGCGGCGCGCGAGCACCAGCGGCAGCGACACCTCACCGCGCTGGTGAACATGTCGCAGATGACGGTGTCGGAGATGACGCTGACCAGCACCGGGGAATCGGCGCAGCATCGGTTGCAGTGGCTCGGCGAGCGGGTCCTGGACTGGTCGGGACTGCCGGTCGTGCAGGTGCGGCCGACCGTCTTCCTGGAGAACCCGATCTTCGCGAGCGTCAAGGACGACGCGCTGCGGCTGCCGTTCGGGACGGCGCGCACGTCGCCGATCGCGGCGCGGGACGTCGCCGAGGTCGTCGCCACGATCCTTGCGGCGCCCGGGTCGCACATCGGGAAGGTGTACGAGCTGACCGGCGCACGCTCGGAGGACATGACGGCGATGGCGGCGGAGTGGTCGGCCGCGCTGGGGCGGACGGTCACCTACGTCGACGTCCCGCTGCAGGAGTGGGTCGACGAGGTGCTGGCGCCGCTGCACCTGCCGGAGCACCTGCGCGACCACCTGCTCACGATGGTCCGGTTGCACCGCGACGGCCGGTACGACCGGCTCACCCACGACGTCGAGCAGCTCCTCGGCCGCCCGGCCACCACGGTCCGGGACTACGTGGCCGGGCCGTTGTCGACGAACGTGAAGGCGGCCTGCGGGCCCGCGTCGCCGAGCTCCTCGGCGATCAGCCCGTCGCGGCCGGTGCGCAGGTAGACGCCGCCGGCGGAGCTGATCGCGTACGTGGGACGGTCCAGGCTGTCCTGCTCCTCGCGCTGCTCGAGGGCGAACAGCTGGCCCTTCGCCGCGGGGTCGCAGGTGGCCGCGACCACCGTCAGCGGGGCGGCGCCGTTGTTCTTGACGCCCATGCAGGACGGCGGGGCCAGGGTCTTGATCCAGTGCTTGCCGGTGCCGTCGGGGGACAGCACGAACAGGCCCTTGTCCGTGCCCCCGTCGGTGAGCGTCAGCCGGCCCATGGCGTCGACGGCGAGGATCGACTCGAACGACCCGACCGGCACGATGACGACCCTCCGCCGCCCGGCCAGGACCGGGTCGGTCCCGCTCGGCACCGGTACACCGGAAGCCGCCGCGGAAGCGGAACCGGTGGCGGAACCGGAGGCCGCCGGCGGGGCGGAGGCGGTGGTGGACGGGGCCGTCGAGCCGCACGCGGTGAGCAGGGACAGCGCGGCAGCGGCGGCAAGGGCGGGCGGGACCGGGTTCGCCTTCATGACCGGACCCGTACCCGGTCACCCCGCGCCGGGAAACCCCGGACGTCAGGGTTTGCGGCCCACCGCGGCATAGATGGCGACGTCGGCGGGAGTGGCGTCCGGATAGGAGCCGCGCCAGTCGCAGACGGGGACGATGCCCGGCGGCACCAGGTCCAGGCCTTCGAAGAAGGCGCCGAACTGCTCCGCCGTGCGGGCGTACCCGTCGGTGCGCCCGGCGGCGAACATCGCCCGGTACGCCGCGGCGCCCGCCTCGTCGGCGAAGTCGACGGTCGCGTTCGTGGCGACCAGGTAGCTGCCGGACGGCAGCGCGTCCAGCAGGGTCCGCACGATCGGCAGGGCGGCCTCGTCGGTGTGGATGAAGTGCAGGATCGCCACGAGCAGCAGGCCGACCGGCCGGTCCAGGTCGAGGGTCGCCCGCAGGTCCGGGTGGGCGAGGATCGCGGCCGGGTCGCGCAGGTCCGCTTCCAGATATGCGGTGCGGCCCTCCGGTGTCCCGGTGAGCAGCGCCCGCGCGTGGGTCAGCACGATCGGGTCGTTGTCGACGTAGACGACGTGGGACGTGGGGTCGGCGCGCTGCGCGAGCTCGTGCGTGTTGTCGGGGACCGGCAGGCCGGTGCCGATGTCGAGGAACTGCCGGACGCCGGCCTCCCCCGCCAGGAACCGCACGGCGGAGCGCAGGAACGCCCGGTTGGCGAGCACCGCGGTGCGGACGGTCGGGAACGCGGCCGCGATCTCGTCGCCGGAGGCGCGGTCGGCGGCGAAGTGGTCCTTGCCGCCGAGCCAGTAGTTGTACCGCCGGGCCGGGTGCGGCACCGACGTGTCGATGCGGTCCTGTCCGGCCACGTCCGACTCCCCTCGCGTTCATGAACGACGATGTCAGGTTAGTCGAACGATGCAGCACCCGTGCTGACGGCCGGACGCAGGGCCGCGGCGGTCCCGCCGCGCGACGCCCAGGTCGTGTTCGGAGATCGAGGTCGGGTCGAGACGCTTCGTCGGGGAGCTGCCGCCGGTGTACCTGCCACTGAGCACCCCGCCGCCGAGCGGGCCCCACGCGGCGACGGTCATCCCGAACGACTCCGCCACACCGGGTGCGCAGCGAGACGCCGGGAACTTCCCGGGCCGTGACGGCGACTACCTGTCCGTGGAGTGCATGCGGTTCCGGGAGGCGCTGTCCGCGCGGATGGACGGCGAGGACGAGCCGGTCGCGCCGGCGCTGGTCGACGCGCACCTGGCGCAGTGCGGTGCGTGCCGGCAGTGGCAGCAGGACGCGTTCGCGGCGACGCGGCTCGCCCGGCTGCGACCCCTGTCCGCCGTGCCGGTCCCGGCGGAGCGCCTGCTGGCCGGGTTCTCCCCGGCTCCTTCCTGGTTGCGGCGGCGGCTGGGGTACGGGCTGCGCATCCTTCTCGGGGTCTTCGGCGCGGCGCAGTTCGTGCTGGGGATCGCCCAGGCCGCGAACGCGGCGACCGCGCACGTGCACCAGGCCGGGCACGTGTTCCACGAGTCGGCCGCCTGGAACGTGGCGATCGGCGCCGGGTTCGCCTGGATCGCGACCCGGCGGGCGACCCCGGCGGGCGCGCTGCCGATGCTGACCGCGTTCGTGGCGCTGCTCGCGCTGCTGTCCGCCAACGATCTCCTGGCCGGGGCGGTGGAGACGGCGCGGCTGGTGAGCCACGGGTTCGTCCTCGCCGGGTACGCGATCGTCCTGGCGTTGTCCCGGCCGGCGCTCGACCCGGGCGGACCACCCGCCGACCGGCGGCGACCGCCGCGCCGGTTCGGGCGGCCGCCGGGGCTCGACGCCGTTCAGGAGCCGCCGGCACCCCCGCGGCTGCGCCTCATCCAGGGCCACGCTCGGGCCTCGGCGGCCTCCGACCGGGCCGCTTAGACCCGGCGGAGCAGGTACGTGTCCATGATCCAGCCCTTGCGGGCGCGGGCCTCCCGGCGGACCGCCTCGATCCCGTCGAGGACCTTGCCGAGCCGTCCGGCGATCAGCAGCTCGTCCGGGGTGCCGAGGTACGCGCCCCAGTAGATGTCGACGTCCTCGTCGCGGTACCGGCGGCAGGCGAGATCGGCGTCGAGCATGACGACGACGTCGTCGCAGCCCTCGGGCCAGCCCGCGGCGAGCCGGCGGCCCGTGGTGATGTGGACCGGCCCGGCGACCCGGTTCAGCATGATCCTGTGCCGGGCGGTCAGCGCCTGCACGCTGGTGATACCGGGGATGACCTCGTAGTCGACGGCGACGTTGCCCCGTGCGGCGATCGTGTCCAGGATGCGGATCGTGCCGTCGTACAACGCCGGATCCCCCCAGGCGAGGATGCCGCCGACGGCTCCGTCCTCGATGTGGGTCAGCAGCGCCTCCTCGATCAGCCGCGCCCGCTCGTCGCGCCAGTCCCGCACCGCGCCCTCATAGTCGGCGGCGGTCCTGTCACGGGGCGGGTCGGCGATGACCACCGTCCGGAACGGCCGCTCCGTGGCGAACCGGTCGCAGATGTCCCGCCGCGCCTCGGTCAGGTCGGCCGTCGTGTCACCCTTGTCGAGCACGAAGAACACGTCGACGGCGTTCATGGCGTTGACCGCCTGCACGGTGACGTGGTCCGGGTCGCCCGCGCCGATTCCGATGATCAGTACCTTTCGCACCGGCCCATGATGTCAGGCGGCCCGTTCTGCATCATGGACCCATGACACAGGACCGGTGGGACGAGGTCACGGCACTGCTCGTCGAGGCGGTGCCGGCGGGACGTGTTTCGGTGGTCGTCGACGGTACCGACGCCGCGACGGGACCCACGGCCGACCGGCTCGCCGCGGCGTTGCTGGCTGCCGGTCGTCCCTGCGCCCGCGTGCCGTCCGCTGCCGCCGGTGCCGCGCCGGCAGGTGCCGCGCCTGCGGGTGCTGTGCCTGCGGGTGCTGTGCCTGCGGGTGCTGTGCCTGCGGGTGCTGTGCTTCTGGCTGACGGTGCCTCCGCGCGGGGCTGTCCGCCGGACGGGGGCTGGGACGTGGTGGTGTGGCTGCGGACGTCGCGCCGGGAGCACGCCGCCGACGGCGCCAGGGGCGACACCGCCGACATCGTCGTCGACGTGCACGACCCCGCGTGGCCGGTGATCCGGCACGTCGCCCCGCGCCTGCTCGACCGGCGCCGCTGGTACCTCGTGGAATCCCGCGCCTTCTTCGGCGTCCGCGCGGGCACGTGGGACACGAAGTTCGGCGACGACCTGCCCGCCTACGCCGCCGCGGTCGCCGCCGCCGCTCTGCCGCCCGGCGGGATCGTCGTCGACGCCGGCTGCGGCACCGGCCGCGCCCTGCCCGCACTGCGCGCCGCGGTCGGCCCCGCCGGTCTCGCCATCGGCCTCGACCACACCCCGCAGATGCTGGCCGTGGCCCGCGGGAAGGGCAACGGCGGGCTGGTCCTCGCCGACGCGGGGCGGCTCCCGTTCGCCTCGGGCAGCGTCGACGCCGTCTTCGCCGCGGGCCTCGTCATGCACCTGCCGGACCCGGTCGACGGCCTCCGCGAACTCGCCCGCGTCACGAAACCCGGCGGGCGCCTCGTCCTCTTCCACCCGACGGGCCGGGCCGCGCTCGCCGCCCGCCACGGCCGCGTCCTGCGCCCCGACGACCCGCTCGCCCCGGGTCCGCTGACCGCGACGGCCGCCTCGTCAGGCTGGCATCTCACCACCTACGACGACGGCGAATCCCGTTTCCTGGCGCTCGCCGACCGCCTCGCCTGAGCCGCTACCGCGTCGTGGCGTGCCGGTGCTCGAGCAGCCCGCGCGACACCAGGAACGCCCGCACCGCGGCGACGTCGGTGGGCGGCAGCTTCGTCCACGGCAGCACGAGCGGGTTGATCCCGGCGACCGTCACGACCCAGAACTCGGGCGTCTCCCGGACCGCCTGCACCGACTCCCAGCCGTACCTCATGTTGAGACTCTTGGTGTGCGCCTGGATGTCGGTGTCCGTCAGCTCGTACGTCACCGTCTCCCCGAGCAGCCCGGTCCTCGCCTGCGCCGCCGCCCGCGACACCAGCCACGGGAAGCACAACAGCCCCGCTCCGAGCGCCGCCGGCGCCGCCCCGGACGGAATGTCGTTGACGAACATCGCGATCCCGGCCACGGCGAGCACCCCACCGAACACGTACAGCCGCATCAGCTTCCCACCCATGGTGGTCTGGATCGCACGACGGGCCCGAGCCTGATCCGGCTCAACCGTGAAGCTGATGTGCATCGCTCTCCCCCATCGACGCGCACACCGTACACCCGCTTGATCGCCCCGCTGGGGCACGGTCGCCCTTCCCCCGACCCGCTCGCCCGCTCCGGCCGGACCCCGCAGGCCGACCACCCCGTCCACCTGGCCCGCTCCGGCTGGACGCCCCTCACCGGGCCACCCGTTTCCGCGGAGGTCCCCATCGGCCGGGTTGCTTTTCGATCTTTCCACGTCGTGCCGGACGGCGTCCGGCCAGTTGCCGCAACCGGCGTGCCGTCCCGCCGGCACCCTGGGCCCGGGACACCGCTCAACCCCGCGACCGAGCGCCCGTCCGCCGGGCAGCGCCCCAACGGGCCCCCTCCGTCCGATGCCCCACGCGCCCGAGCACCCCGAGCACCCCGAGCACCCCGAGCACCCCGAGCACCCCGAGCGTCAGATGCCGTCGGTTGCCGAGCCCACCGTCCAGTACACGCGGTTGTAGTCCTCCAGCTCCAGCTGCTCACCGGACCCGGCGACCCGATACGTCGTCACGCCGCAGTTGGCGGGGGTCTGCCCGTCGGGCCAGCGCTGGGCCCGCTGGTAGTCCCACCGCTCCAGCAGGAACCTGAAACACCGCAACGTCCCGCCGTGCGTCACGACCATGATCTTCTGGCCGGCCCGGTCGCGGAACAGCGTGTCCAGGAACGTGTGGACCCGTCCTGTCACATCAGCGAGGCTCTCCCCGCCCGGCGGCCGCGCCATGAAGCCGCCGAACGTCTGCCAGTACTCGTTCAGCCACGGGAACGCCGCCTCCGCCTCGGCGGTCGTCATGTCGTAGGCGAAGCCGGGGTCACGCTCGCGGATGAAGAGGTTGGTGCGCACCCGCATCCGGTCGCGCTCCTGCGCCGTATACGCATCGAGGATCCCCTCGGCGGTCTGCACCGTCCGCGCATAGCCGCTCGTGTACACGTAGTCGAACACCCCGAACCGGTCCCGGATCGCGTGCCCGGTCTGCGCCGCCTGCTTGTGCCCGTCGGCCGTCAGGTCGATGAGGTGATCGGGCACCCCGCGCACCACCTGCCGCGCCGCGGCGTCGGCGAAATACACGCTGCCCTTCTTCGCCTGGTTCCGGGCCGACTCGGCGTGCCGCACGAGCACCAGCAAGGTCGGGCGTCTCGACTCCATCTACGACTCGTACTGCTCGACGGGCGCCGCGATCAACGTGACCTCCGCCACCTCGATGAACGGGATCGTCTCCCCGTTGACGGTGTCCTTCACCTGCCGCCCCGTGTATCGGCCGGTCAGCCGCAGCCACTGCTCGTCGCTGAGCCCGCCGGGCAGCTCCCCCGCCAGGGCCACCTTCACCGGCCGGGCGTCGGCCGCGCAGCAGCTGACCATCATCCGCGCCAGCAGCCAGGTGCCCTCCGGCCCGCGCATCGCGAACCCGGTCAGCTCGACCCGCCGCTCCCCGAGCGACACCCCCCGGTCGAACACCGCCCTGGAGGCGTAGTCGAGCATCGTCAGCTTGACCGGGTCACCGGCCGGCAGCGGCGCGAAGTCGGACTTCTCCACCAGCGCCGACCCGGCCCGGTTCGCCGCATACGACCCGAGCGCCGGCGGCGCGACCAGCAGCAGCCCGAGCACCGGCGCCAGCAGCAGCCAGGCCACCTTCGGCCCGCCCGCCCCGTGCCCGTGCCCGTCGTCATGCCCGTGCCCGGCCTCGTGGTCGTGCCCGCCGCCGTCGGCAGCGGGGCCGGCGTCGGCAGCGGGGCCGCCCGCGGTCGCCGCCCGGGCGGGACGCAGCTCATACCAGAGCGAGAAGATCCCGGCGACCACCAGGATCGCCCCGGACAGGATCAGATACGGCTGAAGCCCCGATTTGACATAGTTCAGGTACTGATCGGTGAGGCTGGCACGCAGCACCGCACCCCCGATCAGCAGCAGAATGACGGCCTGCGCCTGCCTGTTCACAACGACACCATCCCACCTGCCGTGGACACCCTGACCGCGCTCACACCCACCACACTCACATCCGCCACCGAAGCGCCACGCCCCGGCAACCCCGGCGACCCGCACCCGGCACCGCTCACCCACCCGTTCACGCCACCACCACGGCAACGCCCGCCACGACCCGGAGCGACCCGGACCGCGACGGCGCGATCCGGGACACCGGCCGCTCGCCCGGTCGAAGCACCACGGCCGGGGGCGGGATCGGGTCGGCGGGTCACAGCAGGATCGTCCCTACGACGGCGGAGACCGCGATGGCCAGCACGAACGTCGCCGGGGCGAAGCGCAGGGCGAAGGCCCGGCCGAAGATGCCCGCCTGCATGGCGAAGAGCTTCAGGTCGATCATCGGGCCGACGACCATGAACGCCAGGCGGGCGGTCATGGAGAACTGGGTCAGGGAGGCGGCGACGAACGCGTCGGCCTCCGAGCAGATGGACAGCAGGACGGCGAGCAGGCCCAGCACGAGGATCGCGACGAACGGGTCGGCGGCGAGGTGCGCGAGCCACGACTTGGGCACGACGACGGCGATGACGGCCGCCGACGCGGCGCCGATGACGAGGAACCCACCGGCGTGCAGCACGTCGTGCCGGACGCTGGCCCAGAACGCCGGCCACTTGGCCATGCCGTCGAGGTGGGCGCGGGACGGCATGCGCAGCCAGCTGCCCTTGCCGAACGCCTGCCACAGCCAGCCCATCGCGCACGCGACGACGAGGCTGGCGATGGCGCGGGCGACGACGACGCGGGGCTGGCCGGGAAACGCGACCGCGGTCGAGACGAGGACGATCGGGTTGACCGCCGGCGAGGCGAGCAGGAACGCGAACGCGGCGGCGGGGGTCACGCCGCGGCGGACCAGGGCGCCGGCGACGGGCACGGACGCGCACTCGCAGCCGGGCAGCACGACACCGGCGATGCTCGCGGTCGGCACGGCGAGCGCGGGGTGCTTCGGCAGGGCCTTGGCGAAGAACGACGGCGGCACGAAGACGGCGATGATCCCCGACAGCACGACCCCGAACACCAGGAACGGGATCGCCTGGGTCATGACCGACACGAACACGGTCAGCCACGTCTGCAGGGCGGGCGCCGACAGCGACTTCGTGAGCGGCCCGCGGAACAGCACCACCACGACGAGCAGCACGGCGAGCACCTCGACCGAGCCGATCCTCCGCCGCGGCCGGGCGGCGGCGGAGGGCGAGGAAGGCCGCTGAGTCATCGTCACGCCTGGAGGCTACCGTCCCGCTATGACACTTCGGCGAAGCGCATGAGCACAAACGCTGAAAGGGCGATCGTGGCGGTGTTCGACACACCCGTCGCCGCGCACCTGATGGACTTCGCGACGACCCTCGGCTTCCGGGTCGCCCTCGCCGATCCGGACCTGACGAACGTCGTCGTCGACGCGGAGACCGACGTCGTCGTCACCGATCACGACCGTCCGGAGCTGGGTGCCGTGCTGAGGGACGCCCTCACCACACCGGCCCGCTGGATCGGGGTCATGGGCAACCCGCGCCACCCCGGCCCGCACGTGCGGGCCCTGCGCGACCTGGGCGTCCCGGAGGACGAGATCGCCAGGGTGCACCGCCCGATCGGCCTGAACATCGGCTCGAGGACGCCGGCGGAGATCGCGCTCGCGACCCTCGCCGGCCTCGTCGCCGACCGCAACGGCAGACCGGGCGGCCCCTTCGGACAGCGCGGCTAGCAGCCGGGCAGCCGCTCGATCAGGTAGGTCTCGACCTGGTCCAGCGACACCCGCTCCTGCGTCATCGTGTCCCGGTCGCGGACCGTGACGGCATTGTCGTTGAGCGTCTCGAAGTCGACCGTGAGGCAGTACGGCGTGCCGATCTCGTCCTGCCGCCGATACCGCCGGCCGATGCCCTGCGCGTCGTCGAAGTCGACGGTCCACCGCTTGCGCAGCTGCTTGGCCAGGTCACGGGCCTTCGGCGACAGGTCCGCGTTGCGCGACAGCGGCAGGACGGCGGCCTTGACCGGGGCGAGCCGCTTGTCGAAGCGCATGACCGTGCGCTTGTCGACGCTGCCGCTGGTGTTCGGCGCCTCGTCCTCGTCGTAGGCCTCGAGCAGGAAGGCGAGGACCGCGCGGGTGAGACCGGCGGCGGGCTCGATGACGTAGGGGACCCAGCGTTCCTTCTTCTCCTGGTCGAAGTACGACAGGTCGACACCGGAGTGCTTGGAGTGCGTGGTCAGGTCGAAGTCGGTGCGGTTGGCGATGCCTTCGAGCTCGGAGAACTCCTGGCCGCCGAAGCGGAAGCGGTACTCGATGTCGACGGTGCGCTTCGAGTAGTGCGACAGCTTCTCTTTCGGGTGCTCGTAGAAGCGCAGGTTGTCGGCGGAGAGGCCGAGGTCGAGGTACCAGTTCCAGCGCTCCTGGAGCCAGTACTCGTGGGCCTCCTCGTCCTTGCCGGGCTCGACGAAGTACTCCATCTCCATCTGCTCGAACTCGCGCGTGCGGAAGATGAAGTTGCCGGGGGTGATCTCGTTGCGGAAGCTCTTGCCCACCTGCGCGATGCCGAACGGCGGCTTCTTGCGGGCCGCGCCCTCGATGTTCTTGTAGTTGATGAAGATGCCCTGGGCGGTCTCGGGCCGCAGGTAGTGCAGGCCCTCGTCGTTCTCGACCGCGCCGAGGTACGTCTTCATCAGGCCGTTGAACATGCGCGGCTCGCTGAACGTGCCCTTGTTGCCGCAGTTGGGGCAGTTGATCTCGCCGAGGACGAAGGGCTTGTCGGCGCCGTGCTTCTCGACGAACGCCTCTTCGAGGTGGTCGGCGCGGAAGCGCTTGTGGCACGACGCGCACTCGGTCAGCGGGTCGACGAACGCGTCGACGTGACCGGAGGCGACCCACACGTCGCGGGAGAGGATGACCGCGGAGTCCAGGCCGACGATGTCGTCGCGCTGCTGGACCATGGTGCGCCACCACTGCCGGCGGACGTTGTCCTTGAGCTCGACGCCGAGGGGACCGTAGTCCCAGGCGGAGCGGGTGCCCCCGTAGATCTCGCTGGACGGGAAGACAAAGCCGCGGCGCTTCGCGAGGCTGACGACGGAATCGATGCGATCGGCGGCCATGGTTCCTCCTCGGCCTCACGGCGACTGGCTGTCGGCAAGGCGTGCTGAAAATGTCGGTCAGGACGGGCAAACCGTCAACGTCCACATCGACGGTACGGTTACGCCCGGGCGAGCCGCACCAGATTAACCGCAGTGCCGCGGGACGGGATCAGTCGACCCCTCCGCAGATCACCCACCGGGTCGTCTGCTGCAGCATGGTGAAGGTCATGAGCGTCTCGCCCTGCCCGCGGCGCTGCACGGTCGCCGGGACCTGCAGGAGGTTGACGTCGACGTCGTTCTCGTGGACGGCGAAGTCGGTGACCTCCGAGCGGTCGTACTCGCTCTCATACCACGCGACGGTGTGGGTGCGCTGCTGCTCGGGGCACAGCTGCCCGCGGGCGGCCTCGTAGTCCGTGGCCCGCACCGCGGTCAGGTAGTCGTTGACGACGCTGGCCATCTGGGAGCGGGCGACGCCCTCCAGGCCGGCGAACAGGAACCCACCGCCCAGGACACCGCCGACGCAGCACAGCACGAGGACGAGCCCGCCGACGCCGAGGCCGATCCACAGGCCGCGCATGTCCCGGTCGCGGGGCGGCGACGCGAACGGCGTCACCACGCCGGGGCCGGGTGGCGGGGCCGGCACCTCGGCCGGCGGGGGCATCATGCCCCCAACATTAGCCAACTCCGCGAGAGGCTACGCGCGGTCGCTCGCGGTGACCGTGAGCGCACCGCCGGGAGCGACCTCCGCGAGCTCCTCGTACGCCGACGGCTCGTCGAGGGACTGGGCGAGCAGCGGCGTCGCGTACATCTTCACGTCAAAGGCCGACAATGCCCGCCGGTACGCGCCGACGGACTGCCACTCGGTGACGATGCTCCAGTGCGCCGGGTCGTCGAACGCGCGGGCCAGACGCCCGCGGAGATACCCTGGGCAGGCCGCGAGGGCACCGAGCGCGGTGTGGGCACGCTCGACGAAGCCTTCGTCGTCGCCGTCCAGCACGAACCTTGTCACCACCAGCATGCCGCGAGCATACGGACGCGCGCATCCAGACATGAGGAGCCTGCCCGAGATGACCCAGCGTGTTCTGACCCGGCTGGGCCGGATCAGCCCGACCGCGGCGTTCCTCGGCGTCGGCGTGATCGTGTTCGTGGCGCTGGTCCTGCCGGGTGCGGTGGGTGGCGTGCTGCTGCTCGCCCTGGCGGCCGGCGCCGGGTGGCTGCTCGCCCAGACGTGGTCGCTGCACCCGTCGCGGGCACGGGTGATGCGGGTGGTGATCCTGGGGTTGATCGTGGCCCTCGCCGTCGCGAAGCTCACCTGAAGTTGACAACGATTCCCATTATCGGGCACGCTCGGCTGCGTGGTACTTGAGGTGGACCGGGCCGTCGTCGCGTATGACGGCCGACCTGTGCTCGACGGGGTGTCGCTGAGCGTCGCCCCCGCCGAGGTCGTGGCGATCCTCGGGGCCAACGGTTCCGGCAAGTCGACGCTGGTGAAGTCGGCGCTGGGTCTGGTGCCGCTCGCGAGCGGCGAGGTCCGCCTGTTCGGCACCGCACTGAAGCGCTTCCGGTCGTGGCATCGCCTCGGGTACGTCCCGCAGCGCGTCGGCGCCGGAAGCGGTGTCCCCGCCACGGTGGGCGAGGTCGTCGCCGAGGGCCGCCTGGCCCGGCGCGGGTTCCTGCGCCTGCCGTCCCGCACCGACAAGCGGGCCGTCGAGGAGGCGCTCACCGCCGTCGGCCTCGCCGACCGCGCCCGCGAGCCCGTGTCGGTGCTGTCCGGCGGTCAGCAGCAGCGGGTCCTCATCGCCCGCGCCCTGGCCGGCGCACCCGAGCTGCTGGTCCTCGACGAGCCGACGGCCGGCGTGGACGCGGCCAGCCAGGAGGCGTTCGCCGCGTGCCTGCACCGCTTCGTCGACCACGGCGGCACCGTGGTCTTCGTGGCGCACGAGCTCGGCCCGCTGCGACCGCTGATCACCCGCGCGGTCGTCGTGCACCACGGCGAGATCATCCACGACGGCACGCCCCCGGAGCCGGCGGACCACCACGCCGAGCCCGGCCACGACCACGTCCACCCGCACGCCGCCGTCGAGGCGCCGGGTCTGCTGGGATCGGCATGAGCATCCTTCAGTACGACTTCATGATCCGCGCCCTGGTCGGCGCCCTGATCACGGGTGCCGCCGCGCCCGCCATCGGCATCTATCTCGTCCAGCGGCGGCTGTCGCTGATCGGCGACGGCCTCGGCCACGTGGCGCTCACCGGTGTCGGGTTCGGCCTGTTGCTGCACCAGTCCCCCGTGCTCATGGCCGTGATCGCCGCGGCGCTCGGCGCCGTCGTCATCGAGCTGGTCCGCGAACGCGGCAAGACCTCCGGCGACGTGGCCCTCGCCATGCTGTTCTACGGCGGCATCTCCGGCGGCGTCGTGCTGGTCAACCTGTCGGACGAGCAGAGCAGCCGCAGCCTCGTCACGTACCTCTTCGGCTCGCCGCTGACGACCAGCCGGCAGGACCTGACGGTGATGCTCATCCTCGGCTGCGCGGTCCTCGCGGTGGCCGTCCTGCTCCGCCCGTGGCTGTTCGCGGTCTGCCACGACGAGGAATACGCGCGGGTCTCCGGCCTGCCGGTGCGTGCCCTCAACCTCGTCCTCGCCGTGACGACCGCCGTCACCGTCACCGTCGCCATGCGGGCCGTCGGCCTGCTGCTGGTCAGCGCCCTGATGGTGGTGCCGGTGGCGACCGCGCAGCAGATCACCCGCGGCTTCAGGGCGACGATGCTCGTCGCGGTGGTGCTCGGCCTCGCCGTGTCCGGCGGCGGCATCTGGGTCTCCACCGCCGCCGACACCGGACCGGGCGCCACGGTCGTCCTGCTCGCCATCGCCGGCTTCTTCACCGTCACCGTCGGCGCCTCGATGTGGCGGGCGGTGCGGCGTCGTACCAGCGCCAGACCGGCGACCGATGAACGCACCAGACCCGAGGTGGTGCTCGACCGTGTGGACCATGGTTAACGACAACGGTTACCGTTGCGCATATGTCGAGCATTGAGGGTTACGAGGCGGCCGGCGAGCTGTTGCGTGCCCTCGCCGCCCCCCTGCGCATCCGCATCGTCACCGAACTCGCCGGCGGCCCCCGCTGCGTCCACGAGCTCGTCGACACGCTCGGCGCGCCGCAGCCGCTCGTGTCGCAGCACCTGCGCGTCCTGCGCGGGGCGGGCGTCGTGCGGGGCTCGCGCCGCGGCCGCGAGATCGCCTACGCCCTGACGGACGACCACATCGCCCACATCGTCGCCGACGCCGTCTCCCACGCGCGGGAGAACTCCCACTGAGCCCGGACCGGGCGAGGCCGGACACCACCGGGGGCATGCCGGCTCACACAGTGCGGGCACAGCGTCAGTAGGTCAGGCTTGAGCGGTGAAGCTCTATGCCGACCGTGCCCCCACCGCCCTGCGGCAGTTCCTCACCGACGTGTTCGTGGTCGTTTGGGTCTATGTCTGGGTCAGGCTGGGGATGACGCTGTTCGACCTCATTCAGAAGCTGGCGGTGCCGGGGCAGAAGCTCGAAGGTGCCGGGACCGGTCTCGCCGACAACCTGCAGAATGCCGGTGACAAGATCAATGGCGTGCCGGGCGTGCCGGACTCGGTGGCGGCACCGTTCACCAACGCGGCCAACGCGGCCCGCTCCCTCGCCGACGCGGGTCGGCAGCAGCAGGAGATCGTCAACGACCTGGCCTGGATCATGTCGGTGCTGCTGATCGCGGTGCCGGTCGCGGTGCTGGTCCTGCTGTGGCTGCCGCTGCGGATCCGCTGGATCCGCCGCGCCGGGTCGGCGGCCCGCCTGCGCAACGCCACCGCCGGGCGTGACCTCCTCGCGCTGCGCGCGCTGGCCACCCAGCCGCTGGGGAAGCTGGTGAAGATCGACCCCGAGATCGCCGCCCTGTGGCGCAAGGGCGACAAGCAGGCGGTCGAGGCCCTCGCCAGCCTGGAACTGCGCAGTCTCGGCCTGCGCTGAGAACGGCGGTGACCCCCACCGGGGCCACCGCCGTCAGCGTAAACTACGGGCGGTAGCGGCTTCGAAGATCGATTAGGATCAGCTCGCTAGGATGGAAAAGCAGGAGGAACGCCACCCCAGCCGGGCCGCGATGCGTCTCCCTGCAGCGGGTCAGAAGCGCCGGCGGGCGTCCTCGGCAGTCGATTCGCCGGGCTCCCAGGTCGCCAGCCACGGGCCCGACGCGGCGGGCGGGATGATGCCCTCCTCCAGCGACAGGTAGCGGCCCGCGATCACGCGCTTCGCGGCCGCCGACTCGACGGCGTCGGCGTTGTCCCACAGGTCACGGAAGAGGGCCTCGGCGCGCAGGGTGGCCTGGCGGCAGAAGAGGTCCGCGAGCTCGATCCCCTCGGGCCGGTCGGCCTGCTCGCTGCGGGCCTTGACGCAGGCGGCCGACATCGCGAAGAGCTCCGCCCCGATGTCGACGATCCGGCCGAGGAAGCCCTGCTTGTGTTCGAGTTTGCCCTGCCAGCGGGCCATGCCGTAGAAGGTTTCGCGGGCCAGGCGGCGGGAGGAGCGCTCGACGTGGCGCAGGTGCTGCGCGAGGGGGCCGAACTCGTTGAAGCCCGACGGCAGCTGGCCCTTGCCGGCGACCAGGGTCGGCAGCCACCTGGCGTAGAAGCCGCCCGCCTTGCCGGCCGCTCTGGCCTTCGCGCCGAGGCCCGCGTCGGGGTCGATGATGTCGCCGGCGACGGAGAGGTGGGCGTCGACGGCCTCGCGCGCGATCGCGAGGTGCATGATCTCGGTCGAGCCCTCGAAGATGCGGTTGATGCGCAGGTCGCGGAGGATCTGCTCGGCCGGGATGGGACGTTCGCCGCGGGCGGCGAGGGATTCCGCGGTCTCGTAGCCGCGGCCGCCGCGGATCTGGATGAGCTCGTCGGCGACCTTCCAGGCCAGTTCGCTCGCGTACAGCTTGACCAGGGCGGCCTCGATGCGGATGTCGTTGCGGTCGTCGTCCGCGAGGCGGCACGAGATCTCCAGCATCGCCTCCATGCCGTAGGTGGAGCCGGCGATGAACGCGATCTTCTTGGCGATCGCCTCGTAGGTGCCGATCGGGCGGCCCATCTGGACGCGCTCGGCGGCCCACTCGCGGGCGACGTTGAGGCACCACTTGCCGGCGCCGACGCACATCGCGGGCAGCGACAGCCGGCCGGTGTTGAGGGTGCTCAGCGCGATCCGCAGGCCCTGGCCCTCGCCGCCGATGACGTTGGCGGCCGGCACCCGCACGTCATGGAAGCGGGTCACGCTGTTCTCCAGGCCGCGCAGTCCCATGAACGCGTTGCGGCGCTCGACCGTCACGCCGGGGGCGTCGCCTTCGACCACGAACGCGGTGATGCCGCCACGGTGGCCCTCACTGCGAGGTACCAGCGCCATGACGACGAACAGGGTGGCCAAGGTGCCGTTGGTGGCCCACAGTTTCACGCCGTTGAGCAGGTAGTCGCCGTCCTCGGTGGGCACGGCGGAGGTGCGCAGGTTGGCCGGGTAGGAGCCGACCTCGGGCTCGGTCAGCAGAAACGCGGAGACCTCGCCGCCGGCGAGCCGGGGCAGGAACTTCTGCTTCTGCTCGTCGGTGCCGACGAGTTTCAGCGGCTGCGGCACGCCGATCGACTGGTGCGCGGACAGCAGCGCGCCGATCGACGGGTTGACGGAGCCGACGAGGGCGAGCGCCCGGCAGTAGTCGAGGTTGGACAGGCCGACGCCGCCGTAGCCGGGGTCGATCTTCATCCCGAAGGCGCCGAGCGAGCCGAGCTCCCGGAGAACCTCGTCGGGGATCTTCGCGTCGCGTTCGATCTGCTGGCCGTCGACGCCGCTCATGTACGAGCGCAGCCTGGCGAGAAACTCCCGGCCTGCCTCGGCGTGCTTGTCGGCGGGCGGAGGGTCGATCAGGTCGAGGCGGAAGCGGCCGAGGAACAGCTCCTTGCCGAAGCTCGGCTTGCGCCATTCCGTCTCGCGGCTGGCCTCGATGACCTTCCGTGCCTGCTGCTCCGTGTGGGCGGTCCGGGCGGTCTGAGCGGTCTGAGCGCTGGTGGCGGTCGAGTCAGAAGCGACCTGCGTCATTGCGGCACCCCCAGGTGTCAAGTCCTGTACCAGCCAGGCTATTACCCGCGAGTAGCGAAGACCATGCCTCGCCGGGAAGGATCAAGCGCCGTGATTTTGGCGACCTGAACCTTCGTGTGAAGTTCGTTCACTGTTACCGTCGGGAAACAACTCCACATCCGACAGGGGAGCGCACAGCGCTGAGAGTGCGGCCGAAAGCCGCAGACCCTTGAACCTGATCTGGGTAATGCCAGCGCAGGAAGCTCGGTCACCTCACGCAACACACCACGTCCAGGCGATCTGGACGTGGTGTCGCGTCTCCTTCTGGCTCACCCCCGATCCAGGAGGCACCGAAATGGAAACTCGTTGGCGGACCGTCGACATCATCGTCGCGTCGGTCATCGCGGTGGCGTTCGCCGCCGTGTTCTACGCGTGGAACAACCTGTGGAACGCCATGGACAGCGTCGCGCTGCCGTGGCGGGCCTTCATCTACGGCGTGTGGCTGATCCCGGGCGTGCTCGGCCCGCTGGTCATCCGCAAGCCGGGCGCCGGGCTCTACACGGAGTTCGTCGCGGCCCTCGTCTCGGCGCTGTTCGGCTCGACCTGGGGCCTCGGCGTGCTGCTGTCCGGCCTGGTGCAGGGCGTCGGCGGCGAGTTCGGCTTCGCGTTCACCGGCTACCGCAGCTTCAGGCTCGGCAACGCCGTCGTCGCGGGGGCGCTCGCGGGCGGCGGCGCGGCGCTGCTGGACCTCAACGTGTACTACGGCGCGTTCAGCAACACGGACAAGGCCCTGTACGCGGCGATCGTCATGGTCAGCGGCGCGGTGATCGCGGGCGCCGGCTCGTGGGCGCTGCAGCGTTCCCTGGCGACGACCGGTGTCCTGGACCGGTTCCCCTCGGGCCGCGAACGGGCCGCGGTCTGAGCGCCGCATGAGCGGCCAGCGCAGCGGCTCGGGCCGCTCATCATGTGACAGTTCTGGCTCAGGCCGACGCCGGAGCGAAGCGGAGGTGGCGGCATGAGCGGTCAGCGGAGCGTCTCGGGCCGCTCATCATGTGACAGTTCTGGCTCAGGCCGACGCCGGAGCGAAGCGGAGGTGGCGGCCTGAGCAGGGTCGAGTTCAAGGGATTCGGGTGGCGGCACGCCGGGCGCAAGGCCTGGGCGGTCCGCGACTTCGACCTGCGGATCGAACACGGCGAGCGGGTCCTCCTGGCCGGTGCCTCCGGTGCCGGGAAGAGCACCCTGCTCGCCGCCCTCGCCGGCCTGCTCGCCGAGGACTCCGGCGAGCAGGAAGGTGAGGTCCTCGTCGACGGCGCCCCGGCCCGGCAGCGCAGGGCCGGCACCGGGATCGTGTTCCAGGACCCGCAGACGCAGCTCGTGATGAGCCGCTGCGGCGACGACGTCGCGTTCGGCCTGGAGAACCGTGGGGTGCCCCGCGCCGGGATCTGGCCGCGGGTCGACGCCGCGCTCGCCTCGGTCGGCTTCCCGTACGACCGCGACCGGGACACCGCCGCGCTGTCCGGCGGGGAGCAGCAGCGGCTCGCGATCGCCGGCGTGCTCGTGTCGCGGCCCGGTCTGCTCCTGCTCGACGAACCGACCGCCAATCTCGATCCGGAGGGTGCGCAGCTGGTACGAGCGGCGCTCGGCAAAGCGCTGCACGACGTCGACGCCACCATGATCCTCGTCGAGCACCGCCTGGAGGAGGCGCTGACGCTGGTCGACCGGGTGGTGACGCTCGGCGAGGAGCAGCCGCCGCTGGTCGTGCCGGACCGCAGGGCGCGCACCGGCCCCGGCGACGTGCTGCTGACCGCCGGGCACCTGCGGCTGCGGCACACCGGCAACGTCGTCGACGAGGTGATCCGGGCCGGTGAGGCCCTCGCCGTCGAGGGCCCCAACGGCGCCGGCAAGTCGACCCTGGCCCTGCTGCTCGGCGGCCTGACGAAACCGCCGAAACCCGGCACGGTCACCGCACCCGGGCAGCGGCGGCCTCCGCACCGCTGGCGGGCCGGGAAGCTCGCCGCCCGGATCGGGTCGGTGTTCCAGAACCCGGAACATCAGTTCGTCACCTCGACCGTCCGCGACGAACTGCTGCTCGGCGGGCGCGGCGCCGCAGTCGTCGACGAGCTGCTGACCCGGCTGCGCCTCGACCGTCTCGCGCTCGCGAACCCGTACACCTTGAGCGGCGGGGAACAGCGCCGGCTCAGCGTCGCGACGGCCCTGGCCGCGGCCCCGGACCTGCTGATCCTCGACGAGCCGACCTTCGGGCAGGACCCCCGCACGTGGCGGGAGCTCGTGGACCTCCTCGCCGACCTGCGCGACGACGGGCGCGGCCTGGTCATCGTCACGCACGACCGCGAGCTCGTCGAGGCGCTCGGCGACCGCCGGCTGAGGCTGTCCTCCGGCGGTCGCATGCCCACGTGGAGCGGTCGCTCATGACCGCGTGGATCCGGGATCGGGACGCGACCGCGAAGCTGCTCGCCGCGGCGCTGCTCACCGCCGCCGTGCTGAGCACCGTCGACCCGTTCGTCACCGCGGTCGCGATCGGTGTCGAGCTGGCGCTGCTCCCGCTCACCGGCCTCGGCGCCCGGGGGCTCTGGCGGCGCGGCTGGCCGCTGCTGCTGTCGGCGACGTTCGTGCTGGTCTTCACCGTGCTGCTCGGCTCGAAGGAGGGACCGGTCGCCGCCACGATCGGCGGCGTCGAGGTGCACGAGCCGGCCCTCGGGTACGCGCTGCGGCTGATCGCGATCGGGCTGCCGGGGTTCGTGGTGTTCGCGACCATCGACCCCACCGACCTCGCCGACTCGCTCATCGCCCATCTGAAGGTGCCGCCGCGGTTCGCGATCGGGGCGCTCGCCGCGTTCCGGCTCGTGCCGCTGCTGACCGACGAGTACCGGCTGATCCGGCTCGCCCGGCGGGCCCGCGGCATCGACGCCGGCTGGAACCCCGTCGCCCACGTGCGGCTCGCGGCGTCGGCGACGTTCGGGCTGCTCGTCGGGGCGATCCGGCGCGGCATCCGGCTCGCCACCGCGATGGAGGCGCGCGGCTTCGACCGCGGACAGCCCCGCACCAGCGCCCGCGAGACCCGTTTCGGCTGGCCCGACGCATCGGTGGTGCTCGTCGGCGCGGCCCTCGCGGGCGCATTGATCTTGCTGAAGTTCGTGCATACATAGCCATGCCGCTACCTGATGTTCGTCCGGGCGGTCGAGGGTCCGAGGTGAGGACCATCGACCTGAACGGAGCCCCCACATGGGCCACGGCCACCCCCATCACCACGACGACATGCCGCAGGCAGCCGGCGACGTCCCCGCGGTGCTCGACGCCTCGATCCCCGACAGCGAGCTCTCCCCCGGCGACGTCTCCCGCCGCGGCTTCCTGCGCCGCGCGGGCCTGCTCGGTGCCGCGGCGGCGGCCGGCGGCGCTCTCGCGAACGCCGGTGTCGCGCACGCCCACGGCGACGACGACGACCACGCGGGCTTCGACGGCCACGACCGGCACGGCCACGGCCGCCCGACCGGTAACGGCTACAAGTGGCTCGCCGGCGACCACCACATCCACACGCAGTTCTCCAGCGACGGCATGTACCGCGTGGGCGACCACGTCAAGCACGCCTCCGCCTACGGGCTGGACTGGATGGTCATCACCGACCACGGCAGCGTCCAGCACGCCAAGATCGGCGTCGAGAAGGTCAACCCGGGCATCCGCGACGCCCGCGACGACTACAAGGACATGCTCGTCTTCCAGGGCCTGGAGTGGAACATCCCGGCCGCCGAGCACGGCACCGTCTTCGTGCACCCCGGTGCCAACGAGGTCGCGGTCCTGAAGGAGTTCGAGAACACGTTCGACGGCTCCGCCGTCGGCGCCGTCAACCCGTCGCTGGTCACCGAGGCCCTCGCGATCGCCGGCGTGAAGTTCCTCGGCGAGCAGGTCACGAAGCGCCGCGTGCAGGACGCGCTGTTCCTGGCCAACCACCCGGCCCGCAACGGCATCGACTCGCCGCACGAGATCCGCGCGTGGCGCGACGCCGACCCGCGCATCGCGATCGGCTTCGAGGGCGCGCCCGGCCACCAGGCCGCCGGCATCGTCAAGCCGCTCGGCGGCGGCTCGGCCCGCGGCTTCTACGGCAACGCGCCCGGCGCCGCGTCGTTCCCCGGCTACCCCCTGGAGAGCTACCGCACCTGGGGCGGCTTCGACTGGATGACCTCCACCGTCGGCGGTCTCTGGGACAGCCTCCTCGCCGAGGGCAAGGGCTGGTGGATCAGCGCCAACTCGGACTCCCACGTCGTCTACGAGGAGACCGCGAAGCGCCCCGACACCACCGACTTCAACACCAACGGGTTCCACTCGGACCCGGTGTACGGTCAGCCGACCAGCCTCACCCCCGGCGACTTCTGGCCCGGCTACTACAGCCGCACCCACGTCGGCGCGCGCAACTTCGGTTACGCCGCCGTCATGGAGGCCCTGCGCGCCGGGCGCGTCTGGGTCGACCACGGCGGCCTGATCAGCGGCCTCGACGTCCAGGTCCGCGCCAAGGGCACCGGCTCCGGCGTGACGCTGGGCGACACGCTCCTGGTCCGCCGCGGCCAGCGCGCCGAGCTCGTCATCAAGATCAACCTGGCGAACACGCCGAACTGGGCGAACTTCGTGCCGGCCCTCGCCCGGGTCGACGTGATCCGCGGCGCCGTGACGGGTGCCGTGTCCGACAAGGACACGATGAAGGCCCCCGACACGAAGGTCGTCAAGTCCTTCGAGGTCAACAAGTCCACGGGCACCGTCTCGTTCACCTATGACCTCGGCCCGGTCGACCAGCCGTTCTACGTCCGCCTCCGCGGCACCGACGGCAACCGCACCGCGCCCGGCTACCACGGCGCGGCGGTCGACCCGGCCGGCCCGGCGATCGACGTCGTCGGCGACGCCGACCCGTGGAAGGACCTCTGGTTCTACGCGAACCCGATCTGGGTCTTCGCCCGGTAATGGCTTTCCCCGACGTCAAGGCGGCCGACCACCACATCCTGGTGGGCGGCCGCCCCGCGTTCACGTACTTCGAGGGCGGCGAGGTCCACGTCGGCACGTACCCCGAGGACGGCGAGGGCCGGGGCGCCCAGGACGGCACGCCACCGCAGGGCGCCCGCGCGGTCCTGTTCCCCGGCTGGGAAACCCTCACCGGCGTGGTCGCGGTCTCGGCGGTCCTGGCCGGCTCCGCGATCGACAAGGTGGTCATCCTCGGCGGCATGACCGCGGTGCCCGAGATGCTGATCGACACGGGCGGCTTCGTCCGCCCGATCTGGCGCGACGGGGTGCTGACCCTCGTCACCCAGTTCGGCCGCGGCGGCGTCCTGACCCCGTTCGAGGCCCAGTCCCAGATCCCCTGCTGCCACGACCACTGATCAGCTGGTCAGCGTGGGGACGACCGGGTTGGGGATCGCGCCACCGAACCGGCGGTCACGTTTGGCGTAGACCTCGCAGGCGTACCAGAGGTGGCGGCGGTCGAAGTCGGGCCAGAGGGTGTCGACGGAGACGAACTCGGCGTACGCGGCCTGCCAGATCATGAAGTTGCTGGTGCGCATCTCGCCGGAGCTGCGCACCAGCAGGTCGACGTCCGGCAGGTCGGGCTCGTCGAGGTAGCGGGCGAACGTCTTCTCCGTGATCCGGTCGGGCTTCAGGCGGCCCGCCTGCACCTCGGCGGCGATGCGGGCGGCGGCGTCGGCCACCTCGGCCCGGCCGCCGTAGTTGACGCACATGGTGAACGTGAGCAGATTGTTGCGCTTGGTGAGTTCTTCGGCGTACTCCAGCTCGTTGATGACGCTGCGCCACAGGCGGGGGCGGCGGCCCGCCCAGCGGACGCGGATGCCCATCTCGTGGAACTCGTCGCGCCGGCGGTGGATCGTGTCGCGGTTGAAGTTCATCAGGAAGCGGACCTCCTCCGGGGACCGCTTCCAGTTCTCCGTCGAGAAGGCGTAGGCGCTCACGTACTTGACGCCGAGCTCCAGGGCACCCTCGATGACATCGAAGAGGGCGGCCTCGCCGGCGGTGTGCCCGGCGGTGCGCGGCAGGCCGCGTTGCTTCGCCCAGCGGCCGTTGCCGTCCATGATGATCGCCACGTGCTGCGGCACGGTCTCCTTCGGCAGTGCCGGCGGCCGGGCCCCGGTCGGGTGCTGCGACGGCGGGCGGAATGTGTTCACGAGCTGTCCTTTCGGCCCCGGGCGGTGTCGTCCCGGTCTACCAGCGGGAGCGAGCGTAACGCCCGCTCCAGGTGCCACTGCAGATGCGCCGCGACCAGCCCGCTGGCCTCGCGCCGATGGTTGGCCTCGCTGGCGTCGGCGACCAGCCAGTCCGACGAGGCGAGCGCCGCCATCAGTTCGATCGTCGCAGGCGCCGGGTGCGACGCGCCCGGCGGGCGGCAGTCCGGGCAGACGGCGCCGCCGGCGGGGACGGAGAAGCCGCGGTGCGGGCCGGCGGTGCCGCAGACGGCGCAGTCCCGCAGTGCGGGCGCCCAGCCGGCGACGCCCATCGCGCGCAGCAGGTACGCGTCGAGGATGAGGCTGCTGCCGTGCTCGCCGAGGGAGAGGGCGCGCATGGCGCCGAGCGTGAGCAGGAACAGCCGCAGGGCGGGCTCCTCCTCGACGGGGGTGAGCCGCTCCGCGGTCTCGGCGATCGCCGAGGCGACCGTGTACCGGGGGTAGTCGACCATGATCCGGCGTCCGTACAGCTCGACGCCCTCCACCTGGCTGATCACGTCGAGGCTGCGGCCTTCGAGGAGCTGCACGTCGACGTGGCCGAACGGCTCGAGCCGTCCGCCGAACTTCGACATGGTCTTGCGGACGCCCTTCGCGACCGCGCGGATCCGGCCGTGCCGGCGCGTGAACAGGGTGATGATCCGGTCGGACTCCCCCAGTTTCTGCACCCTGAGGATGACCGCGTCGTCACGGTACAGCTTCCCCTTGAACCCGACCCCGGACACCGCAGGACCTCAGAAGCCCAGGCGGCGCAGCTGCTTCGGGTCCCGCTGCCAGTCCTTCGCGACCCGCACGTGCAGGTCGAGGTAGACGCGGCCGCCGACGAGCTCCTCGATGGAACGCCGGGCGCGGGTGCCGACGTCCTTGAGGCGGCTCGCCTGGTGCCCGATGACGATCGCCTTCTGGCTGGAGCGCTCCACGTAGATGTCGGCGAAGATCCTGGTCAGGCCGCTCTCCTCGACGAAGACCTCCTCGACCAGGACGGCGATCGAGTGCGGCAGCTCGTCGCGGACGCCTTCGAGGGCGGCCTCGCGGATCAGCTCCGCCATGAGCACGTGCTCGGGCTCGTCGGTGAGCATCCCGTCGGGGTACAGCTGCGGCGACTGCGGCAGGTGTTTGATCATGACGTCGACGAGGGTCTGGACCTGCGCTCCGGAGACGGCGCTGACGGGCACGATGTCGGCGAAGTCGCCGAGCTCCTGCACGGCGAGGAGCCGCTCGGCGAGCTTGCCGCGGTCGACGAGGTCGGTCTTGGTGACGACCGCCACAAGGGTGGCCTTCAACGCGGCGATCTCGCCGGTGATGAACCGGTCACCGCGGCCGATCTCCTCGTCGGCGGGCAGGCAGAGGCCGATCACGTCGACCTCGCTCCAGGTCGCCCGGACGAGGTCGTTGAGCCGCTCGCCGAGCAGGGTCCGCGGCCGGTGCAGCCCCGGCGTGTCCACCAGCACGAGCTGCGATTCCGGCCGGTGGACGACACCGCGGACGGTGTGCCGGGTGGTCTGCGGCTTCGCCGACGTGATCGCGATCTTCTGCCCGACGATCGCGTTGGTGAGCGTCGACTTGCCCGCGTTGGGCCGGCCGACGAAACACGCGAAGCCTGCGTGATAGTTGTGCTGCACGGTGGTTCAGCGTACTCAGACCTCGAGGCGCAACTGGCGGGGGCGTTGTGCGGGTGTTGTGACGACCGGCGCGGACAGGGCCACCTGCAGCTCGATCGTGCCCTCCACGAGCCCCCGGCCGGCGGCGCGGAGCACGATCCGGCCCGGCATGAGCCGCGACAGTGAGGTCGGCACGGCGCTGCGCTGTTCGGTGGCGAGGACGACGTGCACGCCGACGGCCTTGCCTTTGCCGGCGAGGCGGATGAGGGCGTCGTTGAGCCGCGCGTCGTGGCCGTCGACCAGGACCAGGACCCGGGCGCCCTCGTGCTCGGCGAGCGCGGCCCGTTCGACGACGAGCTTGTCGATGGTGGCGAGCAGCGCCTCGGCCTGCTCCACGGCGGTGCCGTCGACGCGGTACACGCGCAGCCGGGTGCCGTCGAAGCGTTCGGCGAACGACGCGGCGACCGTGTCGAGAAAGCTGCTCTTGCCGCCGCCGGTGGGCCCGAAGACCAGCAGGTGGCCGAGTTCGTCGAGGTCGAGCTGCCAGACCTTCAGGGCCTGCGAGTTGGGCAGGTCGACCATGCCGATCGCGGCGGCGAACGCGGCCGTCTCCGGTTGGGCCAGCTCGTCCAGGGTGTAGGAGACGGCGAGCGGCGGCTGCCAGGGGCGGGGCTGGTCGGGGACGCGGGCCTCGCGGTGCGCGGCGGTGATCGCCTCGACGAGCCGTTGCAGGTCGGTCGGGGCGGAGTCGTCGCCGCCGACGGGCGCTTCGAGCGCTTCGCGGTCGACGAGCCCGGATTCGAAGCGGACCTCGGTGACGGTCGTCGGTGTGGCGCGGCGCCCGGCCGGGGACCGGAAGCCGCCGTAGGCGACCTGGACGGCCTGGAAGCCGCCTTCCACGGTGCGGACGAACGCCCGCCCGGCGAGCAGCGGCGACAGGTGCGCCGCGTCGGGCCGCTCGAGGACCTCGAGGCTGTCGGCCTCCTCCTCGACGCGCAGCGCGATGCGCAGATCGGTCTCGGCGCGCAGGTCGTCGTCGACGGCGCCGTGCGGCTTCGCGGTGGCGAGGAGCAGGTGGACGCCGGCGTGCCGGCCGCGGCGGGCGAGCTCGCGCAGGCCGGGCACGAAGTCGGCGGGCGCGTCGACGAACTCGGCGACGACGACGAGGAGGTTCGCGGGGGCGGCGGCCGGGAACTTCCGCTCCATCTCGACGATGTCCTTGACCGAGTGCCGGCGCAGGATGGCCTCGCGGCGGCGCAGTTCGGCGTTGAGGGACACGAGGACGCGGCGGGCCTGGTGCGCGTCGGTGTCGGTGAAGACGCCGACGGTGTGCGGCAGGTCGGCGCATTCGGAGAACGTGCCGCCGGGGATGTCGACGAGGACGAAGGTGAGCCGGTTCGCCGGGTACGTCGCGGCGAGCGCGGCGAGGTAGGAGCGCAGCAGCCAGGACCGGCCGGAGCCGCCGACGCCGGCGATGAGGCCGTGCGGCCCGTCGCGGCGCAGGTCGACGGTGACGGGGCCGACCCCGCCGGACGCCGTGCCGCCCAGGCCGATCGGGGCGGCGAGGCCGCGGTCGCGGGTCGACGGCACCCAGCGTTTGACGATCGCGCTCGGGCTCAGGTCGGTGAGGTTGAGCACCTCGGCGAGGGGCGCGACCCGCGGCGCGGCGCTGCCGGCGGCGTCGGGGGTGGCGGCGAGCGCGTGCGCGACCCGGGACGCGACGTCGGCGCGCAGCGGCTCGCCGTCCTGCACCGACACGCCCGGTGGGAGCTCGTCCCGGGTCCGGGCGCCGACCAGCAGGCTGATCCCGCAGCGGGGTCCTTCCTCGACGAGCCGGGTCAGGGACGCCGGTGGCACCAGCGACGGATCGGGCAGCACGAAGACGACGTGCGGCACGAACGACTCGGCGATCGCGTGCCGTCCCCGGCGCCGCTGCCGCTGCAGGGCCTCGACGAGCGCCAGGACCTGCGCCCGGTCCTCCTCGGTGGCGGCGATGGTCCGGGCGCCGGGAGCGATCGCGGCGGTCAGGGTCCGGGTGTGCGGGAGCCAGCCGGTCCACGTCCACCCGGGTGCGTCGCTGAGCACGACGACGGCGAGGTCGGTCGGGTTGGCGAGGGTCGCCAGCTGGGTCAGCCAGGACCGCAGCACCCCGTCGGTGACCTCGGCGGGGCCGGTGACGCCGAGCGCGCCGAGGACCCGCAGGTCGGCCTCGGCGGGCACGTCCCGGTCGACGGCGTGCCGTTCGCGCAGCGCGTCGGTGCGTTCGACGTGGGCGGGGTCGGCGCCGGGGCCGGCCGGTGGCTGTTCGAAGCGGAGCCGGCCCGGCAGGTCGGCGGTCCGCAGCCGCAGGGTGAGGAAGTCGCGGTCGTCGGGGCGGCGGGTCCACAGCCCGCCGGTCCTCGGCGGCGCGGTGTCGTCGGTGTCGCGGGGTTCGCCGCGGCCCTGGCGGGGTTCCGGGTTGTCGATGCCGCCGGCGAACCGGTCGGCGGCGCGCGCGAGGTGTGCCAGGCTCGGCGTCGCGGCCCGCCGCATCCGCAGGACCGCCCGGTGCTTGACGGCGGCGTCGGCTTCGGCGCGTTCGACGGCGGCGGCGAACTCGGCGACCGGGTCGAGGGTCGAGCGCCGGAACGCGAGACGGCGTTTCTTCGGCGGCTGCGGCACCGCGGGCAGCCACACCGCCGGTGGCGGGCCGGCGGGCACGTCGGACGCTGGGACCTCCTCGACGGTGACGAGGGTGTCGCCGAGCCGGAGCAGCTGCCCGGGGGTGAGGGTGACGGTGCCGGTCAGGGGTTCGCCGTCGATGCCGGTGCCGGCCGGTGAGCGCAGGTCGGTAGCGGCGACCTCGTGGCTGCCGATGCCGAGGTGCAGGTGGCGGCGGCCGGCGGACGGGTCGGCGAGGACGAGGTCGCCGGACGGGTCGGTGCCGATGACGAACTCGCCGGCGGGCAGCGGCAGCCACCGGCCGGCGTCGGGGCCGGCGACGACGAGGAGCTCGAAGCGGTGCTCGTCGGCCGGGACCGGCGCGTCGGGTGCCTGCTCGGGCGGGCCGAGCACGATCGTGTCGCCGCAGCGCAGCCCTTGCCCGCCGAGCGGGCGGGCCGGGTCGAGCCGCCGGCCGGTGCGCAGGTTCCAGGCCCAGGTCGCCTGCTGCGGCCGCTCGGCGGGGTCGAGGTCGGCCAGGAGCGCGGCGATCAGGTCGGCGACCGTCCCGGAGTGGTCGGCCCGCAGCCGGACCGTCCGGTCCCGAGCGTCGCAAGACGTCATGGAATCTCGTCGCGCCACACGCACGTCGATCAGCAGGTCCATCGACCGGCCCCTTCCTTCCCGCGCAGTGCTGTCCGTCGGCTACTTGCGTTGTACCCAGTAGGCCTGGTGGCGGGGCGGGCGCACTGCAGGGCTCCGCATCCGACAGTAAGCGTCGCAAGCCCGAGTGGATCGCATCGACGCGCACCAGGATTCCGTCACATACAGCAGTAAAACTGGCGGAAAGCCACGTCGGTTACCCTCGTCAGCCATGACGGTACGAGTGGCGATGTGGTCCGGCCCCCGCAACATCTCCACGGCGATGATGCGCAGCTTCGGCGCGAGAGCGGACACGGTCGTCGTCGACGAGCCGTTGTACGCGCACTACCTGGCCGCCACCGGCATCGAGCACCCCGGCCGCGAGGAGATCCTGGCGTCCCAGCCGGTGGACCCGGCGGCTGCCGTGTCGTCGTTGCTGGCCCATGTACCGGCGGCGGTGCACTACCAGAAGCACATGACCCACCACCTGCTGCCGGACGTCGGCCGGGACTGGCTCGGCTCGGTGCGCAACGCGTTCCTCGTCCGGGATCCCGCCTACGTGGTCGCGTCGTACTCGAAGGTGCGTGGCGAGCCGACCCTCGCGGACCTGGGTTACGAGCGGCAGGTGGAGATCTTCCGCGCGTACGGTGGCCCGGTCGTCGACGCGGCGGACGTGCTGCGGGACCCCGCGGGCACGCTGTCGCGGCTCTGCGAGGCGCTCGGCATCGGCTGGGACCCGGCGATGCTCGCCTGGCCGGCCGGGCGGCGCGCCACGGACGGGGTGTGGGCGCCGCACTGGTATTCGGCGGTCGAGGCGTCGACGGGGTTCGCCGCGTACGACCCACGGCCCGCCGACGTGCCGCCGCACCTGCGGTGGCTGGTCGACGCCGCCGCTGCCCTCTACTCGGAGCTGTCGGCCCACAGCCTCTGAGCGTTGCTCCTCGCGAAGTCCCGGTAGGCCGCGGCCAGTCTCGTCGTGACCGGTCCCACGGTGCCGTCGCCGATGGGGCGGCCGTCGATGCGGACGACGCCGGCGATCTCGCCCATGGTGCCGGTGCAGAAGACCTCGTCGGCGGTGTACATCTCGACCTGCGACACGTCCCTGACCGCCACACCCAGGCCCTCGCCGGGCGCGATCCGGATGACGGTGTCGCGGGTGATGCCCTCCGGGCAGGCGACCGCCCGCGGCGTGACCAGGCCCTGGCCGTACACCGCGAACAGGTGCGTGGCGTTGGTCTCCGCGACGAACCCGCGGCCGTCGAGCATCATCGCGTCGTCGGCGCCGGCGAGGTTCGCCTCCATCTTCGCCAGGATCGAGTTGATCAGGTTGTTGTGGTGGATCTTCGGGTCGAGCACGTCCGGGCCCGGCCGCCGCACGCTGGCGGTGGCCAGGGTGAGGCCGCCCGTGTCGTACACCGGCGGCTTGTGCTCGGCGAGCACGATCAGCGTGCAGCCCGCCTGGTTGAGCCGCGGGTCCATGCCGCTGGTGACCTTGACGCCCCTGGTCAGCGTGAGGCGCACGTGGACGCCGTCGCGCATCCCGTTGGCCTCCAGCGTCGCCCGGACCGCGGCGACGATGTCGTCGTCGTCCGGGATCCGCTCGAAGCCGAGGGCCCGCGCCGACCGTCGGAGCCTGGCCAGGTGCTCGTCGAGGCCGTAGACGCCGCCGTCGTAGACCCGCAGCCCTTCCCAGACGGCGTCGCCGCCCTGCACCACGGAGTCGAACGGCGAGATCCCGGGCTCGTCCCGGTGCCGCAGCACCCCGTCGACCCAGTAACGGATGTCGGCGTTGCGTGGGTCGTACCGCTGCAGCACGGCTCAGACTCCCTCTGCTCGTGATCCGGAAGACATTTCGCCGCCCTGGCGACCAGAACTCTTCCGGATCATGGCTGATCCGCCTGTCAGTCGGTGACGGTGGCGAAGACGGTGGCGTCCGGGGCGGCCAGGTGGATGGGGGCGGCCGGGGAGACGTCGCGGACCGCTGCGTGGCCCAGGGTGTCCAGGGACGACGCCTCCGTGACGACCGCGGCGGCCTCGAGCTTGCCGGCGCCCGACGCGACCGCCGACGCGACCGCGAGCTGCAGGGCGGTGAGCGACAGGGACGGCAGGGCGACGGAGGCCGCGTTGTACGTGCGGCCGTCGCCGTCGCGGACCGCGGCGCCCTCGACGGCGCCGGTGCGGGCGCGGGCCGCGCGGGCCAGGGTGACCAACTTGGTGTCCTCCGCGGACAGGTCGGACTCAGGCATCGGCGTGCTGCCTTTCGCTGTCGTGGCCGGCGTGCTCCTCGTCCTCGGGGTCGGCCCGGCGGACGAGGAGGGTGTCGATGCGGTTGCGGCGGCCGGTGGTGCCCTCGGCGACGAGGACCAGGCCGCCGACGACGGCGGTCGCGCCGGGGATCGGGACGCGGCCGAGGGCCTGGGCGAGGAGGCCGGCGACGGTCTCGACCTCGTCGGCGGGCAGTTCGACGTCGAACAGCTCGCCGAGGTCCTCGACGGGCAGGCGGCTGGTCACGCGGTACGCCCCGTCGGGGAGCTCCTCGATCGGGGGGCGTTCGGCGACGTCGTACTCGTCGGTGATCTCGCCGACGATCTCCTCGAGGATGTCCTCGATGGTGACGATGCCGGCGGTGCCGCCGTATTCGTCGATGATGACGGCCATGTGGGTGCGGGCGGCCTGCATCTCGCGGAGCAGGTCGTCGACGGGTTTGGACTCGGGGACGAAGGTGGCGTCGCGCATGATCTGGGCGACGGGGATATCGCCCGCGGTGGCGTCGCCGCCGGACGTGCGGCGGACGAGGTCCTTGAGGTAGGCGATGCCCAGGACGTCGTCGACGTTCTCGCCGACGACGGGGATGCGGGAGAACCCGCTGCGCATGGCGAGCATGAGGGCCTGCCGGACGGTCTTGTGCGTCTCGATCCAGACCATCTCGGTGCGCGGGACCATGACCTCGCGGGCGATCGTCGTGCCGAGGGCGAACACGGAGTGGATCATGTCGCGTTCGCCGTGCTCGACGACGCCGCGCTGCTCGGCGAGGTCGACGAGCTCGCGGAGCTCGATCGTGGTGGCGAAGGGGCCTTCGCGGTAGCCCTTGCCGGGCGTGACCGCGTTGCCGATGAGGATCAGCAGGCGGGCCAGGGGGCCCAGCGCCGTGCCGAGCCAGCGGACCGGCGGCGCCGCGATCCGGGCCACGGCATAGGCGTGCTGCCGGCCGAGGGTGCGCGGGCCGACGCCGACGACGACGAAACTCACCACCGTCATCGAGCCGGCCGTGATGAGCGCGGCCAGCCAGTCGCGGTCCCCGCCGACCGCCGCGGCGGTGACCAGGGCGACGAGCGTGGTCGCGGTGAGCTCGCACAGCAGCCGCAGCAGCAGGAGCAGGTTGATGTAGCGGGCCGGGTCGGCCGCGATGACCTGCAGGGCGTTGGCGCCGGGCTTGCCCTCGCGGGCCAGCTCGTGGGCGCGGGCCGGCGACACCACGTTGAGCGCGGCGTCGGACATCGCGAACAACCCTGCCACCACGACCAGCCCGGCGGCCGTCGTCAGCAAGGTCACGTCACTCACTTGCGCCAGCTCTCCAGAAGCCGCGCCTGCAGGCCGAACATCTCGGCCTCCTCCTCGGGCTCGGCGTGGTCGTAGCCCAGCAGGTGCAGGATGCCGTGGACGGTGAGCAGCGCCAGCTCGTCGATCGTGGCGTGCCCGGCGGTCGCGGCCTGTTTCGCCGCCACCTCCGGGCACAGCACGATGTCGCCGAGCAGCGCGGGCTCGCCGCCGCCCTCACCGGGGCCGTGGTCGACGCTGCCCTCGTCCATCGGGAAGGCGAGCACGTCGGTCGGGCCGTCGCCGTCCATCCAGCGGTGGTTAAGTTCCGTCATGTACTCGACGTCGACGGCCAGGATCGACAGCTCGGCGAGCGGGTTGACCCCCATCTCGTCGAGTGCGTGCCGGGCCACCGCCAGAATGGTGTCGGAGTTGACGTCGACGCCGGACTCGTTGGCGATCTCGATGGACAACAACTGCTCCTGATTGAAGGGGGCTTACCTGCGTCGGCCGCGGTCCGGGACGGCGCGCACCGGAGGCTGTTGCTGCGCCTCCTGCGCCTCGTCCCATTTGGCGTAGGCGTCGACGATCTCACTGACCAGCCGGTGGCGCACGACATCGGCGCTGCCGAGCTGGGCGAAGTGCACGTCCTCGACGTCACCGAGGATCTCACGGACCACCCTGAGGCCGCTGCGGGTGCCCCCGGGCAGGTCGATCTGCGTCACGTCGCCGGTGACCACGATCCGCGAGCCGAAGCCGAGCCGGGTCAGGAACATCTTCATCTGCTCGGGCGTGGTGTTCTGGGCCTCGTCGAGAATGATGAAGGCGTCGTTGAGGGTCCGGCCGCGCATGTACGCGAGGGGCGCGACCTCGATCGTCCCGGCGGCCATCAGCTTGGGGATGGACTCCGGGTCGAGCATGTCGTGCAGCGCGTCATACAGCGGGCGCAGGTAGGGGTCGATCTTGTCGTAGAGCGTGCCGGGCAGGAAGCCCAGCCGCTCGCCGGCCTCGACCGCGGGGCGGGTCAGGATGATCCGGTTGACCTGCTTGGCCTGCAACGCCTGGACGGCCTTCGCCATGGCGAGGTAGGTCTTGCCGGTGCCGGCCGGGCCGATGCCGAACACGATCGTGTGCTGGTCGATCGAGTCGACATACCGCTTCTGGCCGAGGGTCTTGGGCCGGATGGTGCGGCCGCGACGGGAGAGGATGTTGAGGGTCAGCACGTCGGCGGGGCGCTCGGCGGTGTTCTGCTGGAGCATGCCGACGGTCCGCCGGACGTTGTCCGGAGTGAGGGTCTCCCCCTTGCGGACCAGCTCGATGAGTTCGCCGAAGATGCGCTCCGCGAGCGCGTTGTCCGCGGCGATGCCGGTGATGGTGATCTCGTTGCCCCGCACGTGCACGTCGCTGTTGACGGCCCGCTCGACGAGCTTGAGAATCTCGTCTCCCGCGCCGAGCAGCCTGACCATCGTGTGCGGATCGGGAACCGTGATCTTGCTGATGGCCCGCACGGGCGGCTCCGACGACACTGCCGGTGCGGGGGTCGGGGTCTCGGTCATACGTCGGCCGCGTAGGGCCTCAAGCACCTGCTTCCGGGCTCGCTCCTGCTGGCTTCATGTCCAGGCTCTTCATGGTATCGGCTGACCGCCGCTGAAGCCGTTCCCATTTCTTGCCGATGCCCTTTTCATGCCATATGCAAGGTATATCCGGATGAGTGTCGCCCGATCATGTCAATCGTGCCCGAAAGTCCGGACAGGCCCGCTTCCACGGTGGTACTGAGGCAGGTGACGACATCGACAGGGAGGGCCTGCACCTATGGTCGAGCGCAGCGGATACGTCGACGGTGAGCCCTGCTGGGCGGACCTGGTGGCCCCCGACCTCACCGCCGCCCAGCGGTTCTACTCGACGCTGTTCGGCTGGACGTTCTCAGACCCGGCCACAGACACCGGCGCCGACTTCGGGCACTACGTCATGTGCCTCAAGGACGGCAAGGTCGTGGCCGGGATGAGCCCGCCGATGCCGGGAGCGGAGCAGACACCGGCCGCCTGGAGCCTGTACCTGATGTCACATGACCTGGAGGACACCGCCCGGCGGGTCGACACGGGCGGCGGCAAGGTCATCGTCGCGCCGATGGACATCCCGAACAACGGGCGGATGCTCTTCGCCCTCGACCCGTCCGGCGCCGCGTTCGGCGCGTGGGAGCCCGGCCAGCACACCGGCTCGCAGCTGTTCGACGAGGACGGCGCGCTGTGCTGGGCGGAGGTCAACACCCGTGACCCCGCCGCCGTCGACGTCTTCTACCAGGGGCTGTTCGGCTACCGGCAGGCCCGGGTCGATGCCGAGGAACAGTTCGACTACACGGCGTGGAGCCTCGGCAACGCCGACCCGGTCGCGGGCCGGCTCACGATGACCGAGGCGTGGGAGGGCATCCCGCCGCACTGGATGGTGTACTTCGCCGCCGCCGACACCGACCGCGTCGCCGACCGGGTCCGGGCGGCGGGAGGCCAGGTGCAGCACGGCCCGTTCGACTCCCCGCACGGCCGCATCGCGGTCGTCGTGGACCCGAACGGGGCCGTGTTCACCGTCATCAGCCGCTAAGGCGTGTTTGGTAAGTGGATGCCGGGCTGCGGCGGGTCCAGACGCCGCCTGGAACCACGCCGGTCACACCTGGATACAACACCGGTATCCAAGCGCGCCCAGCGCGGCCCCAGCCGACGCCTGGACCTCGCCTCGCTCCGACCCCACTTACCAAACACGCCTTAGAACCGGTGCCGGTCGAACGTCTCCTGCCCGCGCGTGAAGCGGTACGTCGCCCAGTGCAGCCGCTCCACGGTGCCGTCCTCGGCGCGGGTCAGCCGCAGCAGCTCGCCCGTCTCCCGTCCCGACACGGTCCGGAACACGTCCGGCTGGCCGTCCACCGGCGCGAACACCGCCGGCGGCCGGTTGCCCGGCTGGTCCACGGCCCGCGCCTGCAGGGTGCCGGCGTGCCAGCTGAAGACGTACTCGAAGCCCTCGCCCCACCAGCGGCCGAGCACCGAGCGGTACCGCTGCGGCGGGGGCGGCGCGGGCACCCACGGCGCGATGTCGGCGGGGTCGCTCTCCACCGCCGCGGCGAGCAGCTGGTGCGCGAGGTCGATGACCTCACCGGCGGTGCCGGACGAGCCGAGGGCCGCCGCACCGAACGCCCCGGGGGTCGCGGCGCCGCCGACCCGGCCGTAGGCGCCGGCGAGGAAGCCGGGCATGGCCCCGTCGTGGCCGACGTGCACGATCCGCTCGGTGCCGGGCTGCGGCTGCAGGATCAGCCCGAGGCCGAGCCCGCGCGCCCACAGGACGTCGTCGGTGACGGCCCGCGGCGCCCGCATCTCCTCGACCGTCTCGGCGGCGAGGACCGCGCCGGCGGCGTCGACGGCGCGGGGGTCGGCCAGGAACGCCGCCCATTTCGCCAGGTCCGCGGCGGTGCTCCAGAGCTGCGCCGACGGGCCGACCGCGCCGAAGTCGTCGGGCGGCTCGGGGTGCGCGTAGTCCGACCAGGCGTCGACCTGGTAGCCGACGACCGGGCGGGCCGGCGTGACGGCGGTGTCGTCCAGCCCGAGCGGGTCGAGGATCCGGTCCCGCAGCACCTCCTCCCAGGTGCCGCCGCGCAGCCGCCCGACGAGGTGCCCGAGCAGCGAGATCGCCAGGTTGGAGTAGTGGAAGCGCCGGCCGGCGGGCAGCACCCGCTCGGCCCGGTCCAGCTGGTCCAGCAGCGTGTCGACGTCCGGCGCCTGCATGGTGTCCCAGACGTCGCCGTACGGCTCCCGCTGCAACCCTGACAGATGCGACAGCATCCGGCCGACGGTCAGGTCGCCGTGCGCCTTCACCGGCAGGTGCCGCGAGACCGGGTCGTCGAGGTCGAGGCGCCCCTCGTCGCGGCACTGCATGACCAGCACCGCGGTGAACGTCTTGGTGACCGAGCCGATCCGCAGCTGGCTGTGCGCGTCGACGTCGGTGCCGACCGTGAACGTCCACAGCGGCCGGTCCGCCCGGTGGATCGCCACGCTCAGCGCCGGGACGCGCGCGTCGGCCTGGACCTGCCGGACGAGCCGCTCGTACCGTTCGTGCGCCGTCATGCGGACAGCATCCGGCCGAGCGGCTTGCCGCCGACGACGTGCCCGTGCACGTGGAAGACCTCCTGGCCGCCGAACCGGCCGGTGTTGAAGATGACCCGGTAGCCGTCCCCGGCCAGGCCCTCCTGCTCCGCGACCAAGGCGCAGGCCGCGAGGACCCGCCCGGCGAGCGCCGGGTCGGCGGTGACGAGCGCGGCGACATCGGTGTGGTGCGCCCTCGGGACGACCAGCACGTGCACCGGCGCCTTCGGGTCGATGTCGCGGAACGCCAGGGTGTCGTCGGTCTCGTGGACCACGGTCGCCGGGATCTCGCCCGCGACGATGCGGCAGAACAGGCAGTCATCAGTCACAGCTCGCATCGTAGGCGGCTTGTAGGGTGCTGCCGTGACATCGACCCGGCCCGGGCGCAAGGTCCTGGTGACAGGCGCCTCCCGCGGCATCGGCGAGGCGGCCGCGCACGCGTTCGCCGCGGCGGGCGACACGGTGGCGGTGCACCACCGCGACTACTTCCGCTGACCCCCTTTACTCATCATCCGGAAGACTTCGTGTCGCCTTGACGACGAAACGTCTTCCGGATCACGGAAAGACCTACCAGCGGCCCAGGCGGATCGACAGGGCCGCCAGGGCGGCGGCGCCGGCAGTCGAGGTGCGCAGGATCTCCCGGCCCAGGCGGACCGGGAGGGCGTCCGGGAACGCGGCCAGCTCCTCGGGCGCGATACCGCCCTCGGGGCCGACGACCAGGGTGATGTCGCCGTCGAGGGGGGCCTCCGACAGCGGTACCGACGCCTCCTCGTGCAGGAGGAGGACCGTGCCGGACAGGGTGAGCTGCTTCGTGGTGCGGGCGTCGGTGACCTCGGGCAGCCAGGCGCGGCGGGACTGCTTGACCGCCTCGCGGACCGTGGCGCGCCACCGCTCGAGCGGCTTGGGGTCCTTCCACCGGGCGATGCTGCGGGCCGCCTGCCACGGGACGATGCGGTCGACGCCGAGCTCCGTCATCAGCTGCACGGCCAGCTCGGCCCGCTCCCCCTTCGCGATGCCCTGCACGACCGTGATCCGGGGGTCGTGGGCCGGCACGAACGTCGAATCCCCGAGGTCGAGATCGAGGGCGCCTTTGGCAGCAGCCGACACGACGGCGTGCAGCAGGCCGCCGCGGCCGTCGGACAACAGCAGCGACTCCCCTGCGGAGAGCCGCTGCACGTTGGCCGCGTGATGGCCCTCAGGACCGTCCAGCCGCCACCGGTCCCCGTCAGGAAGATCGGGGACCAGGAAGAGCGGCAGGCTCACGCTGTCACGCCAGAACCGGCACCACACACGTGAGCGTCCTGCGCTGCGCTCCGGCCGCTCACGCGTGCCCGTTGAAGGCGTCACGCACCCTGGAGAAGAAGCCGCCCTGCTTGGACAGCTCGGCGACCTCCTCGCCGCGGGTGCGGGCGAAGTCGCGCAGCAGCTTCTCCTGCTCCGGCTCCAGGCGCGTCGGGGTGCGCACGTCGAGGTGGACGTGCAGGTCGCCGCGGCCGGTGCCGCGCAGGTGCGGGACGCCCTTGCCGCGGATACGCAGGGTCTGGTTGGGCTGGGTGCCGGCCTTGACGTCGACCGTCTCCTCGCCGTCGAGGGTCTTGATCGTGAGCCGGGTGCCGAGCGCCGCCGCCGTCATCGGGACGGTGACCCGGCAGTGCAGGTCGTCGTCCTTGCGGGAGTAGACGTCGTGCGGGCGCTCGTGGATCTCGACATACAGGTCGCCGGGCGGACCGCCGCCGGGACCGACCTCACCCTGCTGGGCGAGGCGGATGCGCATGCCGTCCTCGACACCCGAGGGGATCTTCACGGTCAGGGTGCGGCGGGTGCGGACCCGGCCGTCGCCGCCGCAGGTCGCGCACGGGTGCGGGATGACGGTGCCGAAGCCCTGGCAGGCCGAGCACGGGCGGGCCGAGACGACCTGGCCGAGGAACGTGCGCTGCACCGACTGGACCTCGCCGCGGCCGCCGCAGATCTCGCAGGTGGTCGGGTGGGTGTTGGGCGCGGTGCCGGCGCCGGTGCAGGTTGTGCAGACGACCGCGGTGTCGACGGTGATCGGCGCCTCGACGCCGAACGCGGTCTCGTGCAGGTCGAGGTCGAGCCGCAGGATCGCGTCGGCGCCCGGCCGGATCCGCGGGCGCGGCCCGCGGCTGGCGGTCGTGCCGAAGAACGCGTCCATGATGTCCTGGAAGCCGACGAACGCGCCGCCCTGCGGGCCGCCACCGCCGCCGCCGGGCGCCAGGGGGTCGCCGCCGAGGTCGACCATCTCCCGCTTGCGCGGGTCGGACAGCACCTCGTAGGCCGCGTTGATCTCCTTGAACTTCTCCTGCGCCACAGGATCGGGATTGACGTCCGGATGGAACTCGCGCGCCAGCTTGCGATAGGCGCGCTTGATCTCGTCGGCCGTGGAGTCCCGCTTGACACCGAGAATCCCGTAGTAGTCCTTCGCCACTGAGTCCTATGCCCCTGACTCGTCCATGAGGTTCAACCTTGTCCCAGCAGATCGCCGACGTAGCGTGCCACGGCGCGCACCGTGGCGATGTTGGCGGGGTAGTCCATCCGGGTGGGCCCCAGCACGCCCATGCCGCCCACGACGATGGAGCCCGGCCCATAGCCGGTCGCCACGATCGAGGCGCTGCGCAGGTCTTCGATCTCGTTCTCGTCGCCGATGCGGACCCGGGTCATGCTCGGCTCGACCTCGCCGAAGAGCTTGAGGAGGATGACCTCCTCCTCGAGCGCCTCGAGGATCGGGCGCAGCGAGCCCTGGAAGTCCAGCAGGCCACCGCGGGCGAGATTGGCGGTGCCGGCGAGGGCGATCCGCTCCTCGGCGCGCTCCACCAGGGTCTCCAGCAGCACGGTCGACAGGACGGTCATCGGTGGGCGCAGGCCCGGCCCGGCCTCCTCGACGAGCGCCTCGACCAGTGGCGGGGTGTCGACGAGGCGCTTGCCGACGAGCTTCTCGTTGACCCTGCGGCGCAGCTCGGTGACGTCGTCGGCCAGGATCGGGCCGGGCAGGTCCACGAGCCGCTGCTCGACCCGGCCGGTCTCGGCGATCATGACCACCATCAGACGGGTGGTGGAGATCGGCACCAGCTCGAAGTGACGCACGCTGGCGCGCGACAGGCTCGGATACTGCACGACGGCGACCTGCCGGGTCAGCTGCGCGAGCAGCCGCACGGTGCGGTGCACGACGTCGTCGAGGTCGACGGCGCCGATCAGGAACCGCTCGATGGCCCGGCGCTCGGCGGGACTCAGCGGCTTGACGCGGGACAGTTTGTCGACGAAGAGCCGGTAGCCGGCGTCGGTGGGCACGCGACCGGCGCTGGTGTGCGGCTGCCGGATGTAACCCTCCTCCTCGAGGACGGCCATGTCGTTGCGCACCGTCGCCGGGGACACCCGCAGGTTGTGCCGCTCCACGAGGGCCTTGCTGCCGACCGGCTCCTGCGTCGCCACATAGTCCTCGACGATGGCGCGCAGCACCTCGAGCTTGCGCTCGTCAAGGGCCATGTGCACCTCCCCGGGAACTCACTGACGCCACTGGCACTCCCACTTCGCGAGTGCCAGTCTACGTCGCGCCCGCCGCCCACGGAATGATCGTCATGTGTACGAACCGTCGCTATTGCGCCGGTCTGCGTGAAGTTTGTCCAAAAGAAGTCATGCCGCGTCGCTGGCCATACTTGATCGGTGCACCTACCGTGGCCCCCATGAGTGAACCACCTCGCCCCGGGGAATACGGCGTGCCGCAGGACCCCAACAATCCTTACTCCACGCCGGGCGGGGCACAGTATCCGCCGCCGGGCCCCGACTACGGCCAGCAGCCGCCGGTGTCCGGTGGAGGCTACCCGCCGCCCACCAGCGGCGCGGGCTACCAGGACCCGAACGCCTACCAGCAGCCGGGTTACCAGCAGCAGGGCGGTTACCAGCAGCCCGGCGGTTACCAGCAGCCCGGCCAGTACGGCGGCGGCTACCAGCAGCCCGGCGGCTACCCCGGTGCCTCGCCGGTCGGCTACGCCAACAGCGACGAGAAGACCTGGGCCCTGATCGCCCACTTCGGTGGCATCTTCATCGGCTTCATCGCGCCCCTCATCGCGCTGCTGGCCAAGGGCAACGAGTCGCCGACGGTGAAGGCGCACGCCAACGAGGCGCTCAACTTCCACATCACGTGGGGCATCATCCTGTTCGTGGGTGCCCTGCTGTCGGTGTGCACGTTCGGCCTCACGCTCATCGTGCCGTGGATCGTCATCATCGTCTTCGCGATCATCGCCGGCATGAAGGCCAACGGCGGCGAGCTGTACCGCTACCCGATGACCTTCCGCTTCATCAAGTAGTCACCACACGTAGAGGGGCGGCCGGCGCGGCCGCCCCTTTTTCACGTCAGGTCCCTGGCGACGGCGTCGGCGAGCAGCCGCCCCCGCAGCGTGAGCACGGCCAGGCCCGCGTCGAAGGCGCCGGCCTCCAGCAGCCCGTCGGACACGCAGCGCCGGGCCGCGTCCACGGCCCCGGCGTCCAGGACGTCGAGCGGCAGGCCCTCGGCGAGCCTGATCCGCAGCAGGACGTCCTCGAACCGCCGCTCCTCGGCGGTGAGCACCTCCCGCGCCTGCCCCGGCGACGCCCCGGCGGCCAGCCGCGCGGCGTAGGCGTGCGGATGCTTCACGTTCCACCACCGCACGCCCCGCACGTGGCTGTGCGCGCCGGGACCGAGCCCCCACCAGTCGCCGCCGCGCCAGTACAGCTCGTTGTGCCGGCAGGGCGAGTCACGGGACCAGTTCGACACCTCGTACCACGTCATGCCGGCGCCGGTGAGGGCCTGCTCGGCGGCGAGATACCGGTCGGCGGCCACGTCGTCGTCGGGGAACGGCAGCTCGCCGCGGCGCATCCGGGCCGCCAGGCGGGTGCCGTCCTCGACGATCAACGCGTAGGCGCTCACGTGGTCCACCCCGGAGTCGATCACCGTCCGCAGCGAGGCGGCGAAATCCTCGGGCCGCTCCCCCGGCGTGCCGTAGATCAGGTCCAGGTTGACCCGCTCGAACCCGGCGGCGTGCGCCTCGGCGACCGCGGCGGCGGGCCGGCCCGGTGTGTGCCGGCGGTCGAGGACCCGCAGGACGGCCGGCGCGACGGACTGCATGCCGAGGGAGATCCGGTTGAACCCGGCCGTCCGCAGCCGCCGCAGCCCGGCCGCGTCGACGGACTCCGGGTTGGCCTCCGTGGTGACCTCGGCGTCGCCGGACAGGCCCCACGTGCGGTCGATGCCGTCCAGGATGCGGGCCAGCTCCGAGGGCGGCAGCAGCGTCGGCGTGCCCCCGCCGAAGAAGACCGTGTCCACCCGCGGCGGCGCGACCACCTTGGCGGCCAGGGCCAGCTCGTCGAGGACCTGCTCGGCGTAGCCGGCGCTGAGCACGCCCTCGTCGGCGGTGTAGGTGTTGAAGTCGCAGTATCCGCAGCGGGTGGCGCAGAACGGGACGTGGACGTAGACCCCGAACCCGGCCTCCCCCGCCGCGTCGGCGACCCCGTCGGGCAACGCGCCGTCGGTCGGGATCGGCTCGCCTTCTGGCAGTGTTCCGGGCATTTCACTAGTGTGCCCGCATGCCACTCGTACGGTCACAGACGGCGCACGGCGTGGCGACGGTCACGCTCGACAGCCCCACGAACCGCAACGCGCTGTCGACGGGCCTGATCGAGGAGCTCCTCGCGGCGCTCGCGGCCGCCGCCGGGGACGACACCGTGCGGGTCGTCGTGCTCACCCACACCGGGCCCGTGTTCTGCTCCGGGGCCGACCTCAAGGAGACCGCGGCCGCGTTCGGGTCGGGCCGGCCGCCGATCAACCGGCTCGGCGAGGTGCTGACCGCGATCTGGGAGTGCCCGAAGCCGGTCGTCGCGCGGCTGACCGGGCCGGCGCGCGCGGGCGGGCTCGGGCTCATCGCCGCCGCGGACATCGCGGTCTGCTCGCTCGACGCGACGTTCGCGTTCTCCGAGGTGCGCATCGGCGTGATCCCGGCAGTGATCTCCGCCACTGTCCTGCCGCGGCTGTCCCCGCGCGCGGCCGCCGAGCTGTTCCTGACGGGGGCGACGTTCGACGGCGCCCGGGCGCGCGAGATCGGACTGGTCACGGCCGCCGTGCCCGCCGACGGGGTCGACGAGGCCGTTTCGTCGTTCGTCGCGGCGTTGGTCCGCGGTGCGCCCGGCGCCCTGCGCGGGACGAAGGAGCTCCTCCGGCGACGCAAAGCCGACACGTTCAGTGACGAGGTCGCGGCGATGACCGAGCTTTCGCTGCGGTATTTCGGTTCCGAAGAGGGAATCGAGGGAATCACCGCGTTCCGGGACAAAAGAGACGCAAACTGGATCCCTGACGGCGTCGCCTGAATGGCCCGACTTGCGTCGACCCCGCGTGCGACGCGGGGATGCCGTGGCGTACGGGACGTACGCTGGTCGAGTTCCCAGGTCAGGAGGTGACGATGCGTACACGGCACGTGCTGGTGGCTCTGATGGTGCTCGGCATCGTCGGCTCCGTCGGCGTGTACGTGCTGGTCCAGCGGCTCGGTGATCACCTGCCGCAGCTGCTGCCGCCGGGCCGCGCCTGCGTCATCACCGGCGGCAGCACGGCGAGCGCCCCGTCGTCGGGCGCCGACGCCGACGTCCCGCTCGACGCGGAGCAGGTCGCCAACGCCGCGACCATCACCGCCGTCGGCCTGCGCCGCGGCGTGCCGCAGCGGGGCCTGGTCGTCGCGCTCGCCACCGCCTGGCAGGAGTCGAAGCTGGAGAACCTCGCCGGCGGCGACCGCGACTCGATCGGCCTGTTCCAGCAGCGGCCCAGCCAGGGCTGGGGCAAGCCCGAGCAGATCGCCGACCCGCGGTATGCGGCGAACGCCTTCTACACCGCCCTGCTGAAGGTCAAGGGCTGGGAGAAGATGCGCGTCACGGACGCCGCGCAGGAGGTCCAGCGCAGCGCCCACCCCGAGGCCTACGAGAAGTGGGTCGACGAGTCGGAGATCATGGCCCGCGCCCTGAGCGGCGAGGCCACCGGCGCGGTCTCCTGCACCGTCACCGAGGCCTCCAGCCACGGCGTGGAGGCCGCGAAGACCCTCGGCGCCAGCGTCAGGCTCGACTGGGGCGACGTGCGCACCGCCGACGTCACCGACCTCGTCGGGGTGGCGCTGAAGGTCCGCGAGCAGAAGACCGGCTGGCAGTACGCGCACTGGATGGTCGCGCACGCCCAGGACCACGGCGTCAAACGGGTCGCGTTCAACGACATGGAGTGGACCGCGAAGCGCGGCGGGTGGACCCGGATCACGCAGCGTGGCGGCGCCGACGGCGAACGGGTCGTCGCCGAGGTCTACTGACCGTCCCTGACGTTGTGGACGACCCGCAGGTTGTCGGCCGTACGGACGGGTTTTCCGCACTGTCCGGCAGCCAACTCCCGGATCGGGCCCGTGTGCACCTCGCGTTACCATCGGTCGTTCCCTGGTCGACGAAAGTAAGGGGAGGACATGACGTCCGCTGCACCCGACTACGGCGGTCTGACCGGCTATGAGCCGATCAGCGAGGCCGACCGCAAGGAATTCCTGGATCAGGGCTTCCTGCTGGTCCGCAACGTTCTGAAGGAAGACCACCGGGCACAGCTCGAAGCGGCCATGGACCGGGTCTACGCCGAGGAGCAGGCGGCCGGCTCCAGCAGCATGAAGAAGGACGGCACGCTGCACCTGCTGGGCTTCCTCAACCGCGACGAGCTCTTCGGGCACCTGCTGACCCAGCCGACCCTCTTCCCGTACATGTGGGGCCTGGCCGGCTGGAACATCTACACGCACCACAACCACCTCGACATCACCCCGCCCGCGGCGATGACGGAGGCCCCCTCGTGGGGCTGGCACCAGGACGGGTACCGGCAGAACTCCGACCCGGAGACGATGGACCCCAACCTGCCGCGGCCGATGTTCTCGCTGAAGATCGGCTACGTCATCTCCGACCTGTCGGAGACCGGCCGGGGCGCCACGAAGGTCATCCCGGGCAGCCACCTGTGGAACTCGCTGCCCCGCCCCGCGGACACCACGGTCGAGAACCCCGACCCCGAGGGCACCGTGGAGATCACGGCCAACCCGGGTGACTGCTTCATCTTCGACCGGCGTCTCTGGCACTCGCGGTCGCCGAACTACTCCGACGTCACCCGCAAGATGCTCTTCGTCGGGTACACGTACCGGTGGATCCGCAACCTCGACGACATGCCGATCGACTTCGACGGCGAGTGGTGGGCCAACCGCACCCCCGTCCAGCGCCAGCTGCTGGGCGAGGCCACGCACACGGCCAACTACTGGGGCATCAACTGGAACGGGTACATCGACGAGGAGATCCCGCTGCGCAAGGAGCTCAAGACGCGCGGCCTGCTCGACCGCTCCGTCCCCTGGCTCCGTTAGTCCCTGGCTTCCGCCGAAGGGGTCGTGCGCGATGGTGCACGGCCCCTTCGCCGTAAGATTCCCTGCTCACGTCCGCCGTGGCGGACCTCCGTCGCTCCCGTCAGACGACGGTCAGGCCTTGACGGCCTTCCCTTTCCCGCCGCCTGCGGTGGCCCAGCCACGCCCGTGCCGGGCGTGAACACCCACCAGGGCGCCGCCGGGGACGCGAAAGGGCCCCCAGTCCGGGGAGGCTGGGGGCCCTACGCTGGGTGCGGGTGTTACAGGGTGCTGCGGCGGCCACGGCCTGCGAAGCCGGCCACGAGGGCGACACCGATGGCGGCGACGATCACCTGGACCAGCAGCTCGCCCCAGTCGACACCCGGGGTGTTGGTGGAGATGCCGATGGCGTTCGCGATGACGGTGCCGATCAGGGCGGCGACCACACCGATCACCATGGTCAGCCAGATCGGGATGTTCTGACGGCCGGGAACGACCAGCCTCCCGAGCGCACCGACGATCAGACCGACGATCAGTGCCGTGATGATTCCGGTGACAGTCACGGTGTCCTCCTTCAGAGCCTCAACCAGGGGGGTCTTGCAGTTGCGGTTGCGCTCTTATTGCCCGTGACCTCAGGGGACCAAACGCCCCGGCGATCGACGAACTTCGCGTATCGCCGATTCCATCGTGGGGAACGCGAGAGGTGGCGGATCGGACAAAGGCACCCACGCGAGCGCGCTGCCCTCGGCCGGGTCGAGGGTGATGGCGGCACCCGCGGGCACCCGGGTGGCCCAGAAACAGTCCAGGACGGGCACCGTCTCGTCCTGGAACTCGTACGCGCCGATCCACATGCCGATGAACGCGCCGAAGTCGAGGTCGACGCCGAGCTCCTCGCGGGCCTCCCGGGCGGCGGCGTCACGGGGGTGCTCCCAGCCGTCGCAGAAGCCGCCGGGAAGCTCCCACAGGCCCTGCTGGGGTGGGCGGGCCCGGCGGATCACGAGGAACCGGTCGCCGTCGAGGACGACGACGGTGCCGGTCGGGCGGGGATTGACGAAGGTCTCGTAGCCGCAGGCCGGGCACGCCGCCGGCGGGGCGTCCGACGACGCCCCGCAGCGCGGGCAGTGCCTCACTTCTTCGGCTTGTCCGAGGTCGGGGCGTCCGACGTGGACAGGGCGGCGATGAACGCCTCCTGCGGCACCTCGACGCGGCCGACCATCTTCATCCGCTTCTTGCCTTCCTTCTGCTTCTCCAGCAGCTTGCGCTTACGGCTGATGTCACCGCCGTAGCACTTGGCGAGCACGTCCTTGCGGATGGCGCGGATCGTCTCGCGGGCGATGATCCGGCTGCCGATGGCGGCCTGGATCGGCACCTCGAACTGCTGGCGCGGGATGAGCTTCTGCAGCTTGCCCGCGATGGTGACGCCGTAGTTGTACGCCTTGTCCTTGTGCACGATGGAGCTGAACGCGTCCACCGGCTCGCCGTGCAGCAGGATGTCCACCTTCACCAGGTCGGAGGCCTGCTCGCCGCTGGGCTCGTAGTCGAGGCTGGCGTAGCCCTTGGTGCGGCTCTTCAGCTGGTCGAAGAAGTCGTAGATGATCTCGCCGAGCGGCAGGGTGTAGCGCAGCTCGACCCGGTCGGCGGACAGGTAGTCCATGCCGAGCAGGACGCCGCGCCGGCCCTGGCACAGCTCCATGACCGCACCGACGAAGTCGTTGGGGGTCAGCACCGTCGCCCGGACGGTCGGCTCGAAGATCTCGCCGGTCTTGCCGTCGGGGAACTCGCTGGGGTTGGTCACCGCGACCTCGGTGCCGTCGGTGGTGATCACCCGGTAGACCACGTTGGGCGCGGTGGAGATCAGGTCGAGGTTGAACTCCCGCTCCAGACGCTCCTGGATGATCTCCAGGTGCAGCAGGCCGAGGAAGCCGCAGCGGAAGCCGAAGCCCAGCGCGAGGCTGGTCTCCGGCTCGTACACCAGGGCGGCGTCGTTGAGCTTGAGCTTGTCCAGGGCGTCGCGCAGCAGCGGGTAGTCCGAGCCGTCGATCGGGTAGAGCCCCGAATAGACCATCGGCTTCGGGTCCTTGTAGCCGCCGAGCGGCTCGGTGGCCGGCTTGGCGTTGATGGTGACCGTGTCACCGACCCTGGACTGGCGCACGTCCTTCACGCCGGTGATGAGGTAGCCCACCTCGCCGGCGCCCAGGCCGTCGCTCTTGATCGGCTCGGGCGAGATGACGCCGATCTCCAGCAGCTCATGGACCGCGCCGGTCGACATCATCTTGATCCGGTCGCGGGCGCCGAGGCGGCCGTCGACGACCCGGACGTAGGTGACGACGCCGCGGTACACGTCATACACGGAGTCGAAGATCATCGCGCGGGCCGCGCCGCCGGCGCCCGGCTGCGGGGCGGGCAGCTGCCGGACGATCTCGTCGAGCAGGTGGGCCACGCCGACCCCGGTCTTGCCGGACACCCGCAGGCAGTCGTCGGGCTCGCAGCCGATCAGGTGGGCGAGCTCCTCGGCGTACTTCTCGGGCTGCGCGGCCGGCAGGTCGATCTTGTTGAGCACCGGGATGATCGTCATGTCGTTCTCGAGCGCGAGATACAGGTTGGCGAGGGTCTGCGCCTCGATGCCCTGCGCCGCGTCGACCAGCAGCACCGCGCCCTCGCAGGCGGCCAGGCTGCGGGACACCTCATAGGTGAAGTCCACGTGGCCCGGGGTGTCGATCATGTTGAGCACGAACTGCTCGCCGGTCAGGTCGCCCTCGCGGACCCGCCACGGCATGCGCACGGCCTGGCTCTTGATCGTGATGCCGCGCTCGCGCTCGATGTCCATGCGGTCGAGATACTGCGCCCGCATCTGCCGAGCGTCGACCACCTCGGTGAGCTGCAGCATCCGGTCGGCCAGCGTCGACTTGCCGTGGTCGATGTGCGCGATGATGCAGAAGTTGCGGATCCTGTCCGGCACGGTGGCACCGGGACGGTTCACGCCGGGGTCGTTCGTCGGTGGCACAGGCGTCCGTTCTCCATGAAGGCGGGGATCAGACCTCTATCGTCCCATGCCCGCCGACCACCTCGAACCGGCCGCCAGTCTCGCCGGTACGAAGCCCCGCCATTATCGGACTTGTCCGCATAAGGCGGGGCATACAGCATCGTCAGAGCAGGGCGCCCTCGTCGTGGAGCCAGTCCACGAAACCCATCGCGACGACGGCCGCGCAGTCGACGAGCTCGGCGATGAGCTCGGGGTGCGCACCGGAGAGCAGCGGCACCTGCATCTCCGCGTAGATCGGAAGCTGGCCGCGGTCGGTGGGGTCACCGACATAGGCCTTGTAGAAGCGGCGTGTGTGGTTCCACTCGTTGACCACCCGGTAGGACCGGTCGGCCCAGTCCGGCGGCACGGTGGCGTGTGGCCTGGCGCGGACGACCAGGATCTCGTCCGACGGCCCCTCGAGGGCGAACAGCACAGCGTGGCGCTCCCACAGCGCGAGAAGGCTGCCATCCCCATCGGTCAGGTATCGAATCTCAAGCTGCTCGAGGGCCTCCGCGACCCGCAGCAACGTCACCGGTGCGATCACGCCCGCACCCACGTCCGGGGTCCCGCCGCACACCGCGTCGGTCACCGGAGTCGGCTCTTCCCGTGCCAGTTGCGCGACGGTCGTGTCGGTCTGCGACCCGTCCGTCTGCTCGGCACGCCATGGCCACTTTGGCATCGTCCCGCGCTCCCTAGCTCCCCCGTGGCCTCCACCCGCAATTGCGGTCCGTCGCCGAGTGATTTCGCTCGGCGGTGGACCCGAAAGAGGACGGTACCCGTTCGGACGAGTTTCAGCAGCCCCCAATTTCACCCTCGCCCCACCCGTTCGGGTGAGGGTCTTACCACCGTCTATCCGATGAGAAGAGTCTTGGCAGCACGATGCCAGGCAGAGCCATATGCGCAGGCCAGAGCCGTCCATGGACCCGATTTCCGAACATCGACAAAGTCTCGTGCAACTGCACGGTCGCTCATCGTGAACCCCATTCGCACGACCGCCTGCACGAGCCGTTGCGGTATCTCGACGCGTTCTCCGGCGTCGGTTGTCACGACGATCGGTACGTGATCCAGAAGCGCGTCCCGCAGGACCCTGGAGCCGACCGCGCGGCCCCCCACACCCTCCGCCGCGGCGGTCCGCAACGTGTCCGCGGCGGCCGCCCCGACGCGCCTGATGTCGGCGCCCGGGATCCGCTCCACGACGGTGCCGGGGCCGCCCGGGATGGACCACCGCCACTCACTGTCCCGGAATGCGGGAAGACCGTCATCGAGGGTCGTCAGGAGCTCCCGGGCGAGGACGGTGTGATCGCCGTCGACGTGTCCCGGGACGCCGCGGCTCACCAGGACCCCCCACGGCAGACGTGACCAGAGGGTGACCCGGTCGTCACCGGCGGGCCGCAGCCGGACCACGGCGCCGGCGTCGAGGCGGACCGCCCGGGCCAGGAACGCCCGTGCGTCCGGGACCCCCGAGCCGTTCAGCCAAGCCACGGGGAAAGGAACTCGCGCTCGACGTCCTTGACCCGGCGGGGGCGGCCGGCGGCCAGGTCGAACGGCACGCAGACGGTCCGCGCACGGGACGCGACCGCGTCGCCGTCGAAGAGCTCGTAGGCGACCGTCAATCGACTCGCCTTGATCTCCTCCAGCCACAGCTCGATGCGCACGGGATCGCCGTAGTCGATGGGTCGCAGATAGTCGATCTCATGACGTGAGATGACGATCCCGTCCTCGAACGTGCTGAGCCCGGCGTTCTTCGCCGCGGTGAACATCAGCGCCACGCGCGCCTCCTCGTACAGGGTGAGGAAGCGCGCGTTGTTGACATGCCCGTACGCGTCCAGGTCGGACCAGCGCAGGGCGCAGTGGTAGATGAAGCGGGCCACCTCAGTCGCGCGTGAGCTTGCGGTAGGTGACGCTGTGCGGGCGCGCCGCCTCCTGGCCCAGGCGGTCGACCTTGTTCTTCTCGTAGGACTCGAAGTTGCCCTCGAACCAGAACCACTTGGCCGGGTCCTTCTCGTCGCCCTCCCAGGCGAGGATGTGGGTCGCGACCCGGTCCAGGAACATCCGGTCGTGGGAGATGACCACGGCGCAGCCCGGGAACTCCAGCAGCGCGTTCTCCAGCGAGGAGAGCGTCTCGACGTCGAGGTCGTTGGTCGGCTCGTCGAGCAGCAGCACGTTGCCGCCGATCTTCAGCGTCAGCGCCAGGTTGAGCCGGTTGCGCTCGCCGCCGGACAGGACCTTCGTCGGCTTCTGCTGGTCGGGGCCCTTGAAGCCGAACGCCGCGACATACGCCCGGGACGGCATCTCGACCTTGCCCACCATGAGGTGGTCCAGGCCGTCGGAGACGACCTCCCAGACCGTCTTGTCGCCGTCGAGGCCGGAGCGGCTCTGGTCGACGTAGGACAGCTTGACCGTCTCACCGACGCGGACCTGGCCGGCGTCGGGCTGCTCCAGGCCGACGATGGTCTTGAAGAGCGTGGTCTTGCCGACGCCGTTGGGCCCGATGATGCCGACGATGCCGTTGCGCGGCAGCGAGAACGACAGGTTCTCGATCAGCACACCGCGCTCGTCGAAGCCCTTGAGCAGGTCCTTGGACTCGATGACCAGGTTGCCCAGGCGCGGGCCCGGCGGGATCTGGATCTCCTCGAAGTCCAGCTTGCGGGTCTTCTCGGCCTCGTTGGCCATCTCCTCGTAGCGCTCGAGGCGGGCCTTCGACTTGGTCTGCCGGGCCTTGGCGTTGGAGCGGACCCACTCCAGCTCCTCGGTGAGGCGCTTCTGCAGCTTCTGGTCCTTGCGGCCGGAGATCGCCAGCCGCTGGGCCTTCTTCTCCAGGTAGGTGGAGTAGTTGCCCTGGTAGCCGTGGACCTGGCCGCGGTCGACCTCGGCGATCCACTGGGCGACGTGGTCCAGGAAGTAGCGGTCGTGGGTGACGGCGAGCACGGCGCCGGCGTACTTCTGCAGGTGCTGCTCCAGCCAGTTGACGCTCTCCGCGTCGAGGTGGTTGGTGGGCTCGTCGAGCAGCAGCAGGTCGGGCGCCTCGAGCAGCAGCTTGCACAGCGCGACGCGGCGGCGCTCACCACCGGAGAGGGTGGTGACGTCGGCGTCCGGCGGCGGGCAGCGCAGCGCGTCCATGGCCAGGGCGAGGGCGGAGTCGATGTCCCACGCGTCGGCGTGGTCGAGCTCCTCCTGGAGCTTGCCCATCTCCTCCATCAGCGCGTCGGAGTAGTCGGTCGCCATGAGCTCGGCGATCTCGTTGAAGCGGGCGAGCTTCGCCTTGGTCTCCGCGACCGCCTCCTCGATGTTGCCCAGGACGGTCTTGGACTCGTTGAGCGGCGGCTCCTGCAGCAGCATGCCGACCGTGTAGCCGGGCATGAGGCGGGCCTCGCCGTTGCTCGGCTTGTCGAGCCCGGCCATGATCTTGAGCAGGCTCGACTTGCCGGCGCCGTTGGGGCCGACCACGCCGATCTTCGCGCCGGGCAGGAACGACAGCGTGACGTTGTCGAGCACGACCTTGTCGCCGTGCGCCTTGCGCGCCTTCTCGAGCACGTAGATGTACTGAGCCACGGTGCGCCCCTACCTCCGGTAAGTCTGTGTTCGCGTCGGGCCAATCTTTCCAGGCCCGGGTCCCGCCCCCAAATCGGGCGTCACTTCTTCGGGAACGACTCCCTCACGTCATCGCTCAGCGTCTGGTTGCCGCTGACCGCGAGCTTGTCCCGGGACACGGTGTAGGTGGTGGCGCCGTTGGTCGCCGTGTACTTGTCGTTGCCCACGCTGCCGGAGAACGTGACGCTGCTCAGCAGCAGCCCGTTGTCGCCCTCGACGGGCGTCTCGCCGGAGCCGTCGACGCCGGAGAAGCTCCTGCGCTTGTCGTGCCCCTGATACCACAACCCCGAGGTGTCGGCCTCCCGGCAGATCCAGACCTCGCGCTTGTCGGTGCGGATGTAGAGCTGCAGGGCGAGGGGCAGGGCCGCGTTGCTGTCGCGCTGCTTGATCGCGGTCTCCATGAAGGCGGGACAGGGCGTGGCCTTGGGCGAGGCACCCTGCGTGCTGACGTTCGTCGATGGTCGTGGAGACTGTCCGCTATCGGGACCCGACGCAGCGTCGCCCTTGGCCCGGTTGCCGAGCACGAAGCCGACCAACGCACCGATGACGGTCAAAATCAGCAACGCGAGCAGGACGACGGTGAGCGTCCGGCCCCGTTCGGGCTCGGCATAGGCATCGTGCGAGGACATGCCCAGCAGGATCGCACCTGTGAGCCAGCCCGCTGCATGCTGCCAGGCACCTACGGGGATCAGTAGGCTGAAAGTACGAGGGTGGATCACCCAGGGGGAGGACACGACACGTGGCTGGAGACAGTGCATTCGTGGTGGTCGCCAATCGGCTGCCGGTCGACAAGGTCGTCGGGCCGGACGGCGAGATCAGTTTCCGCAGAAGCCCAGGAGGCCTGGTCACGGCGCTGGAGCCGGTGCTCCAGCAGCGCAACGGCACATGGGTGGGGTGGTCGGGCGGCGTCGGGGACTCGCAGCTGCCGGACGAGACGTTCGAGGCCGGCGGGGTGAAGCTGCACGCGGTGGCGCTGAGCGCGGGCGAGGTCGAGCGGTATTACGAGGGCTTCTCCAACTCCAGTCTGTGGCCGCTCTACCACGACGCCGTGGAGACGCCGATCTTCAAACGACGATGGTGGGAGGCCTACCGGCTGGTCAACGAGCGCTTCACGAAGGCCGTCGCCGACGACGCGGCACCCGGTGCCACCGTATGGATCCAGGACTACCAGTTGCAGCTCGTGCCGGCCCTGCTGCGCGAGACCCGGCCCGATCTCAAGATCGGGTTTTTTCTGCACATCCCATTCCCCCCGGTCGAACTGTTCATGCAACTACCCCGCCGGGCCGAGGTTCTCAAGGGTTTGCTCGGTGCCGATCTGGTTGGTTTCCAACGGCCACTCGGCGCACAGAACTTCGTCCAACTGTCCCGACATCTGCTGGGCACCCGCGTGCGGCGCGGCGTCGTGGAGTACGAGGGCCGCACGGTGCGGGCCGAGGCCTTCCCGATCTCGATCGACGTCGAGGAGATGGAGCGGCTCGCCGCCTCACCCGAGGTGCAGGCCAGGGCGAAGGCGATCAGGACGGAACTGGGTGAACCGAAGACCGTCATCCTCGGGGTGGACCGGCTGGACTACACCAAAGGCATCGAGAGAAGACTCAAGGCATTCCGCGAACTGTTGTCGGATGGACGACTCACGGCACCGGATACGGTGATGGTACAAGTGGCTACGCCGAGTCGGGAGCGGGTGGAGCACTACCAGACGCTGCGGGTGAACGTTGAACGTGAGGTCGGGCGGATCAATGGGGAGTACGGACGAGTTGGCCAACCGGCCGTGCACTACCTCCATCAGTCGTACAGTCGGGCTGAGCTGGCCGCGTTGTACGTCGCGGCCGACGTCATGATGGTGACTCCCCTGAGGGACGGCATGAATCTCGTGGCCAAGGAGTACGTCGGCGCCCGCGCCGACGGTGGCGGCGCCCTCGTGCTGTCGGAGTTCGCCGGTGCGGCCGCCGAGCTGCGTCAGGCATTCCTGTGCAATCCGCACGACCTCGACGGGGTGAAAGACGCACTCATGCGTGCGATCCACGTCGACCCGGTCGAAGGGCGCAAACGGATGCATGCTATGCATTCCCACCTGCGCTCACACGACGTCCGCGCATGGGCGGACGCGTTTCTCGACGCACTCGGCGCAGCATCATGACCAGCATCCCGCTCAGCACACGCCCGCCCTTGCACCGCCGTGTGCACGTCAATCGCTCAAACGACCTCCATCGCTCCCACGAACAGGCCGGACATGAACCAACACTCGGCGACAGGCACCGCCCTCTCGCTCGACCCGGACCTCCGCGCGGCGGTGCTGCGCGTTGCCCGCGTGCCGAACCTCCTGGTGGCATGTGACTACGACGGCACTCTCGCGCCCATCGTCGCCGACCCTACGAAGGCGACCCCCAGCCCAGAATCCGTAGCGGCCGTCCGCGCGTTGTCCTCGTTGCCACAGACAACCGTCGGCGTGATCTCGGGTCGTGCCCTGCGCGACCTCGCCGCGCTGTCGCGCCTCCCCGCCGAGGTGCGGCTGGTCGGCAGCCACGGCTCCGAGTTCGACGTCGGTTACGTCGACGAACTGCCGCCCGAGCGTCAGCAGCGCCGCGCGGAACTGCACGCGGCGCTCAACGCGATCTGCCGCGACCAGCCGGGGGTGCGCCTGGAGGCCAAGCCGGCCAGCGTCGCGGTGCACACCCGCGCGGCGCCGCGGGACGTCGCCGGGCGGGTCTTCGACGCCGTCCGCAGCGGCGCCGCCCTGTGGCCCGACATCGAGGTGACCACCGGCAAGGAGGTCATCGAGCTGTCGGTGGTGCCGACCGACAAGGGCCTCGCCGTCGACGCGCTGCGGATGCAGGTGTCGGCGAGCGCCATCGTCTACCTCGGCGACGACGCGACCGACGAGAAGGCCTTCGCCCACCTGCACGGCCCCGACCTCGGGATCAAGGTCGGCGGCGGCGAGGGCGGCACCGACACGCTCGCCCGCTTCAGCATCACCGACGCCGAGGCGGCGGTCGGCGTGCTGGAGCTGCTGCTGCACACCCGGCGGCGGTGGCTCTTCGGCGAGCAGGCGGTGCCGATCGAGCGGCACTCGATGCTGTCCAACACGCACACCGTCGCGCTGCTGACGCCCGCCGCCCGGGTCACCTGGCTGTGCCACCCGAAGCCGGACTCCGGGGCGGTCTTCGCCGACCTGCTCGGCGACACCGCCGCGGGACACTTCACGGTCCAGCCGGAGCGGGGCGGCATCCCGCTCGGCCAGCGCTACCGGCCGGGCACGATGACGGTGGAGACCCGCTGGTCGGGCCTCACCGTCACCGACTGGCTCGACCACCACCGCACCGGCAACTCGCTCATCCGCGTGCTGTCGGGCAGCTCCCGGGCCCGGATCGACTTCGTGCCGCGGCCCGACTTCGGCCAGGTGCACATCCGCCTGCAGCCCATCGGCGACGAGGGCCTGCTGGTGCTCGGCTCCAACGAGCCGATGGTGCTCTACTCCCCCGGCATCACCTGGGAGATCAGCTCCGACGGGCACAGCGACCTCGCCCGGGCCACGGTCGACCTCGGCTCCACCGGCGGCACCGCCATGCTGGAGCTGCGGCTGGGCACCGACTCGATCGAGCCGCCGCGGGTGCGGCTCGACGAGCGGCAGATCGCCGCGGAGGCCGCGTGGCGGGACTGGTCCGACGCGCTGAAGCTGCCGTCGGTCGCCCGTGATCTGGTCAAGCGCAGCGCGCTCACGCTTCGCGGGCTGTGGCACAAGCCGACCGGCGCGATCCTGGCCGCGGCGACGTCGTCGCTGCCGGAGGAGGTCGGCGGCTCGCGCAACTGGGACTACCGGTACTGCTGGCTGCGCGACGCGTCGCTGACCGCCAAGGCGCTCGTGGACCTCGGATCCACCGAGGAGGCCGAGTCGCTGCTGAAATGGACGCTGAAGGTCGCCGAGAACACCGACGGGCACCCGGAGCGGCTCCACCCGCTCTACAACCTCGACGGCACGGAGCTCGGCCCCGAGGCGGTCATCGAGGCGCTGCCCGGCTACGCGGGCTCCCGCCCGGTGCGCGTCGGCAACGCGGCCAACGGCCAGGTGCAGCTCGACGTGTTCGGCCCGGTCGCCGACCTGGTCACCACCCTGGCCGAGCTGCGCCCGCCGGAGGACGGCGACTTCGCCCTCATGGACCAGATGGTCGAGGCGGTCGAGCGGCGCTGGCACGAGCCCGACCACGGCATCTGGGAGGCGCGCCGCCGGCCCCGGCACTACGTCTACTCGAAGGTCATGTGCTGGATGACCGTCGACCGCGGCATCCAGCTCTTCGAGCGGGCCGGCCGGCCCGTGCCGGAGACGTGGCGGCCGCTGCGCGACACCATCGCCGAGAACGTCCTGGACAAGGGCTGGGACGAGAAGCTCGGCGCCTACACCGTCGCCTACGGCTACGACGAGATGGACGCGTCGGTGCTGTGGATCGGGCTGTCCGGTCTCCTCGCCGACGACGATCCGCGCTTCCTGGCGACGGTACTGGCGGTCGAGGCCGACCTGCGGGAGGGCCCGACGGTGTACCGGTACCGCTGGGACGACGGTCTGCCCGGCGTCGAGGGCGGCTTCCACCTGTGCACGACCTGGATGATCGAGGCGTATCTGCGCACCGGCCGGCGGGCCGACGCGGAGGAGCTCTTCGCCCAGTTCATCGAGTGCGCCGGCCCGACCGGGCTGCTGCCGGAGGAGTACGACCCGCTGACCGAGCGCGCCCTGGGCAACCACCCGCAGGCGTACTCGCACCTGGGTCTCATCCGCTGTGCCCTGGAGCTCGACCGCTCCTGACCCGCACGGTAGGCCCTCACCCGTGATCCGGAAGACCTGTTGCCGCTATGGCGACGAAGACGCTTCCGGATCACGGGTGAGGGCGTCCACCACCGGGCCGACGACGATGACGGCCGGTGGGCGCAGCGCCGCCTCCTTCACCGCGTCGGCGACCGTGGACAGCCGCGCCCGCACGACCTTCTGGTCGCGGGTCGTGCCCTCCTGGATCACCGCCACGGGGGTGTCCGGCGCGCGGCCGTGCTCCTGCAGGACCGCCGCGATCGCCGGCAGGTTCTTCAGGCCCATCAGGACGCTGATCGTGCCGCGCAGCCGCGCCAGGGCGGCCCAGTCGACCAGCGACTCGGGGTGCGACGGCGCCAGGTGGCCGGAGACGACCACGAACTCGTGCGCGAGGCCGCGGTGGGTGACCGGGATGCCGGCCGCCGCCGGGACCGCGATCGAGCTGCTGATGCCGGGCACGACGCTCACCGGTACCCCCGCCGCGACACAGGCCAGCAGCTCCTCACCGCCGCGTCCGAAGACATACGGGTCGCCGCCCTTGAGCCGCACGACGAACTTCCCCTGCCGGGCCCGGTCGACGAGGACCCGGTTGATCTCCTCCTGCGCGGCCGACGGGCCGTAGGGGATCTTCGAGGCGTCGAACAGCTCGACCTCGGGCCGCAGCTCGTCCAGCAGCAGCCCGGCGGCGAGCCGGTCGATGACGACGACGTCGGCGGCGGCCAGGAGCCGGCGGCCGCGGACGGTCAGCAGCTCCGGGTCGCCGGGGCCGGAGCCGACCAGCGCGACCCGGCCGGGAGCCGCCTCGGGCGGGGTCGCGGCCACGATCGCACCGGCGGCGAGCCGCTCACCGATCGCGTCGCGGACGGCCACGGCCCGGGCCGGGTCGCCGCCGCCGAGCACCGCCACGGTCACCGGTCCCTGCCGGGTCACCGCCGGGGTCCAGGCGGTGGCGGCGTGCCGGTCGTCGGCGCGGACGCAGAAGACCCGGCGGGCCGCGGCGAGCTCGCTGATCCCGGCGGCCGCGGCGGGGTCGCTGACCGCCACGTGGACCAGCCAGGCGTCCTCGATGTCGGACGGCTCGAAGCGCCGGGCGTGCCAGGTGACCCGGCCCGCGTCGACGTGCGCCCGCAGTGCGGGGGTGATGTGGGGGGAGACGAGCACGACGTCCGCGGCCGCGTCGAGCAGCGCGGGAACGCGCCTGGTGGCCACGGCACCGCCGCCGACCACCAGGACACGCAAACCTTGGAGCACCAGACCGAGGGGGTATGGGTTCACTTGTGGGCAACTCCAGCTGAGTCGAAAGTGGCTACCTCGTGCAACACGCGGACAGCACTGGCCACGATCGGCAGCGCCAGGACGGCGCCGGTGCCCTCGCCCAGGCGCAGGCCAAGGTCGACGAGCGGTTCCAGCTCAAGATAGCCGAGCGCCACGCTCGCGCCGGGCTCGGCCGACCGGTGCCCGGCGACCATCGCCGCGGTGGCGGCGGGGGCCAGCGCGGCGGCGGCGAGGGCCGCGGACGCGGCGATGACCCCGTCGATGATCACGGGAACGCGCAGCGCCGCGCCCCGCAGAATGTAGCCGACGAGGGCGGCGTGCTCCAGACCGCCGACCGCGGCGAGGACGTCGACCGGGTCCTCGGCGTGCAGCCCGACGACCGCGGACGTGACGACCGCCACCTTCCGGGCGTGGGTCTCGCTGTCGATGCCGGTGCCGAGGCCGGTCACCGACGCCGGGTCCGCGTGCGTGAACGCCGCGATCAGCGCCGCCGAGGGGGTGGTGTTGGCGATGCCCATGTCGCCGGTCAGCAGCACCTTCGCGCCGCCGTCGACGAGCTGCTGGGCGATCTCGATGCCGGTCTCGATCGCCTGCAGCGTCTCCTCGCGGGTCATCGCCGGCTCGACGCTCAGGTCGCGGGTGCCGGCGCGGACCTTGCGGATCTCCAGTCCGTCGGCGGGGTCGAGGGTGGCCTTCACACCGACGTCGACGACGGTGACGCTCGCGCCGCACTGCCGGGCGAACGCGTTGACGACCGCGCCGCCGGCCAGGAAGTTGGCGACCATCTGGGCCGTGACCTCCTGCGGCCACGGCGTCACACCCTGGGCGTGCACGCCATGGTCACCGGCGAAGATCGCCAGGGCCGCGGGCTGCGGGATCGGCGGCGGGCAGGTGCCGGCCAGGCCCGCCAGGCGCACCGCCAGCATCTCCAGCGCGCCGAGGGAACCCGGCGGCTTGGTGAGCCTGGCCTGCAGCGACCTGGCCGCCGCGATCGCCTCGTCGTCGAGCGGCCGGATCGCCGCGAGTGTCCCCGGCAGCGTCTTGTCCAGCATGTTCATCCTCCAAGGAGCTTCGACAGCACGGCGACGAACACGTCACTCGTGGCAGTGTCCCGCACCGCAATACGTAACCAGTCCGGGCCCAGTCCCGGGAACGTTTCGCCACGTCGCACCGCGAAGCCGCGGGCCCGCAGCGCTTCGCGCACCCGGCGGCCGTCGGCGACCCTGATCAGGACGAACGAGCTGCGCGGCGCGCCGGCGACCTCGACACCCGCGGCGCGCAGGGCGGCGACGAGATGGTCACGGTCGGCCGCGAGGCGCTCGGCGATCGCCCGCTCGGTCCGCACCGCGAGGGGCGACGCGCAGGCGAGGGCGGCGGCGAGGGCGGGTGTCGAGACGCTCCACAGGGGGGCGTGGCGGTCGAGCTCGGCGATCAGGTCGCCGGGGCCCAGGACGTAGCCGATGCGCAGGCCTGCGAGGCCCCAGGTCTTGGTCAGGCTGCGGATGACGACGACGTCGCGGTTGCCGGTGAGGGTTTCGGGCTCGCCCGGGATCGTGTCCGCGAAGGCCTCGTCGACGACGACGGTCCGCCCGGGGCGCACCCAGCTCGCTATCTGCCCGGATCTATGCAGACATGAGGTTGGATTGGTGGGATTCCCGACGATGACGAGATCTGCCGATTCCGGCGGATTTTTCAGTGCAAATCCATCTTCGACGTCCAGCAGCAGCCGGTCCACCTCGTGACCGGCGGTCAGCAGGGCGCTCTCCGGCTCGGTGAACTGTGGATGCACCACCACCGCGTGCTCAGGACGCAGCGCCTGCGCGAGCAGCGTGAACGCCTGCGCCGCCCCCGCCGTCAGCAGCACCTCGTCCGCGGCCCGGCCGTGCCGCGCCGCGATCGCCTCGGTCGCCTCCGTCCGGTCCGGGTACCGCGCCAGATGCGCGAGGGACGCCGCGATCGGGCCGGTGAGCCACGGCGGCGGGGTCTCCTGTCGCACGTTGACCGCCAGGTCGACCAGACCCGGCGCGACCTCGGCATCGCCATGGAAGCGCAGCATCAGGCGATCGTCGCGTACGCCGAGACGATTTGTCCTAGCTTGGAGATGTGATCGCGCGCACGCTGCGAGTGGCCGGCGGATTCCTGGCCCTCGTCCGGACCGGGCTCATCGTCGGCCTCGCGATCGCCGCGCTGGTCTACCCGATGGTCGCCCTCACCGGCGTCGGCGTGAAACGCGGCACGGACGCCCTGGCCGTGCCGGTCGGCGCGCTGCGCTCGTCGCTGCCGGCGCAGACCAGCCACGTCTACGCGGCCGACGGCACGACCCTCCTCGCCCAGTTCTACGAGGAGTACCGCACGTACACCACCCTCGACACGATCTCGCCCAACGTCCAGCGGGCGATCGTCGCCGCCGAGGACGCCCGCTTCTGGGAGCACCACGGCGTCGACTTCAAGGGCGTCGCCCGCGCGTTCGTCGCGAACCAGAAGGCGGGCGCCGTCTCGCAGGGCGCCTCGACGCTCACCATGCAGTACGTGCGCAACGTGCTGCGCGACAGCGCCGACACCCCGGCCGAGGTGTCCGAGGCGACCGAGCAGACCGGCGCACGGAAGCTGCGGGAGATGAAGCTCGCGATCGAGCTCGAGAAGCACATGAGCAAGCCGGAGATCCTGGAGCGGTACCTCAACGTCGCCTACTTCGGGCACCGCGCCTACGGGGTGCTCGCGGCGGCCGAGGTGTACTTCTCGAAGCGGCCCGCCGACCTCACCGTCCCGGAGGCCGCGCTGCTCGCCGGGCTCGTGCAGGCGCCGTCGTCGTACGACCCGGCGGCCACCGACGCCGCTGCGGCGACCGCCCGGCGCGACTACGTCATCGACCGGATGGCGCAGCTCGGGTACCTCAGCGCGACCGACGCCGCGGCCGCCCGCACCACCCCGATCGCGTTGAAGCTCAGCGAGCCGCCGAACGACTGCCTGGAGACGAAGGCCGGCTGGGGCTTCTTCTGCGCCATGTTCCGCTCCTGGTGGAGCGCGCAGCCGGGGCTCGGCGCCACCCCGCAGGAGCGCCTGGACCGGCTGCGGCGCGGCGGGTACACCGTGGTCACGTCCCTCGATCCACGCATCCAGGGGATCGCGCAGGCGCAGGTGCTGAAGCGGGAGAAGACCCGCAGCTCCTACGCGCTCGGGCAGGTCGCCGTCGAGCCCGGCACCGGCCTGGTCCGCGCGATGGCCGTGAACCGCACGTACTCCCTGGACCGGGCCAGCAACGGCCCGCACTCCGACCCACGGCAGCGCAAGCGGCTGCGCGGCAATTACCCGAACACCGTCAACCCGCTGCTCGGTGGCGGCGACATGGCCGGTTACCAGGCCGGGTCCACGTTCAAGATGTTCACGATGCTCGCCGCGCTCGAGCAGGGCATGCCGCTGTCCACCGCGATCAACTCGCCGAAGACGTTCGTGTCCAAGTACAAGACCGGCCGCGACAGCCCGGCCCGCTGCGGTGTCGACAGCTGGTGCCCCTCCAACGCGTCGGGCTCCATGACCGGCCGGCAGACCATGTGGTCGGGCTTCGGCAAGTCCGTCAACACGTTCTTCGTCCAGCTGGAGCAGCGCGTCGGCGCCGAGGCGGCGGTCCGCATGGCCGAGCGCCTGGGCCTGCGCTGGCGCACCGGCATCGACAAGCTCCAGGCCTCCCCCGCCAAGGCGAAGACGTGGGGCGCGTTCACGCTGGGCGTCGCGGACACCACCCCCCTCGAAATGGCCGGAGCGTTCGCCACCGTCGCCGCCGACGGCACCCACTGCGAGCCGATCCCGGTCATCTCCATCAGGCAGCCCGACGGCTCCGAGGCTCTGGACGCGGCAGGGGTACCGGTGGCGCGCCCCCGCTGCTCCCAGGTCCTGTCGCCGGACGTCGCGCGGGGTGCGATGGACGCGGCGCGCTGTGTGACCGGCTTCAGGGCGGCGGCCGGGGACTGCGGCGGCGGGGGCACCGCGTCGAGGGTCTACCCGACCGTGCAGCGCCCGGTCGCCGGGAAGTCCGGCACCACCGACGACAACCGGGCCGCCTGGTTCGTCGGCATGACGCCGGGCCTGACGATCGCCGGGTTCATCGCCGACCCGGACAACCCGCTGCACCGGGTCGGCTCCGCGAACGCCGGCAAGCCCCGCGAAACGGTCGCCGAGACGCTCCGCGACGCCCTCGCGGGCACCGCCGTCCGCCAGTTCACGCCGCCGAGCAGCATCGTCGCGTACGGCGCGAACGCCAAGCCGCGCGTCTTCAAGAACCATCGCTGACGGTCCTCACGAGCCGGCGGCTCGTCTTTCACGAACCGGCGGCTCGTCGTCCACGAGCCGGCGGTTCGCCACGGGCCGGCGGTTCGTCAGGAGCCGGCGCTGATGTCGGCCTGGACCAGTGACCAGCTCTCGAGGTCGACCCGGCCGCTGTGCAGCGACCCGGCGTTGCGCATCAGGCCCTCGTAGGTGAAGCCGGCCTTCTCCGCGACCCGCCGCGACGCCACGTTGCCTGGCGCGACCCGCAGCTCGACCCGCTGGAAGCGGTGCTCCAGCAGCAGCGACAGCGCGAGCACGTCGACGGCCTCGGGCGCGACGCCGTAGCCGCGGGCGTCGGCGGCCACCGCGTACGCGATCTCCGTCGACCTCGTCAGCCAGTCCGTGTTCTTCGTCCACAGGCAGCCGACGAGCCGCTCGTCCTCGCGCCGCACGATGCCGTAGTGGTCGCCGGCGCCGCTGTCGCGCCGCTCGACGGCCAGCTCGGTGCACCACGCGTAGCCGTCGAACTCGCTGCGGTCGTCCTGGGCGATCGGCAACCACCGCCGCACCAGCCGGTCGGCGAAGATCTCACCGACCCGTTTGTCGTCGTCGGCGCACAGCGGCCGCACCGACAACCTGGGGGTCTGCACCGACAGCGACGGGAAGCGGCGCAACGCCACCGACCAGGTGGACACTAGGCGGCCTCCGTCGCCCCGCCCGCGGGCGGACCCGACGTCGGCGGCCCGTCCTCCTCCTTCGCCGCCCCGGCCCCCGCCGTGGCGGGCGGCGCGGAGACGGGGCTGTGGTCGCCGGCGCCGAGCGGGACGCTCTGCTGGGCGGGCAGCTGCAGGTACGCGGTCGGCGCCTCGTCGGCGGCCACCAGATCCGACCCTGCGGGGATCGCGGTCATCCCGGCGGGCGCGGCGGACACGGGCGCGGCCACGGTCGGCATCGGCGCCGAGGACACCGGCACCGCGGACGACGTGGCCGGCGCGTCCGCCCACGGGTTGCCGGTCTGCGCGACCGGCGAGCTCAGCGGCGGCGTCGACACCGGCTGGACCCCACCGCCGTCGGCGATCCTCGCCCCCGCGACGCCTGCCCCGGACACCGGCCCGGACGCCCCGACGGTGCCGGCCGGCTCCGCTGCTCCGACCTCCTGCGGTGTCGCGCTCACGGCTTCCGCGGTTGCCGCGGCTCTTGCGGGATCGGTGGTCGATGGCTGGGTGGTCGCTGGCGGAGCTGAGACGGTCGTCGGCACAACCCCAGACTGTGGCAGCTCGGCGGGGTCCGCGGGCGCGTTCGGGGTGGAAGGCACCCCAACGCTCGCCCCAGCGGTCGCGGTGGACGGACCGGCCCCGGGCGCCACCGCAGTGCCCGCCCCCGCCGCCTGGCCTACGCCCACCTGGCCTACGCTCGCCGCTTGGCTCGCGGATGCCAGGGCGACGCCGGCCCGGCTCGTCGGCCCGAACGGGCTCGAAGCGATCCCTTCCGCTTCCCCGTCGCCGTCCTGGGCCGGGACCTGGATGGCCGCGGTCGGCGCCTCGGCGGCTTCCTCCGGCGTCTCCGGGGCTTTTCCGGTCCCGGCGTACGTCGGCGGCGCCGGGGACACGTACGTCGCCGGGACCGGGGACGCATACGTCGCCGGTGCCGGGGGCGCATACGTCGCCGGGGCCGAAGACACGTATGTCGACGGGGCCGAGATCGGTGCGGCGGGCACCGAGCCGGGGCCCACGACGGGTGCCGGCGGCGAATAACCGGCCGGCGGCCCGGAGAACCCACCCGGCGCGGACACCGGACCGGGGACCGACACCGGCGCGGCAGGCGGAGCACTGGGCGCCGTCCAGGTGCTGCTCACAGCGGGAGCCGCCGCGGCGACCGCGGCAGCTGCGGCGGCAGGGACGGCAGCGGCGGCTGTGGCGGGGACGGTCGGGGCGGCAGGGACGGTCGGGGCCCGGTTCGGGTCGGGCTTGGTCAGGCCGAGGGGCGCGGAGCCGCCGGCACCGCCAGGGGCCGAGGACGTCGCGGCGGCCGGGAGCTGCAGGGTGGAGCTGCTGCCGGACGGGGACTGCGACGCCGGCACCACGGACGGCCGGTTGTACGGGTGCGTGCTCGGCGTCGTCCACTGACCGTGGACGGGCGTGGCGGTCGCGCCGGCGGCCGCCACGAAGCGCGACGCGATCGACGGCGTGCCCGCCCAGTGCAGGCCCAGGTAGGAGGCGTGGACCCCGCGGTGGACGAAGCCCTCCGCCGGCCCGCCCGCCCAGGTCCACGCGGCCTGGAGACCGGCTCGGGGGCTGATCGTCGTGCGGTGCATCTTGTGGCCCACGACCTGGGCGCCGACGGGCAGCAGGACCGACGAGCTGCGGGCGGTGGCCTCGCGGTAGCCCAGGACGACGAGGTCGGTCTCGCGCGCGGACGCGTCGACGACGCCGCACATGGGCCGGCCGTTGAAGTCGCGGCAGAGCCAGACGAGCCCGGTGCCCTCGGCGGCGATCGGCTTGCCGGCCGCGGCGTGGGCGGCGACCGCGGTGCGCAGCCGGCTGTTGAAGCCGAGCTCCTCCGCGTAGGACTCGGGGAGCGCCCCGCCGACGACCAGCCCGTCCACCCCGTCGGGCAGGAGCTCGTCGCGCAGCGGGTCGAACGGGACGACCTCGGCCCCGGCGGCGGTGAGCAGCTCGGCGGTCTCCGGGTAGGAGAAGGCGACCCCGATGATCGGGCGGCGGCCGATACGGGCGACGGCCGGCTCGGCCACGCGCGCGGCGGCGACCTCCTCCGCGGCGCTCCACGCGTCGGCGGTGAGCCTGGGCGCGGAACGCGCGAGGGCCATCGTCCGGTCGATGTCGACCGCGCCGGCGATCACCTCACCGAGCCGGCGGACCGCCCGGACGGCGTCGAGGTTGTGGTGCACGACCGGCGCGACCCCGTGGTGCCGCGACGGCAGCGGCGCGCCGGCGTCGCCGATGTCGGTGAGCGCGTGCCGGCGCAGCGCCCCGAGGACCGGCACGCCGATGTCGTCGAGCGCCTCGCGCAGCAGTTGCTCGTGCCGGGAGGAGGCGACCCGGTTGAGGATGACGCCACCGAGCCACAGCAGCTCGTCATAGGCCCGGAAGCCGTGCACGAGCGCGGCGACGGACTGCCCCATGGCGCCCACGTCGACGACCAGGACCACCGGCGCGCGCAGCAGCCCCGAGATCTGGGCGGTGGATTCGCTGTCGGTCCGCCCGGCGAGCCCGTCGAACAGTCCCATCGTCCCCTCGACGACGGCGATGTCCAGCGACCCCGCCCCGTGCGCGAACAACGGGCCGATCCGCTTCGCACCGACCATGCGCGGATCGAGGTTGCGCCCCGGCCGCCCGGCGGCCAGCCCGAGATACGCGGCGTCGACGTGGTCCGGACCGATCTTGAACCCGGCGGCCCGGTAACCCCGGGCCGACAGCGCGGACAACAGGCCTACGGAAACGGCAGTCTTGCCGTGACCGGAGGATGGCGCGCTGATCACCAGCCTCGGGATCGTGCTCATGATGCTCCTCTGGCGCTGGGGCAAACGTGTGTCCCGGACGATACCGGGTGGGCGCCACAGCGACTGTCCGGAACGCACCGGATACCGTGCTTGCTTGTGTACCGGTTTCTCGCCTCGCCCCGGTGGCTCGGCTACGCCGCGCTGACCCTCGCCGCGGCGACCGTGATGGTGCTCCTGGGCCTCTGGCAGCTGGACCGCTACCACCAGCGCGCGTCGATCAACGCCCGCATCACGGCGGGCACCTCGGCCACCCCCGTCCCCCTCACCGACGTCGCCCCCCGCCCGACCGGCGCCCCCGGCACCGTGGCCCCCGCCCCCGCCGACGACACCGACTGGCTCCGCGTCCAGGTCACCGGCCGGTTCGACCCCTCCCGCGAGATCCTCGTCCGCGGCCGTACCGTCGAGGGCCGCGTCGGCTTCGAGGTCCTGACCCCCCTGGTCCTCCCCGACGGCACCGCGGTCCTGGTCGACCGCGGCTGGGTCGCCCCCGCCGAGTCCGGCGCCCTCGCGATGCCCACGGTGCCCGCCGCCCCGCCCGGCGAGCAGACCATCCTCGGCCGCCTTCGCCCGTCGGAGAGCCGCGGCGGCCCCCCGGCCGCGGTCAACGGCCGCCTGGAGATCCGCCGCATCACCCCGTCAGCCATCGCCCCGGCCATGCCGTACGCGATCTATGACGCCTACGTCAGCACCGACCGACCCGCCCCGGGCCTGACCGCCGTCACCCCGGAGAAGCAGAACGCCCTCCAGAACGCCGGCTACGTCCTGCAGTGGTGGCTCCTGGCCGCCCTCACGCTCTACGGCTTCGCGTACCTGGCCCGCAAAGAGGCCCGCGGCCCCGAACCGGAAGACCTCCTCGACGAATTCCACGACACCCCCGCCTGACCCGCCCCGACCGCTCCCCGCCATGATCCGGAAGACTCTTCGTCGCCAGAGCAGCAAAAAGTCTTCCGGATCATTGGTGATGCGCTCTCGGCATGTTTTCCACGCGACGGCACAGAACGCGGACGAAACGCGCGACCCCCTGCCGGGGCACAAGGCCCCGCCGGGCACGAAGCCCCGCCGGGCACGAAGCGTCGTGCCAGCAGGCATGAAGCGCCATGCCGGCCGGCGCACGAAGCCACATCCGCACGAAGCCACATCAGCCGGGCACGACGCGTCATGCCAGTCGGCGCACGAAGCCACATCAGCCAGGCACGACGCGCCAAGCCGACCAGGCACGAGCGGCCGCGCGCGGCCGGGTGGACAGGAAGCCGGCCCCGGCGGGCGGAAAGTGGCGTGCGGCGGGGTGGAGGTGGCTCTGTCAGGCGTCGGGGGCCGGGGATGGGGTGTGGATGGCGCGGACGGCGTCGATCGTGTCGGCCTCCTCGGCGCGTTTGTCCTCGCGGTAGCGCAGGACGCGGGCGAAGCGCAGGGCCACTCCGCCCGGATAGCGGGGGGACTTCTGGACGCCGTCGAAGGCGATCTCCACCACCAGCTCGGGGCGGACCTTGACGACCCAGTCGGACTCCTCGACGGCGAGGGCTCGCAGGCGCTCGGTCTGCCAGCGGAGCATCTCGTCGGTCATGCCCTTGAAGGTCTTGCCGAGCATGACGAAGCCGCCGGTCTCCGGGTCGCGGGCGCCGAGGTGCAGGTTGGACAGGAAGCCCTTGCGGCGGCCGTGGCCCCACTCGACGGCGAGGACGACCAGGTCGAGGGTGTGGCGGGGCTTGACCTTGACCCAGGCGGAGCCGCGGCGGCCCACGTCATACGGCGCGGACGCGGACTTGATGACGAGCCCCTCGTGACCGGCGGCCACGGCGGCGGCGAAGACCCGCTCGGCCTGGGCAGGGGTGTCGAGCATGGTGCGCTCGACGCGCAGGCCGGCCGGCACGACGCGCTCCAGGGCCGCCCAGCGGGTCGACGCGGGCTCGTCGAGCAGGTCGGTGCCGTCGAGGTGCAGGATGTCGAAGAAGAACGGCTGGAGCACGGCGGTGCCGTCGCGGCGGGCGGCGCGGCTCGACGTCTCCTGGAAGGGCACGGCGCGGCCGGTGTCGTCGACGCCGGCGGCCTCGCCGTCCAGGACGATCGAGGTGACGTCGAGGGCGCGGACGGCCTCGACGACCACGGGGACGCGGGCGGTGAGGTCGTCGAGGCTGCGGCTGAACACCGAGATCCGGTCGGCGTCGCGGTGGACCTGGATGCGCACGCCGTCGATCTTCGTGTCGGCGGCGGCGGGGGTGCCGGTGTCGGCGAGGGCGTCGGTGGGGGTGGCGGCGCTCTGCGCGAGCATCGGGGCGAGCGGGCGGCCGACGGTGAGCGCATAGCCGCAGAGGGCGTCGGCGCCGCCGGAGAGGGCGTCGACGGCGACGAGCTTCAGGTCGCCGGCGAGCAGCAGCGCGCGGCGGATCTGGGCGATGGGGACGCCGGAGGCGCGGGCGACGGCGTCGACGAGGAGGCCGGCCTGGGCGCCCTGGCGCAGCTCGCCGCTGAGCAGGCCGATCAGGAAGTGGCGCTCGGCCTCGGTGGTGGCGGCGAAGAGGGTGGCGACCCGCTCCCGCCGGACGGCCTGGGAGCCCTTGCCGGACAGCTGGGACATGGCCGCGAAGGCCTCGTCGACGTCCGTCACCGACAGCGTGGGGGTCTCGGCGGGTGGGGGGAGGTCGCGCAGCGACGCATAGCCGACGCCGGTCTGGCGTTGGCGCAGCTCGCCGGACAGATACGAGGCGCCGGGCGAGCGTTCGGATGGCTCCAGCTTCCGCAGCGCCTCGGCGAGTAGGTCGATCTTGGCGTTGCGCCCCGAGGTCCGCGCGACTGCGGCGGAGACGGAGGCCAGCTCGACGAATCTCATACCCCGGATTCTCACCCAGAGGTACGACAAGAAAACCTCAGCCGGCGTACGCCAGCCGTACGGCGCCCAGGACCCAGCCCATCCGGTTGACGGCGGTGTCGGGGTGCTCGCCGAACTCGTGGGCGACCAGGGCAGCGCAGCCGCGCGGGCCGTGCCGCCGGACGCTGCGCATGACCGCGGTGCGGATGCGCTCTGGGCTCATCGGATCGGAGGACTGCACGTCGGAGACGAACAGCGCTTCGGCCCGGACGTGTTCCAGGAGCTGCGGTGTCATCTTGTACCCCCTTCGGCTACCTCCAATCACACGCTCCCGCGGGTGTACCGCCGTGTCCGCCGGGTTGCGGACAGGGTGACACCGCACAAACGGACAGGTCACGCGAACAGCGAGCCGGCGGGGACCGGCCGGGAGTACAGGTAGCCCTGCGCGTACTGGCACCCCAGAGACCGAAGAGCAGCGGCCTGCGCGGTCGTCTCGACCCCTTCGGCCACCGTCGCGAGCGACAGTCCCTCCGCCAGCTGCAGGATCACCCGCATCAGGGTGGAGTCCACGCCCGACGCCGTGAACGTCCGGTCGATCTTCAGAATGTCGACCGGGAGGTGCACGAGATACGCCAGCGACGAATATCCCGTGCCGAAGTCGTCGACGGCGATGCGGACGCCCCGCTCCCGTAGCCGGCCGAGACGGGCGGTGCGCTCGGCGTCGTCGACCAGCACCGATTCGGTGAGCTCCAGGACGAGGGCGGCGGGCGGCAGGCCGGTCTCCTCCAGCACGGCGAGGACCCGCTCCACGAAGTCCTGCTCGCGCAGCTGATGCCCGGACACGTTGACGGTGACGGCGACCCCGTCGCGCTCGAACCATTCCCGCGCGTCGGTGCAGGCCCGCCGCAGCACCCACCAGCCGAGCGGCACGATCAGGCCGGTGGCCTCGGCGACGGGGATGAAGGTGAGCGGCGGCACCCCGCCGGCCGGCCAGCGCAGCAGCGCCTCGACCGCGGTGACCCGCTCGTCGCCGAGGCGGACGACCGGCTGGTAGTGCAGCACGAACTCCGAGTCGGCGCAGACGAGGGCCCGGCGCAGGCCGGCGGCGAGCTCGTGGTGGCGGGCCGCGGCGGCGCGCAGGTCCGGCTCGAACCGCACGATCCTGTCCTTGCCGGCGGTTTTCGCCGCGTCGAGGGCCAGGTCGGCGTCGCGCAGCACGTCGGCGGAGCTGCGCTGGTCGCCGACCGCGACGAGCCCAGCACTGCCGGTGAGGTGCACCTGGCGCCCGGCGACCGGGTACGACGGCCGCAGGTGCGCGAAGACGTCCTCGAAGGAGTGGTCCGCGCCACGCCAGACGACCGCGAACTCGTCGTCGCCGAGCCTGGCGAGGACGTCGGCGTGCGGCAGCGCGGCCCGCAGCCGGTGCGACACCTGCTTGAGCAGTTCGTCGCCGGCGGCGTGGCCGAGCGTGTCGTTGACGTCCTTGAAGCCGTCGAGGTCGAGCAGCGCGACCGTCACGCCGGGCGGCGACGCGCCGGTGAGCACCGCGTCGAGGCGGGCGGTGAGCTGCCGCCGGTTGGCCAGCCCGGTCACCGGATCGCGGGTGGCGCGTTGCCGCAGCTCCCGCTCCAGCCCTTTGCTGCGCGCCGACGAGCTCGCGAGGGACTGCTCGAGCCGGCCGGACCGCTGCCTGACCAGCAGCACGGCGGCACCGGCGGCACCGAGCGCGACCAGCATCGCGAAGCCGGACAACGCCTGGTGCAGCATCGCCGGTACCGACGCGGAAAAGGCGATCAGGAAGACACCGGCGACGACGAGCAGCGTGGACGGCCGGCCCATCATGGGGGCGGGGCGTGGATATGGGCTCGGCTTGCGTCGCACGCCTCGATGCTAGCTATCACATATCCGAATTTTCGGCACCTAACGGACAACACGCGCGCAAGCAAAAGGCGGGCCCTCCCATAGGAGAACCCGCCTTCGGCGGAAGTCGTCAGCCGCGCCAGTCGAAGCCCGCCTCGACCACGATCTTGTCCGCCGTGGCGGCGATCCGGTCGGCGTACTTGTTGGTGTGGTGCCCGCAGAACGACAGGTCACCGGCGGCACCGAACGTCACGCGAGCCTTGGCGGCGGCACCGCAGCTGTCGCAGCGCTCCCCCGTCAGCTCGGGGACGACATGAACGGCCGGGCGCGAGATCAGCATCGGGGTCATCTCAGTCTCCTCGAGTCGAAACGGTCAGCTGCTGCTTGAAATGTGGCATTTCTGGGTGTTGCGCCTTACCTACCTAACAGTACGTTCGCCTGAATTGAGCGACTAGTTCGTAAGCGTTGGCATTTGGTCACAGGCAGGTTGCCGACTCTGTCCGTTCGTCCGATGCATCACCGATGGACGCCACATACCCCCTCCGCAACTTCTCGACACCAGCCCTCCGGCCAGCTGCCGTTGAGCGTGGTGCACGCTCCAAGTGTCCACTGTGGACGGATGCTTCGAAGGGGGCACACCCGAACGGCAACTTCCGGCGAACCAGGGGTGTAACCCGGGCCGCCCAATCTTGTGGAGGTCCGGATGACAACCGCCGGACGGCACAACCGCTGCACAGGATTCGTCATCCACGGAAGGACCCGCATAGATGATTCGCCGCCACACCCGCACATTGATGCCGCTCGCCGCCCTCACCATTGGTGCCGCCGCCAGCACCGTCTTCTTCGCCGGCAGCGCGGGCGCCGCGACCACCGACATCGTCCGGACCGGTGCGGGTGAGGACGGCTACAGCTCCAGCAGCCGCCCGTCGTTCAACTTCGGCGCCTCGGACACCCTCGTGGCCGGCCGTGCGGGCACCGACACGATGGTCACGTACCTGAAGTTCACGGTCGCGAACCCCGGCGCGGGTGTGACCGTCAAGAGCGCGGCGGTGACCCTGACCCACGCCGGCAAGACGCTGCCGAGCGCACTGTCGATCAGCAAGGTCGCCGACACGACGTGGACCGAGAAGGCGCTGTCGGCGAAGAACGACCCGGCGGTCGGCGCGGTCGTCAGCACCGTCAAGCCCAAGAGCACCGCGGCCGCCGTCACCTTCGACGTCAGCTCGGTCGTCAAGGGCGCCGGCACCTACACGTTCGCGGTGACCTCCCGGGTCGCGAACGTCCCGGCCCGCTTCAGGTCCGCCGAGGCCGCCACCGGCCGGCCCGCCCTGAACCTGACCGTTTCCCGCCCGGCCCCCGCGCCCACGAAGCCGGTCGCGACGCCCACGAAGCCGGTCGCCACCCCCACCAAGCCGGTCGCCACCCCCACGAAGCCCGCGCCGACCACCCCGGCGCCCGCGCCGGCCAAGGACTGCAAGGTCGACGCCAAGCTCGTCCCGTCGTGCGGCGTGCTGTGGGGCGCGGCCGCCGGCGGCTTCTCCGACGTGCCCCGCGACGAGGCGCTGAAGACCTTCGAGCAGAAGTCCGGCCGGACGTCGACGGTCTACCACACGTACCACAAGGGTGACGAGCTCTTCCCGACCAAGAACGAGATGGCCATGACCAGCGACCCGGCCAACCCGCGCACCCTGATGCTGAACTGGAAGGTCGCCTACGGCACCAAGTGGGCCAACGTCGCCGACGGCGAGCAGGACGCCCGCATCGACCGGCTCTCGACCTTCATCAAGACCAACTACGGCACCAGGAAGTTCTTCATGGTCCTGCACCACGAGCCGGAGAACGACGTCGTCGCCACCGCCGGCTCGGGCATGACCGCCAAGGACTACGCCGCGATGTTCCGCCACACCGTGCTGCGCATGAAGGCCAACGGGGTCACCAACGCCGTCTTCGTCGTCGCCTACATGAACTACGAGAAGTGGAACAACATGTCCTGGTGGGGCGACCTCTACCCCGGCGACGACGTCGTGGACTGGGTCGGCGTCGACACCTACAACAACGCGCAGCCCGGCGGCTTCCACACCGGCGACTTCAACTACATGATGAACCGCACCAACAACCCGGCGAAGTTCCCCGGCTGGTACACCTGGGCCACCACCAACCACCCGGCCAAGCCCATCATGGTCGCCGAGTGGGGCGTCTACGACTCGTCCCCGACGGTCGACGGCAGGAACAAGGCCGACGTGTACGCCACGGTGCTGCCGCAGCTGGCGAAGATGCCGCAGATCAAGGGCCTGGTCTACTTCGAGACCGCCAAGGACCAGAACGGGCACGACATCCGCATGGACGACACCCCGGAGGCCCTGGCCGGCTTCAAGAAGATCGCCGCCGACCCTCGCTTCAACGTCAAGCTCTGACCCGAACCGCTCGAAAGGCCCGCCCGGACCCCGTCCGGGCGGGCCTTTCCGCGTCTGCGGAAGCCGGCGTGACCAAGCAGTCAGCGGCCCTGAGCGCGGGTGTCGTGAGGACGCCCGGGAGGTCCGCCCGGGCGGGTGACGCGGGCCGGAGCAGGCAACTTCCCTGCTACTCGCGGGGTCCCGAGCGTGCCACCCACGGACCGCAATCTTATTTCTGCAAGGCGATGACCACTGAAACTTGAAAGCAAGGGATGTAGAAATATGCTGAACCGCCGCGTTCTCACCGCCCTGGCCATGACCGCCGCCGCTGCCGGCTCCTTCTCCTTCGCCTCCGCCGCCTCGGCGGCCCCCGCCCTCGGCACCGTCCGTGGCGCCGGCGCGGAAGGCGCGCTCCAGGACCGCTACATCGTGGTCCTGAAGGACGGCTCGACGACGACCTCCGACGCCCTCGCGGGCAAGGTCGGCGGCTCGGTGAACACGCGGTTCGACAGCACGGTCAAGGGCTTCTCCGGCAAGATGAGCGCGACCTCCGCGCGCCGCCTCGCCGCCGACCCGGCCGTCAAGTACGTCGAGCAGGACCGCGTCGTCAGCATCGAGGCGACCCAGACCTCCGCGACCTGGGGCCTGGACCGCATCGACCAGGCGGCGCTGCCGCTCAACGGCTCGTACACCTACGGCCCGGCGAGCAACGTCACCGCGTACATCATCGACACGGGCCTGCGGGCGACCCACACCGAGTTCGGCGGCCGCGCCCGCTCCGGCTACGACTTCGTCGACAAGGACTCGGACTCGACCGACTGCCAGGGCCACGGCACGCACGTCGCGGGCACCGTCGGCGGCGCGACCTACGGCGTCGCCAAGGACGTCAAGCTGGTCGGCGTCCGCGTGCTGGACTGCCAGGGCAGCGGCTCCTACTCGCAGATCATCGCCGGCGTCGACTGGGTGACCAAGAACGCCGTCAAGCCCGCCGTCGCGAACATGAGCCTCGGCGGCTCGGCCGGCAGCACCCTCGACGACGCGGTCAAGAAGTCGATCGCCTCGGGCGTCACCTACGTGGTCGCCGGCGGCAACGACTCGGCGAACGCCTGCACGAAGTCCCCCGCCCGCCTGCCGGAGGCGATCACCGTCGGCGCCACCGACAGCAAGGACGCCCGCGCCAGCTTCTCCAACTTCGGCTCCTGCCTCGACCTCTTCGCCCCGGGCGTGAGCATCCTGTCCAGCGCCAACAGCGGCAACAGCGGCACCACCAAGATGAGTGGCACCTCCATGGCCAGCCCGCACGTCGCCGGCGCGGCCGCGCTCTACCTGGCCGGTCACCCGACCGCCACGCCGGCGCAGGTCCGTGACGCGATCGTCAACGCCGCCGTCAGCAACGTCGTCACCGGCGCGGGCAGCGGCTCGCCGAACAAGCTGCTGAACGTCACCGGCCTGATCTCCGCCCCGGCCAACCCGACGACCCCGGCCACGCCGACCACGCCGACGACCCCGACCAACCCGACGACGCCGACCACGCCGACGACCCCGACCACCCCGGCCAACTGCGCCGCGGTCACCAACGGTGCCGACTACTTCATCGCCGACCGCGCCGTCGTCAACAGCAAGGTCACCGTCGCGAACTGCACCGGCACCGGCTCGAAGACCGCCACCGTCAAGGTCGCCGTCAAGCACACCGACCGTGGCGACCTGCGCCTGGACCTGATCGCGCCGGACGGCACCGCGTACAAGCTGAAGTCCTCCGTCTCCGGTGACGACGTGGCCAACCTGAACGCGACCTACACCGTCGACCTGTCCTCCGAGACCCGCAACGGCGTCTGGACCCTGCAGGTGCGCGACGTGTTCGCCGGCGACACCGGCATGCTGGACACCTGGACCCTGACCGTCTGAACCCACCTCCCCCGGTGACCGATGACCCCCGCACACATGCGGGGGTCATCGGCGTTTGCAGGACGCAAACCCACCAACGGGTGCTCTACGAGGCGCTGAGTCATCGGCGTTTCACCCGAAAAACCGCTGTCGTTGCAGAAACCGCGAATCCGTCTCAAGTAGGGCGTACCCGTCGGTACGGTGTTTGGCATCCGAGATCAAGGGGGACCGCCAATGAGCACCGCGCGAGAGTCCATCGAGGTGGCCGTCCCGGCCGGCGTCGCGTACGAGCAGCTCACCCACTTCGAGAACTACCCCCAGTTCATGTCCGGGGTGATGAGCATGGCGCCGATCGACTCCTCGACGGCCCACATGGTGCTGGACATCGGCGGCAACCGCGCGGAGTTCGACGCCCGGATCACCGAGACCAGGCCCGGCGAGTTCCTCTGCTGGGAGGCCATGGACGGTCCGCAGGTCAGCGAGGCGCTCCGGCTGGAGCCGATGGCGGACGGGATGACCAGGGTCATCGCCGAGCTGCAGATCGACGCCCGCGAGCTGATGCCGACCGAGCAGCACGCCGTCGAGGTCCTCAACCGGCGGCTCAAGGCAGACCTCAGGGGCTTCAAGCGCTTCTGCGAGGAGGCCGCGGCGAAGACCCCGGCCACCACCACCGTCCCCACGAACCGGCCGATCACCGCGACCCCGGCGACGATCGCCCGTGGCATCGCGTCCGCGTCCGGGACCACCCACGCCAGCAACGAGCGCCCCGCGCAGGGCCCGCCGGCGGCCGGGAACCTGGGACCGATGCAGCACATGCACGCCCGCGGGAAACAGACCCGGATCTGACCCGCACGACACGCAGGGCGCCGGCGGTTTGCCCGGCGCCCTGTTCGTTCCTCAGACATTCGCACTAAAAGCCACATATGATGAAATCTCACGGGTGAGAGGGGCGAGGCCCATGACCGCGATCCTGGTCGCCGACGACGACATGGACATCAGGGACCTCGTCGCCTTCAAGCTGGAGCAGGCGGGTTACGACGTCGTGGCGGTCGACAACGGGCTCGCCGCGCTGACCGAGGCGACCCAGAACCCTCCGGATCTCGTCGTGCTCGACGTCATGATGCCCGGCATGTCCGGCATCGACGTCTGCCGCCAGCTCCGGCAGGACGCCGGCACCAAGGCACTGCCGATCATCCTGCTGACCGCGCGCGCCCAGGAGGGCGACGTCGAGGTCGGCTTCGGCGCCGGTGCCGACGACTACATCGTCAAGCCCTTCAGCCCCCGGGAGCTGGTGAGCCGCGTCGAGGCCGTGCTGGCGCGGATGCGCACGTGACGCTCGCCGGCGCCGCCCTCGTGGCGCTGGCCGTCCTGCTCGTCGCGGCCCTGGTCTTCGGCGGCCTCATCGTCGGCGGCCGGACCGTGCGCCGCGCCCGCGAGGCCCGCCGCGCGAAGCTCGCCAAGCCCGCGCGCCAGTTGCTGCTCGCCATCGCCGCCGGGGACGACGACCCCGACCAGGTCGAGGCCCTCGTCCGGCTGTCCGACGAGGTCTGGCAGGCGGTGGAGCCCAACGCGATCGCCCTGCTGGGCAAGGTCCGCGGCGAGGCGCACACCACACTCGTCGACGTGTTCGAGCGCCGCGGCGCCGCCTGGCGCGCCCGCGCCCAGTTGCGCCGCCGCGACCCGGTGTCCCGCGCGCAGGCCGCCGAGGTGCTCGGCAACCTGGGCCGCAAGGACGCGCTGCTGCCCCTGTGCGACCTGCTCGGCGACCCCGACCCTGACGTCCGCGTCGTCGCCGCCCGCTCGCTCGGCCGTATCGGCGACTCCGGCGCGACCCAGCCGCTGCTGGCCACCCTCGCCAGCCGGCGCATGGTCCCGCAGCAGGTCGTGGCGACCGCGCTGACCCGGCTCGGCACCGCCGCGCAGGGCGCCCTGCTGTCCAGCCTCGACGATCCGCGGGCACCGATCCGGGCCACCGCCGCGGAGGTCCTGGGTCTCATCGGTGCCGCGGGTGCCACGGTACGGGTGGAGAGCGCCCTGCGGGCGGACCCGTCGATCGACGTGCGGGTCAGCGCGGCCAGGACACTCGGCCGGCTCGGCACCCGCACCGCGCTCGCGCCGCTGCTCGACTCGCTGGAGGCGGACCGGCCCGTGGTCCTGCGGGCGGAGGCCGCGAAGGCCCTCGGCGAGCTCGGCGCCGTCACCGCCGCGCCCGCGCTGACCGCGCTGCTGTCCGACATCGAATACGTCGTGGCGCACAACGCGGCCCGCTCGCTGCTGCGGCTCGGCAACGCCGGCCGGGCGGCCCTCACCGCGGCGGAGCACCGCGCCGAGACCGAGCCCGGCGACCAGCGCGTCCTGCTCGGCGCCGCGCACGCCCGCGAGGCCCTGGCCGCCGCCGAGCTCGACGACCACCGCAGGCAACTCGTGCCATGACCGGCCCGCAGCGAAGCGAGGAGCCGGTCATCAAGGGCGCAGCGGAGGTGGCGGCATGATCGCCGACTGGGTCCGGCAGCTGCTGACCGTCACGGACGTGTTCATCCTGACGTACTTCCTGCTGATCAACTCCAGCTACCTGGTGCTGATCGTGCTGGCCTCGGCCGAGTTCGTGCACCACATGCGGCGGGTGCCGTTCGCCGGGCACGAGGAGACCTACCGCAGCCCGCTCACCCAGCCGGTGTCGGTCCTGGTCCCCGCGCACAACGAGTCGGCCGGGATCGTGCAGTCGGTCATGGCGATGCTGGCCCTGCGGTACCCGGTCTTCGAGGTCATCGTCATCGACGACGGATCGACCGACGACACGTTCGAGCGCCTCCAGGAGGAGTTCGGCCTGGTCGAGGTGCCCCGTGTGGTGCCCGACGCGACACCCACCCGCGGGAGGATCCAGTCGGTGCACGTACCGAAGGACCGCCCCGACCCGCTCGTCGTGGTCCGCAAGCACAACGGCGGCAAGACCGACGCCGTCAACACGGGGATCAACGTCGCCCAGTACCCCCTGGTCTGCATGGTCGACGCCGACTCGGTGCTCGACCCGCAGGCGCTGCTGTCGGTGGCGAAACCCTTCACCGACGACCCCGTCCGCACCGTCGCGTCCGGTGGGGTCATCCGCGTCGCGAACGGCTGCACGGTCGTCGCCGGTCGTATCGTCGACGTGCGGATGCCCAAGGCCTGGCTGCCCAGGGTGCAGGTGGTGGAGTACCTGCGGGCGTTCCTGCTCGGCCGGACGGGCTGGTCGCGCATCGGCGGGCTGCTCATCATCTCCGGCGCGTTCGGCATCTTCCGCCGGGACCTGCTCATCGAGGTCGGCGGCCTGGACCACGACTGCATCGGTGAGGACGCCGAGCTGGTCGTCCGGCTGCACAGGCACCTGCGCCGGCAGAAGCGCGACTACCGGATCGTGTTCGTCGCCGAGCCGGTGTCGTGGAGCGAGGCACCCAGCTCGCTGAAGGTCCTCGGCAAGCAGCGCCGGCGATGGCACCGCGGCATCACCGAGATCCTCACCAAGCACCGGGGCATGATCCTGAACCCGAGGTACGGCCGGATCGGGATGGTCGCGATGCCGTACTACGTCCTGTTCGAGCTGCTGGCGCCGATCATCGAACTGGCCGGGGTGGTCCTCGTCCCGCTGGGCCTGTACGTGGGCGCGATCAACGCCAGGTTCGCGCTCGTGTTCGTCGCCGTCGCGTACGGCTACGCGCTGCTGCTCAACCTGATCGCGCTGACGGTCGAGGAGTACTCGTTCCACCGGTACCACCGCTGGACCGATCTCATCGCGTCGGTCCTCGCCTCCGTCCTGGAGAACTTCGGCTACCGGCAGCTGACCGCGATGTGGCGCACGATGGGCATGTGGGCCGCGATCAAGGGCGGCAAGCACGAGTGGGGGCAGATGACCCGCACCGGCTTCCAGACGGTGCTGACCCCTCCTTCGCCGGAGCCCGCCGGGGAGCCGGCCGGGCCCGCGGAGAAGAAGGTCACAGCCAAAGAGGACGTTCGCGTGGAATCCTGATCGTGAACGTGGTGCCGGCGCCGAGGACGCTCTGCACGGCGATCTCCCCGCCGTGCCCCTCGACGATCGTCTTCGTGATCGCCAGGCCGAGCCCGGCGCCCTGGACCGCCTCGCGGACGGCGAACGTGCCACGGTAGAAGCGGGTGAAGAGCTGCCCCTGCTCCGCCGGATCGATGCCGACGCCGGTGTCGCGGACCTTGATCACCACGTGGTCGTCGTCGAGGCTCGCGGTCATCTCGATGAGCCCGCCGTCAGGGGTGAAGTTGATCCCGTTGACCAGCAGGTTGACCAGGGCCCGTTCGAGCTGCTCGGGGTCGGCCTCCACGGCGCCGAGGTGCGGCGCGATGCGCAGCTCCAGGCGGTGGTCGCGGCGCCTGGCCCGCGGCTCGACGGCGGCGTGCGCGGCGACGAGCACGTCGGTGAGGTCCGTGACGCCCAGGTCCAGGTCGAACACCCCGGCCTCGATCCTGGAGATGGTGAGCAGGTCCTCGATGAGCGCCCGCAGCCGGTCGGAGTTGCGCCCGATGACGTTGAGCATCCGGGCCTGCGCCGGATTGAGCTCGCCGGCGTCGCCGGAGGTGAGGACCTCGAGATGGCCGATGACGTTGGTCAGCGGCGTGCGGAACTCGTGCGACACGGTCGCCACGAAGTCGCTCTTGACCACGTCGAGCTCGCGCAGCCGGGAGACCGCCTCGCGCTCGCGCTCGTAGGCGGCGCGCAGCGCCTCCTCGGCCCGCTTGCGGTTGGTGATGTCGTGCACGAACGCGTTGAAGCTCCAGCCCTGCATCGCGTCCTGCACGGCCCAGACGGCGAGCTCGACGGGGAACTCGTAGCCGTCGGCGTGCCAGGCGTCGATCTCGATGCGGTTGTCCAGCACGTGCCGCTCGCCGGTGGTGAGGAACCGGCCGACGCCGAGGTGGTGGGCCTCGCGGTGCCGCGGCGGCACGATCGTGTCGGCCAGCCGGCGGCCGACCGCCTCTTCCCGTGACAGGCCGAAGACCCGCTCGGCGGCGATGTTCCAGCCGGTGATCATGCCGCCCTCGTCCATCGCGACGAACGCCTCGATGCAGCTGTCGAGGATGCGCTCCATCCGCTCCGTGCCGAAGCGCAGCGCCTGGGTCGCGGCCATCCGGTCGGTGACCCGGCCGAGCTGCATGCCCACGTCGGACATGATCTCCATCAGCCGCGGGTCGGGATCCCCCGGCTCGCGCGTGAAGAACTCCAGCACCGCGGAGACCACGCCGCGGCCGGTGATCGGCAGGGCGATGGCGGCGCCGACGCCCGTGGTCGCGCCGGGGACGCGGGACCGGATGAAGGTCGCGTCCGTGGAGACGTCCGCGCTCCAGACGGGCCTGCCGGTGCGGGCCGCCATGCCGACGATGCCGCCGCCGTACGTGAAGCGGAACCCCTGGCTCGCGGCCCGCAGACCGTCGAACGATCCGGGGACGTCCTCGAACCAGATGTCGGTCGACACGAAGATCCGGCGGTCGCGCTCGTCCGGCAGGCACAGGTGGCCGGCGTTCCAGCCGGTGGCCGAGCAGACCGCCCTGATCACGGGCAGTCCGGCGTCGCCGATGTTGTCGACCTCGTTCGCGATCCTGGTCGCCTCCTGCAACAGGGAGACGAGGACGAGTTCGCGATCCTTCGACACATCTTCGATCCTAAAGTCGGACCCGCCGCGATCAGCCTGTTTCGGGCGGATAGCGGCGGGTCCGGGGCAGATCTTTGCCGGATGGAAACTGTTCAGGCCGCAGCCGGTGAGCGGTGCAATGCCGCGGCGATCTCGCGTACGTACCGGTAGTAGCCGACCTCACTGGCGCGGACGCCGTCGCTGACCGCGACCAGCCGCACGCCGCCCTCGGCGCAGGCCTGGGCGAAGCGCAGGCCGGGCAGCCGGTGCCGCTCGCTGATCTCGACGGCGGTGCCGTTGGCGCGGCACGCCTCGACCAGCTCGGCGATCGCCGAGTCCGGCACCGCGGCCTCGTCGATTCCGGCCCGCGCCAGGAAGTCCAGCGGCCGGGCGAGACGGGTCGGCGCGTAGCGGGAGACCCGTTCCACGGCGAGCCCGGTCACGGTGACGACCTGGTCGATCACGTCGAGGGCGCGCATCGTGCCGTTGTCGATGAGCCCGCGCACGGCGTCCGGGCTGAGCAGTCCGGCCGGCAGCGGCAGGCGGTTGAGCCCGACGGAGATGACCTCGAGACCGTTGAGGTCCGACGGGAACGCCAGCCAGCCGTCGATGCCGATCGCCTCGACCTCGACGCCGCGGCGCAGGACGATGTCGGTGCGCTGCTGGGCGCGCTGGATCGACGAGAGGTACGGCGGCAGCCAGCTCGTGTCGGGTCCCACCCGGTCGGCGAACGTCACCTCGGTCAGTCCCGCCTGCTCGGCGCTGGCGACGAGGACGCTGACGCTGTCCCGGCCGGACGAGAAGGCGGTGTGGACGTGGCCGTCGGCGGCAAGGTCGATCATGTGGGCTCTCTTCCCTGGGGCTGGCTGCTCTTTCCAGGTGTAAGACTGCCGGGCCCGGGTCCCCTGCCCCGGTCCCGGCCAGTTGCGCTTGGGTTATTCGCCCGCCCGGTCCAGCACGGGGCGCCGGTACCGGTACCCGAACCCGCGCACCGACTCGATCGGCGACGCGTCCGGGTCGGTCCAGCCGAGCTTGCGCCGCAGCCGGAGCACCGCGAACTTGACCCGCTCCGGGCCGATGCCGGTCGGGTCGTCCCACGCCTGCGCGAGCAGCTGGTTGGGCGACAGCACCGCGCCGGCGTGCCGGACGAGCACGTTGAGCAGCCGGAACTCGGTCGGCGTCAGGCGCACCTCGTCACCGGCGACGAACGTGCGCCGGGCCGCCGGGTCGATGCGCAGGACGCCGTCGTCGTACACCTCGTCGGCCCAGGACGCGGGCCCGGCACTGCGCCGCAGCAGCGCCTCGACCCTCGCCACGAGCTCGGCGTTGGTGAACGGCTTGGTCAGGTAGTCGTCGGCACCGCCGCGCAGTCCCCGCACCTTGTCCGACTCCTGCCCGTGCGCGGTCAGCAGCAGCACCGGGACGTCGCTGACGTCCCGCAACCGCTCCAGGACCTGCCATCCGTCCATGCCGGGCAGGCCGATGTCGAGGATGACGAGCTCCGGACGCTCCGTGTACGCGTCCCTGAGTCCGGTCCTGCCGTCCTTGGCGTGTGCGACCTGGTGTCCGGCCCGCGTCAGCAGCAGGCGCAGAGCCATGGCGATATCCGGATCGTCCTCGACGACGAGAAGTCGGCTCACGATCATCCCCCGTTTCGTGCTGGTCGCGAAGGCAACGACAGCGTGACCGTCGTGCCGACTCCTTCGGTGCTGGCGACGCTGATGCCGCCGCCGTGCAGTTCGACGATGGCCCGGCTCACCACGAGCCCGAGCCCGGTGCCGGGCATGACCTGCCGCCCGACCACCGCGGCCACATTGGAGCCGCGGAAGAATGCGCTGAAGAGCCGGGGCAGGTCGGCGGCGGGTATGCCGACACCCGAGTCCGCGACGGCGATCGTCCAGCCGTCATCACCGGGGCCGGCCCGGACGGTGACCCGCCCCCCGCTCGGCGTGAACTTGACCGCGTTGCTCACCAGGTTGTCCACGACCTGGTGGACCCGGGTGTCGTCGCAGATCATCTCGGGCCCTTCGGCGCACTCCAGGACGAGGTCGACCCCGGCCGCGAGCGCCGCCGGGGTCCGCTCGGCGACGGCGACCGCGAGCAGCTCGGACAGCCTGGTGGGCACCGGTTTCAGCTGGAGGGTGCGCGCCTCCAGCCTGGACAGCAGCAGGAGGTCCTCGATCAGCCGCAGCAGCCGGTTGGCGTTGCGGTCGATGACGTCGAGGTACGTGCGCTGGTCCTCCGACAGGTCGCCGATGGTGACGTCGCCGAGCAGATGGGCGAACGCGACGACCGACGACAGCGGGCCGCGCAGCTCGTGCGAGACGCTGGCGACGAACTCGTTGTTGAGCGCGGTCGCCTCGATCAGCGCCCGGTTGCGCTCTTCCAGCCCGCGGCTGCGCTCTTCCAGCCCGCGGCTGCGCTCTTCCAGCCCGCGGCTGCGCTCCTCGAGACCGCGGCGGACCGCGGCCCGGGCGGTGATGTCGCGGATGTGCACGAGCGTGCCGGAGTCGGACTCGCCGGGGCCGGCCACCGGGACCAGGTCGAGCTCCAGGACGCGCCCGTCGTCGAACGGGATCTCCTCGCCGACGATCGCGTGCCGCAAGCGCAGCGCCTCGCGCAGCCGCCCGACCCGGGTCGAGTCCGGGCCGAGCCGCTCGACCGTGCGGGTGATGACCCCGGCCCAGTCGAGCGGATCGTCACCGGTCAGCCGGCCGCGCACGGTGCCGGGGCCGGCCATGCCGGTGTCCAGGAGCCGGTGCGCGGCGAGGTTGGCCAGGCCGACCCGGCCCTGCTCGTCGAGCAGCAGGAGCCCGTCGTCCATCGTCTCCACGAGCCGGGCGAGGCGCTGCTGCTCGACGGCGACGGCCCGCTCGGTCTCGCGCTGGCGGGTGACGTCGATACCGAAGAAGACCACCGCGCCGACCTCGGCGTCGTCGACGAACGTGCGGGCGACGACCTCGACGGTGCGCCAGCGGCCGGTGGCGGTGCACAGCCGCAGGTCGACCGCGCCCGCCGGGTGCCGGCCGGTGCAGCAGGTGAGGAACATGGCGACGGCGGCCGGTCGGTCGTCGGGGTGGATCAGGTCGATGACGCGGTAGTCCGGGGGTCTGTGCCGGTCGTACCCGAGGACGGTGCCGAACGAGTCGGACAGCGCGCTCCACCCCCGGGCCGGGTCGACGGTCAGGATCATGGCCCGCGCGCCGGTGGTGATCGCCCAGGCGAGCGGCGAGCCGAGCATCGGCGGCGGCGGCACGGCACGGCACGGCTGGGCGAGGGCCCGGTCGGCGGCGGCGGCGATCTCCGCGGCGGCGGCGAGCAGCTCCGTGCGGGCGGGGGCGGCGCTGAACTCCACGCGCAGCTCCTGTCCCCACTGGGCGGGCCCGACCGGCAGCCGCTCGAGCAGGTCGAGCTCGCCGACGACGGGCGTCAGGGCGGAGACGATCTCGGCGCTGCGCACCCCCGAGAAGCCCCGCAACCGCGCGACGAGGCGCTGCGCGTCCACCACGGTGGTCGCGTTCGCGGCACGGACCGCCAGGTCGACCACGGCGCCCTCGATCAGGCCCGCGTCGACCAGACGGTCGGTCTCTCCACGCAAAGTTCTCCTCGGCCGGCAGCCCTTGCGACATTCGCCGCTTACTGTCGGTACACACATATACTACGCAATGTAATGACATGTCCTGTAACGTTTCCGGAGGACCGAGGGGGTGCGCATCGCTGAGGACACCGCCACTTCGCCCGACACCGCAGCGGCTGATGACGGCGCACGGGGCATGTCGGAGCTGCGGACCGAGTTCATCCGGGTGGCCGCCCACGAGCTGCGCACCCCATTGACGTCGATCATTACGTTCGCGAACATGCTCGACGCCGCCGAGGACATCCTCGAGCTCGATCCCAGCGACCGGCACTCGGCGCTCACCGCCATCCGGCGCAACGCGGAGCGCATGCAGCTCACCGTCGCCGACCTCATGCTCCTGGCCGAGCTGGAGGCCGCCGAGGCGCCGCTCGACGCGGTCCGGGTCGACCTGCGGCCGCTGCTCAACGAGGTCTCCGGCGGGCTCGCCGTCGCCCTGGACGTGCCGGACGCCGCGCACCTCTTCGGCGACGCGCCGCTGCTGCGTCAGCTGCTGCGCACCGCCGTCGACGTCGCCGGTGTGGTCAACGACGCCGACCGGCCGATCGCCGTCACCGTCACCCGCGACGCGGGCGTGTGGACGGTGCGGATCGCCGCCACCGTCGCCGGCCCGCTCAGCGCGGAACGCCTGCTGTCCATGCGGATCCCGCACCCGGACCACCCGGGCGAGCACCGCACCGGCGCACTCGCCCTCATGCTCGGCCGGGAGATCGCCGCCAGGCACCGTGGCGGCATGGTCACGTCCGTGGAGCAGCGCGGCGTCACCGTCACGATCACGCTTCCCCATTCCTGACGCGGATTGTCAGGTTCGTAGGACAGGCTTCCACGCATGGGAACCAAGGCAGCGGCACCGCCGAGATCGTGATCGCCGACGACGGCTCGCACACCCTGGTCCTGGAGTACGAACTGGGCTGACCAGCAACTTTCGCCGCATATCGTCGCCACCATGACCACCAAGACATTCCCGGTCCCGGCCGACGAGCAGGAACGGCTGCGGTCACTCGCGGACTACGGCATCCTCGACGCTCCCCCGCTGCCGGACCTGCCGTCGGTCGTCGAGCTCGCCGCGTACGTCTGCGGCGTGCCGAACGCGGTCGTCAACATCATCTCCTCGACCCACCAGCACCAGATGGCCGCCTACGGCTTCCAGGCCGGCGTCTGCGACCGCGAGGACTCGATGTGCGCGGTCAGCATCGTCGAGCCGGACACCGTCGTCGTCACCGACGCGACCCTCGACCCGCGCTTCGCCCGCAACCCGTTCGTCACCGGCGAGATCGACGACGTGCGCTTCTACGCCTCCGCTCAACTGCGCGACCGGGACGGCCACGTCCTGGGCAGCCTCTGCGTCTTCGACCAGCAGCCGCACGAGCTCACCCCGCAGCAGCGCGAGGGCCTGGACAAGCTGGCCCGCATGGTCATGGACGTGATGGACCTGCACCGGCACGGCCAGCTCCTCGAGCACGCCCTCGACAAGGTCCAGCGCACGACCCGCGAGCTGCAGCGCTCCAACGCCTCCCTGCAGCACTTCGCCGGCCAGGTCAGCCACGACCTGAAGAACCCGCTCACCGGCGTCCTCGGCTTCGTCGCCATGCTCGCCGACACCGACGCGGTCATGGCCGACCCCACCGCTAAACGCTGCATCGACCGGGCCCTGTCCTCCGCGACGCGCATGTGGCGCATGATCGAGGACGTCCTGTCGCACGCGTCGCTCGGCGGACGCCCGTCCTTCGCCCCGGTCGACCTCGGCGCCATCGTCCACCAGGTCGTCGACGACGTCGGCGCCGCGATCTCGGCCGTCGGGGCGACAGTGGACGTCGGTCCGCTGCCCATGGCGTACGGCGACGCCACCCAGCTCCGCGTCCTCGTGCAGAACATGGTCAGCAACTCGCTGAAGTTCCGCGACCGCGGGCGCGAGTGTCACATCGCCGTCACCGGCACGGAAACCCCCGACGGCTGGACGATCGCCATCACCGACAACGGCATCGGCATCGCCGCCGAGGACCGCCCGCGCGTGCTGGAGATGTTCACCAGGCTGCGCACCGACATCGAGGGCTCGGGCATCGGCCTCGCCACCTGCCAGCGCATCGTGGAGGCGCACGACGCGGGTCTCGTGATCGACGAGACCCCCGGGGGCGGCACCACCATGCGCATCACGCTGCCCCGTCCCGGCCTGCCCGCCCTGCCGCCTCCCTCACGCTGACCCCGGCCTTCGCCACGCGATGATTCCGGCCTCGGTCGCGCGTCGCCTCCGGCCTCGGTCGCGCGTCGCCTCCGGCCTCGGTCGCGCGTCGCCTCCGGCCTCGGCCACGTTGATTTCCGGCCGAAGAGCTGACGGTGTCCACCGGTGTCCGATTGTCCCGCGGTGCAGCACGGTTGCCGACGAGCGCAGGTCGATTGCAGCGTCTGGCCTCCCAACCATGCCGCCTGCGACGCTTACGAGGCAATGATCCACGCCGTAAACGTGCAGGCCACGGCACACTTTCCTTGAGGAGCCCAGATGACGATCCGACTGGTCGCCGTCGATGAACACGTCCTTCTCCGACTCGGCCTCAACCGTGTCGTGGCGACCGTCCCGGACATCACCCTGGTCGGCGAGGCCGGCAGCGCGGCGGAAGCCGAACGCGTCGTCGCCGAGACCCGCGCCAACGTCGTGACCATCGACGCCTCCCTCGCCGACAGCGACGGCATCGGCCTCGCCCGCCGCCTCCGCGCCGCCAGCCCCGACCTCGGCGTCGTGCTGCTCAGCGCGGTCAGCGACGACAACCTCCTCTACCGCGCCCTCGACGCCGGCCTGTCCGCCTACGTCACCAAGGCCGCCCCCATCCCGTCGGTCCTCGCCGCCATCCGCCACGCGGCCGTCGCCCCGCACTCCTTCACCGCGCCCGGCCTGTCCTCCGCCCTCTCCCGCCGCCGCGGCCAGACCGGCCTGCTCAGCCAGCGCGAGCAGGAGGTCCTCTCCCTCATGCGCGACGGCCTCAGCCTGCCGACCATCGCCCAGCGCCTCGCCGTCTCCGAAGCCACCGTCAAGACCTACGTGTCCCGCCTGTACAGCAAGCTCCGCGTCAACAACCGCTCCCAGGCCCTCATGGCCGCCGTCAACCAGGGCCTCCTCGTCTCCGCGGACGCCGCCTGACCCTGCTGCTCTCAAGAACGCGGACCGGCCCCTTCGGCCGGTCCGCGTTCTCGTCGTTCCCGCGCCGGTGCAAGGGTGTGGGGCATGTTCGCATTGGTTGTACGGTTCGACCTGAAGGACGCACCCAGCGCCGCGGCGTTCGACGCCCTCGTGGCCCTCACCGGCGAAGGCATCAGGACCACGGAACCCGGCACCCTTGTCTACGCGACCCACACCGTCCACGACGAGCCACTGGCGCGGGTCTTCTACGAGCTGTACCGCGACCGTGAGGCGTTCGAGGAACACGAACGCCGGCCCCACGTCAGACACTTCCTCGAGCAGCGCGACCAGTACGTCGCCTCCACCCGCGTCGAGTTCCTGAATCCCGCCCCCAGCAAGGGAATCGACTGACCGCCACTGCGTTCTGACGCCGCGTTGTCAACCGCCGGCGATGATGTCGCCGGATGCTGCGACCGCGGCGATGAAGCGGTGGAAGACGGGCCGCGGGATCGTCCACATGCCGTACATCGTGAGCGTGACCTGGTCGCTGCCGGCCGAATCCGGGATCCTGACGTCGACGTAGTCGATCGACCATGGCACCACGCCGCCCCCGGCCCGGACGAACGCGCGCTCCGCCGGCACCGGCGTGAACGGGCCGTCGGGAGTCGCGTCGGGAATGACGACCTCGAGCCACGGTCCGGTGCCGGGCGCCCCGCTCAGCCCCGTCACCTCGTACACCCACGCGTCGTCAGGGCCACTGTGCGTCGACACGACCTCGTACAACCTCCCGCCGAAATCCCAGACCGCCACCGCGTGATGATCGCAGCCGACGCAAAAGGCGGCGGTCATGTCCGGGGTGAGCCGGGCATGACCGCCGCGCGAATGCCGTATGAGATCTGTACCGGCGGAGTCGCCGGGTCGTTCCGCTGCCGGTCCGGAGGACCAACCTGTCACCAGGTGGAGGTGTCGCCGCCGATCAGGGTCGTGGCGGCGACCGCGGTGATGCCGACGAGGACGGCCACGAGGCCGACGTCGAGGGTGGCGGCGCCGCGGTCGTCGCGCACGAGACGGGCGTGCAGCCTGGCGATCAGGTTCGTCATCCTCAACTCCTTCTCGGCGGTTTCCGGTGATCCAATGATGACCGGGTGTCATGGTGCGGCGATGTTCTCCACGGGTGCGATGCGGGTGGGATGAACACCCGGCGAGGGATGCCCGGGTAGGTGTCGGCGGGCCGCCGCAGGGAATCCACCGGGCCATGTCGGCATCCTGTTTACGGAAAGTCACCCCTTCGGGGTGGCGCGCGGCTCAGAATGAGTTTGTGCCAAAGATCGACATTGGTCTGGCAAAGCTGCTCGCGCTGGTCCTCGTGGCCGGTTCGCTGACCGTTCCGACGGTGACGGTGAACGTGTCACGCTCCGCGGTCGCGCGTGGCTGGTTGCCGGTCATCCCGGGTCCACCCGTCGGCGAGCCCGCCGGGGCCGCTGACAGTGGCGGCAGGTGTGCGGACCCGGCCGGGACATGGCTCGGCATGCACTGGCGCAGCGAGTTGCGCTGGCGCGTCAACGAGCAGACGATTCCGGCGTACCTCGGCGACCGCGCGACCGTCGTCGCATCGTTGCGCAGCGCGGCGACCACCGTGGACACGGGGCGCAACGACTGCGGACTGCCGGCCAATCTCGGCATTCAGGAGTCGTACGCCGGCCGCACCGATCACAAGGCGGGCGTGACCGCCGCCGGTGGCTGCGGCGAGCGCGACGGCCACAACGCCGTCTCCTTCGGCCGGCTGGACCAGGGGCTGCTCGCGGTCACCTGCATCTGGTGGTTCGGCGGCAAGGAGAACGGGCGCAGCGTCGAGACGGACATCCTCATCGACGACACCGAGGGGCTGTTCTTCACCACCACGCCGGCGGACTGTTCCTCGCGGTGGGACCTGGAGGGCACGGTCACGCACGAGTTCGGGCACGCGTTCGGGCTCGGGCACGTGGCGTTCGCCGAGCACGGCGCGCTGACGATGACCGACGGCCTGCCCGACTGTTCCACGGCGTACCGGGGACTCGGCCTCGGCGACTATCTGACGCTCAAGCAGCAGTACGGCACGAACTGAAGCAACGTTCCGGCAACCCGGCACGTACCCGGGCGCACAACCTGATCTCGCGATCTTTGAGGGGACCACCCACCCCTCATGGGAGATCAATACATGCTGCGCAACCTCAAGAAGTTCGTCCTCGTCCCCGCGCTCACGCTCGCCGCCACGGCGACGACGCTCGTCGTGGCCACCGCCCCGGCCGACGCGGCCGTCATCTCCGTCCGCGTCAACGGCAGCCTTGCCGCCCGCAACGGCGCCGCCAACTGGTTCACCCAGACCCGGAAGATCAAGAACAAGGCGAAGGTCACGGTCACCTGCAAGGTCACCGGCCAGTACCTGCGCGGCAACGTCCGGCGCACCGCCCAGTGGGACCGCACCGCGATCGGTGACTTCATCTCCCACGCGTACGTCTCCGGCAACCCCAAGCTGCCGGCCTGCGTCGTCACCCCGCCCGCCCCGGCGCCGACCCCGGCCGTGGTCGCGACGCCCGTCGCGGCGGTCCCCATGGGCCCGACCGGCACGATGACGAACGCGGAGTTCCTGGCCGCGTCCATCCCCGCCGCTCAGCAGAGCCAGCGCGACACCCGCGTGCCGACCTCCGTCACCCTCGCCCAGGCGATCCTCGAGTCCGGCTGGGGCCGCAGCTCGCTGTCCGCGAACGACCGCAACTTCTTCGGCATGAAGTGCTTCAACAACGTGCCCGGCTCCTACGCTGCCGGCTGCCACTCGTACAGCACCCAGGAATGCACCGCCGCCGGCGTCTGCAGCACGACGGTCGCCACCTTCCGCACGTACGCCACGTCCGCGGCCTCCTTCACCGACCACGGCATGGCGATCAAGAACCTGGCCCGCTACGCGGCCGCCTTCAACTACACGAACGACCCGAACCAGTTCATCGCCGAGGTCCACAAGGGCGGCTACGCCACCGACCCGCTGTACACGACGAAGCTGGTCGCCCTGATGGCGAAGTACAACCTGTACCAGTACGACCTGGCCCTGTAGGTCCTCCAGACCAGCGGTACAGATCGGTGCGGTGGTCATGTCCGGGTCACTCCGGACGTGGCCACCTGCCGTCTTTCCAGGCCCGGACGACCGGGCTTCCGGCCCGTTGCGGGCGGGACTCACCATGGGCGGGTGGAAGCTGTCTTCGGCGTGATCGGTGCGTTCATCGGCGGGACGCTCGTCCTGCTGGCCGACGTGCTCCGGCGCCGGGCCGAGCGGCGGCAGGCGGCGGTGGACAGGATCGCCGAGGCCGCGACCGAGCTCGCCGTCCGGTACGGACGCTTCGTGGGGCAGCTGCGGGACGCGCACGAGCGAGGGCTTCCCGCCGGCGACGCGTTCGCCGTCCGGCCTGACCGGTACGAGGCCAACGCGCGGTTCTTCATGACGCCCGGTTCGGTGGAGCTCCGGCCGGCGGCGATCGAGCTCATCCAGGCCTATCAGGAGCTGGCGAGGGTTCCGTCGCGGCGGTCGCCGGCGGACGGGGCGTACGTCCGGTACCTCAACGCCGAGATCAAGCTGGCGAGCGCCGTGAACACCATCGTCGTCCGCGGCACCATTCGCAGGCACCAGGGTCCGCCGCCGGCGCTGCCGGACAGGGACCCTCCCGAGGGTGGCGGCTGAGCCGGGGCTCAGGAGGCGGAGCGGGCGGGGACCGGGGCGTCGTGGAGCGGGAGGAGGCAGGTGACGACCGTGCCCTGGTCCGGGGCGGGGTGGGCCCAGATGCGTCCGCCGTGGCGTTCGACGATGGTCTTGGTGATGGCGAGGCCGAGGCCCGTGCCCTGGCTCTGGCGTTCCTGGGAGCGGCTGGAGCGGAAGAACTGCTCGAAGATGTGGTCGATCTCGTCGGGTGGGATGCCCATCCCGGTGTCGGCGACGGTGAGGCGGATCTGCGCGCCGTCGACGTCGGCGGTGAGCCGGGCGTTGCCGCCGGGTGGGGTGAACTTCAGGGCGTTGTCGAGGATGTTGATGACGACGCGTTCGAGCTGTTCGCGGTCGCCGTGCACGACGACCGGGGCTTCGGGCAGCTCGACGCGGAGGTGGACGCCGCGCTGGAGGCGGACCGCCTGCAGGGCCTCCAGGGCGCCGGAGACGACGGTGCGCAGCTGGACCGGGGCGGCGTTGATCTTCACCTGGCCGGCCTCGATGCGCGACAGCATCAGCAGGTCCTCGATGAGGGCGAGGAGGCGGCGGGCGTTGCGTTCGACGGCGGACAGGAGCCGGGCCTGCGGGCGTTGCAAGGGGCCGGCGTCGCCGTCGACGATGACCTCCACGTTGCCGAGGATGCTGGTGAGCGGGGTCCGCAGCTCGTGGGAGACGGTGGCGACCAGGTCGGCGCGGACCTTGTCGAGCTCGCGGAGGCGGGCGGTGGCGGCGCGCTCGCGGTCCAGCGCGTAGCGCATCGCCTCGACGGTGCGGCGCTCGGTGTGGCGCTGCTCGGTGACGTCGAGGCCGGTGCCGATGACGTGGGTCAGCCTGCCGTGCTCGTCGGTGAGGGCGGTGTTGCTCCAGACGATGCGGTGGCGGGTGCCGTCGGCGGCGAGCCAGTCGTTTTCGAAGGTGTTGGGGAACGCGTCGGCGGTGAGGTGGGCGAAGGCGTCGTCGCCGCGGCCGGTGTCGTCGATGGACAGCCCGGCGCTCCAGAAGGGGTGACCGACGACGTCCTCGGCGGTGAAGCCGGTGACCTCCTCGCAGCGGCGGTTGAAGGCGGTGATCCGGCCGTCGGTGTCCAGCACCATGACGAGGAAGCCGGCGCTGTCCAGGATGGCGCGGTTGAAGTCCCGCTCCCGGCCGGCCTCGCGGGTCCGCGCGTCGAGCTCGGCGGCGCCGGCGCGGCTGCGGCGGACCCAGGCCTGCGCCACGGAGGCCATGAGTGCGCCGAGCGCGAAGACGAGCAGGCTGCGGCGCCATTCCTGGCGCAGGACGTCGTCGCTGCGCAGCATCGGCGCGATGGAGACGAGGGCCAGGGCGGCGACGCCGACGGCGGTGGCGAGGCGGCCGTGATACAGGGCGAGCCAGATGACGGGCAGCAGGACGAGGACGCCGTAACCGGCCGGCGCGTCACCGGTCTCGGGGATGTCGAGCAGCGCGACGACGCCGAAGAAGCCCAGCGGCCGCACGGCCTCGTAGATGACCGGCAGGCGGTCCCACGGCACGGTGACGGTCAGGGCGAGCAGCAGGACGAGCACGACGAGGGCCGAGAGGAGCGCGACCTGGTCGACCAGCGGCGGGAGCAGGGCCGTTGCGAAGGCGAGGACCGCCACGGTGAGGAACGGCGCGATACGCCGCCAACGGTCCGGGGCGCTCAGCGTCCGCAGGTCGGCGTCGCTGTGGAGCATGGATCAATTTTCGGCCGCGCGAAGCGGTGACGTCTGCTGATTCGTCAGAAACGGAAGCGGGCGACGAGGGCGTTCATGTCGTCGGCCATGCGAGCCAGCTGGCGGGCCGCGGTGAGCGACGTGTCGGCCTCGGCGGTGTTGCGGCCGGCCACGTCGGCGATGTCCGCGATCGTCGCCGCGATCTCGCCGGCCCGGGTGGCGACGTCGGTGACGGTGCGGCTGCTCTCCTGCGTGGAGGCCGTCTGCTCCTCCACGGCGCTCGCGATGGTGACCTGGAAGTCGTTGATGCGGGCGATGATCGACCCGATCTCGCTGATCGCCTCGATGGCCCGGTCGGCGTCGGCCTGGATCTGCTCGACGCGACGGCTGATGTCGTCGGTGGCGCGGGCGGTCTCCTGGGCGAGCTCCTTGACCTCCCCGGCGACGACGGCGAAGCCCTTGCCCGCGTCGCCGGCGCGGGCGGCCTCGATGGTGGCGTTGAGGGCCAGGAGGTTGGTCTGCCCGGCGATCGACGTGATCACCTTGACCACGTTGCCGATCTCCACCGAGGACGCGCCGAGGCGGGACATCATCGTGTTGGTCTGGTCGGCCATGGTGACCGCGTCGCGCGCGACGCGCAGGGCGTCGTTGGCGTTGCGGGAGATCTCGGCGATCGAGGCACCCATCTCCTCGCTGGCGGAGGCGAGGGTGTCGACGTTCAGCGAGACCGCGCCGGCGGCGAGGTTGGCGGCACCGGACCGCGCACCGGCGAGCTCGGCGGCGGAGTAGATCCGCTGCGACGAGCCGGACAGCTGGTCGGCGGACGTGGCGACGGTGCGCGCCGAGGTGGACAGCGACTGGACGGTGCCGCGGACGCTGCCGATGGCCCGGTTGAGGTCGAGGGCCATCCGGCCGACCTCGTCGGTGGAGTCGACCTTCGAGGTGTGCGTGAGGTCGCCCTCCGCCATGCCGTTGAGCACGACGGACACGTCGCGCAGCGGCACGATGATGCCGCGCATGACGAGCCAGCTGATCGCGACGATGACCAGCAGGCCGATGCCACCGGCGGTGGACAGCAGGTACACGGCCCTGTCGCGTTCGTCGCCGACGGACCGCGACGCGGCGGCGGCGACCCGTTCGAGGGCGTCGCTGACCGCCGGGAGCTTCTGCTCGACCTCGGAGAAGGCGGTCTGGAAGCCGGCGTAGGAGGCCGGGGCGCGCTCGCCGCCGATCGCGGCGGTGACGGTCTGCCCGGCGAGGTCGATGTAGTTCGCGATCGCCGGGGCGACGACCTGGGCGGGAGCACGGACGGAGGCGTCGATGCCGGCGGCGGTGAAGGTCGTCACGACGCCGCCGAGGATCGCGCTGTGGCCGGCGAGATCGGCCTTGACCTCGGCTGCCTCGGCGCTGACGTCGCCGCCGCGGGAGACCGCCAGGAGCATGCGCAGGACGTCGCCGCGGATCGCGTCGTGGGCCATGTCCGCCTCGAGGGTCTGCCTGGTCAGCTGGCCGATCCGCTCCAGCTGCCGGGCACGGTCCTCGCCGTCGGCGAGGGTCCGGACGCCGACGGCGACCAGCGCGACGACGGTGAGCAGGGACACGAAGAAGATCGCGCCCAGCTTGACGACGATCGGCCGGTTTCGTAGCCATCCGCGCAGTGCGGCCATGGACGTGCCCTTCTCGAGGCGTTACCCACCCGGCCTATCGGCATCGGCGGTGGCGTCCTGAGAAGTCGGGTTTCCCCCGGTTACTGCTGCTCGACGTCGGCGCGGAGCATGCGGCTCAGGGCGCGCACGGCGACGTCGCTGGGCGACGCGGCCTCGCGGTTGACCTTCTGGAGCTCGCGGTAGACCTCTTCGCGGTGCACCTGGATGCTGCGCGGCGCCTTGATGCCCAGTCGCACCACGTCGCCGCGCACGTCGAGCACGGTGACGACGACGTCGTCACCGACCATCACGCTTTCCCCGGGACGTCGGGTCAGGACGAGCACAAGCCGCTCCTTCGCTGGGCGATACGCGAACAGTACCCGATATGCCGGTTCTGCGGGCTGGAAGACCCGATCAGGCGACGGCCACGAGCCTCTGCCGGACCGACAGGCCGCTGCGGGTCAGGACCAGCTGCACCGCGCGGCGGCTCTGCTGGTCGAGCACGATCGGCGCCATCAGGTTGACGGTGGCGTCCTCGACCCCGTCGCCGGCGGTGACGACGAGCAGGACCAGCAGGCCCGCCCCGTCGCTGACGCCGAGCGCGGCGAGGGCGTCGTCGTCGACCTCCGGCGCGTAGTCGGGGAAGAACTGCGCCGGCGGCACCACGAGGAACCGTAGGCCCGCCGAGTCGACCGAGGTCAGCGCGTACAGCGCGCCGGTGTCCTCGAGACGGACGAGCACGAACCGGCGGTCGTCCGGGAAGCCCGGCATCGGCGCTACGAAGTCGATCACCGGCAAGGTGGTGGTCTCTGGGTGTCCCACAGTCGCGACGCTCATGGATTCCTCACGGTGTGTGCTTGCTGCGCGGCCTACCGCAGGAAGTCGACCAGCGACGGCTGGATCACCTTCGCGGTGGCGGCGAGCGCGGCCTGGTAGGCGGTCTGCTGCAGAGCGAGTTCGGTGATCGTCTTCGGCAGGTCGATGTCTTCGACGTCGGAGAGCTGCGCCCGGAGATCGAGCACCCTGTTCTGGGCGGTTTGTTGCATTTCGGACACTTGATTGTATCTGGAACCGACCCCGGAGAGGCCCGCCTGGATACGTTTCTGCGCCGTGTCGACCTCCGAGAGGTCGGCCTGCAGGCCCACCGGGTCGTTGCGCAGGTCGTCGGCGATCTTCCCCAGGAGGTGGAAGACGTTGGTGTTGCCGGAGCCGAAGACGTCCTCGGCGCCGGTGTCGACGCGGACGGTGGCGTTGCCGCTGATCGTGCGGTTGATCTTCCCGTCGTCGCCCTGGTAGACGCCGTTCTTGTCGAAGGCGATGGCGCCGGGTGTACTGCCGCCGAAGATCGGCCGGTCGAGATAGGTGGTGTTCGACAGGTTGATCATCGAGTCGCGGATGTTCTCGACCTCCAGGGCGATCGCCTCGCGGGCCTCCGGGCTGCCGGCCGAGCCGCTCGAAAGGCCGGAGAGCACCAGCTCACGGGCCCGGTTCAGCTGCGTCGAGGCGCTCGAGAGCGACGTGTCGGCCATGTTCAGCCAGCCGATGCCGTCGTCGGCGTTGCGCGAGTACTGGTTGAGCGTCGCCATGTCCGCGCGGTGCTGCATCGCGATCACCGCGCCGCCGGGCGAGTCCGACGCCTTGGTGATGAGCTTGCCGCTGGACAGCTGATTCTGCAGCTGCTGGTTGCGGGCCAGGTTGACCTGCAGGTTCGCCAGCGTGTTGCTGGCCATGGACCGTTCCGTGACGCGGAAGCCGGGCATCCGTACCCCTACCGTTTCATGTTGATCAGCGAGTCGAGGGTGCTGTCGACCACCGAGATGACCTTCGCCGCCGCCTCGTACGCCCGCTGGAACTGCAGCATGTTGGTCATCTCCTCATCCAGGCTGACCCCGGACTCGGCCTGCTCGGCCGCGGTCACGTCGTCGGCGATGACCTGCTGCGCGTCGGCGCGCCGGTTGACCGTCTGCGCCGAGATGCCGATGTCCACCACGAAGTTGCGGTACTGGACGTCGGCGCCCGCCGGGTCCTTCGCCAGGTTCGCCAGCAGGGTCGCGTTGTCGCCCTGGAACGGGTTGGTGGCCGTGCTGGACGCCGCGACCTTCGTCGGGTCGGCGATCGCCACGCCGATGTCGGCGGCGTCCGTGCCCGAGAAGAAGTCCCCGCCCTGCACCGGTGTCGGCGTCGTGGCCGGCGGGACGACGGTGATGTCCCAGCCCTGGGCGTGCTGGGCGTTCACGCTCGTGATGAGCTGGCCCGCGACGTCGTCGAGGCCCTGCACGGCGTCCGGGACGGTCGTGTTGAGTGCCTCCAGCCGCGACGCGATCCGGCCCGAGGCGATGGCGGCGACCCCGCCGCTGTCGGCGAACTGCACCTGCGGCGGCGCGATCGTGCGCCCGTCGACCGTGGTCGAGCCGACCGCCTGCAGCGCGCGCACCGTGTCGCCCTGCACCAGCACGGCACCGGCGAGCAGCACGTCGGTGCTGCCGTCCTTCTTGGGCCGGGCGGTCGCGCCGGTCAGCTCCGACAGCCGCAGGATCAGCGTGTCGCGCTTGTCGGACAGCTCGTTGGTCGGCATGTCGGCGACCTTCGCCAGGGCGATGCGGGTGTTGAGGTCGGCGATGCCCGCGGTGGTCTGGTTGACCACGTCGACATCGGCGGTCAGCTGCTCGCGGGTCGCGGTGTACAGCTCACCGAGGTTGGCCCGGGTGGTGCGCATCGTCCCGGCGACCGTGTTGGCCCGGGAGAGCAGCTGCGTGCGGGCCGAGGCGTCGCCGGGCCGGTTCGCGACGTCCGACCAGGCGTTCCAGTAGTCCGAAAACTGCGCCTGCAGGCCGTTGTCGCTGGGCTCGGCGAGCGCCTGCTCGACGTTGGCGTACACGGTCTTCTGCGCCTGCAGGTATTCGTTGAGCCCGTGCTCGGAGCGGGTGCGGTTGGTCATGAACTCGTTGTGCAGCCGCGTGACGCCGGTGATCCTGACGCCGTCGCCGACGCCGGCGCTCAGCGAGTACCGCGCGGGCTCGGTCACGTTCTCGACCGGGGACAGCTCGACCCGCTGCCGCGAATAGCCCTCGGTGTTGACATTGGCGATGTTCTGGCCGGTGACGTCCAGCGCCCGGCGCTGCGCGTAGAGCGCGGACAGTGCGGTGTTCAGGCCGGAGAAGGTGCTCATCTACATCGCCTCGTCAACTAGCCGGTTGCGGGGGGCGGACCCGACGGTCTGCCCCCGCCGCCCGTAGGTCTCCACCGATCCCGCGACGGCCAGCATCGTCTCGCGGGCGGCCCGCGCACCGGTGGTGAGGATGTCGCGGTTGGCCTCGGCGAGCGCGCTGACCTCGGCCGTCAGCGTCAGGAACGCCATGCGGTGCTGGTTGAGCAGGTCCGACCACGGCGCAGGGGACGCCTCGGCGAGCTGGGTGAGGCTCGGGTTGGGCCCGAGCCCGAGGGAGGCGCCGATCGCCTCGACCTCGGCGGCGCGGACGACCTCGGTGCGCCGGATCTCCTCCAGCACGACCTCGACCTCGCGGGTGGCGTGCGCGAGCCAGCGGGTGCGCCCGCCCGCGAGGACCAGCTGCTCCTCCTCGAGCTTGAACAGCAGCAGCTCCAGCATCTCGCGTTCGCGCCACAGGATGCTCGCGAGATCCGCCAGCCCCATGCGTGTGCCGCCCTTCACCGCGTCATCGATCGCTTCACCCACATAGGTCGGCAGGTCGATACGAGGGTTGAGTACAACCTCCCCGCAACTTTGTGTGACGCGGATCTGCACCCACGGCTACCGAGGCTGGTTCTCGACCAACTCCTGCCACGAAGAGGTTGCCGTGACCGTCACCACCGAAGCCCAGACCGCCCGGACCTTCCTGAGCCCCGCCGAGCTGGACGCCGCCGTGCGCAGCCACCTGCCGCTCGTCGGGCACCTGGTCCGCGAGATGCTCGGCCGGCTGCCCGCGCACGTCTCCCGCGAGGACCTCGTCTCCGCCGGCATGGCCGCCCTCGCCCACGCCGCCAAAGGCTTCGACCCCAGCCGGGGCATCCCCTTCGGCAGCTTCGCCACCACCCGCATCCGCGGCGCCCTCCTCGACGAACTCCGCGGCCTCGACTGGGCCAGCCGCTCCGTGCGCACCCGCGCCCGCAAGGTCGAAACCACCCAGCAGGAACTCACCGCCACACTCGGCCGCACCCCCACCCAGGCCGAGCTGGCCGAGGCGCTCGGGGTGGCGCCCGAGGAGCTGAAGGCGATCGGCGATGACGTGCAGCGCGCGGTCGTGCTGTCGTTGCAGGGCTTCACCGCGGGGACCGCCGAGGACCTGGTGCCGGAGCGCACCCCGGGCCCGGAGGACCTGATCCTGCACCGGGAGAAGATCGGCTACCTGCACCACGCCGTCAACGCGCTGCCCGAGCGGCTGCGGCACGTCGTCACCGCGTACTTCTTCCAGGAGCGGCCGATGACGGACATCGCCGCCGAGCTCGGCGTCACCGAGTCGCGGATCAGCCAGCTGCGCTCCGAGGCGCTCGTGCTGCTGCGCGACGGCCTCAACAACCACCTCGACCCGCAGATGGTCGCCGCGCCGGAGCGAGGCAACGGCTGCGTCGCGCGCCGGCGGGCGGCGTACTACAGCCAGATCGCGCGCCAGGGCGACCTGAGCGCACGGCTCGCGCACACGACGGCACTGGGCATGCCGACCTCGGAACTGCAGGACGTGAAGGACCTCAAGGACGCTGCCTGAGGACAACAACCTGTTCGCAACCAAGTGCGACCGTTTGTGTACCCAAAGTGACAGAGGCTGGATCTTGCCGGGAGGTTCTCCCGGCCCACGAAGACCCACTCCTGCCACGAAGAGGTTGCCGTGACCAGCACCGCCACCCACGCTCGACCCAGCAGCACCGCTACCACCACCAGCGCGCGCGAGCGGGACGATCTCGTCCGCGCCCACCTGCCGCTCGTCGGGCATCTCGTCCGCGAGATGCTCGGCCGGCTGCCCGCGCACGTCTCCCGCGAAGACCTCGTCTCCGCCGGCATGGCCGCCCTCGCCCACGCCGCCAAAGGCTTCGACCCCAGCCGGGGCATCCCCTTCGGCAGCTTCGCCACCACCCGCATCCGCGGCGCCCTCCTCGACGAACTCCGCGGCCTCGACTGGGCCAGCCGCTCCGTGCGCACCCGCGCCCGCAAGGTCGAGACCACCCAGCAGGAACTCACCGCCACACTCGGCCGCACCCCCACCCAGACGGAGCTGGCCGAGGCGCTGGGCATCGCCCCGGACGAGCTCAAGACGATCGACGACGACGTGCAGCGCGCCGTGGTGCTGTCGCTGCAGGGCTTCACCGCAGGGACCGCCGAGGACCTCGTCCCCGAGCGCACCCCGGGCCCGGAGGACCTCATCCTGCACCGGGAGAAGATCGGCTACCTGCACCACGCGATCGGCGCGCTGCCCGAGCGGCTGCGCACGGTCATCACGTCGTACTTCTTCGACGAGCGGCCGATGCACGACATCGCCCGGGAGCTGGGCGTGACCGAGAGCCGGGTCAGCCAGCTGCGGGCCGAGGCCCTGGTTCTGCTGCGCGACGGCCTCAACAACCACCTCGACCCGCAGCTGCTCGCCGCGCGGGAACGCGCCGGCGGCTGCATCGCCCGCCGCCGGGAGGCGTATTACAGCCAGATCGCGGACCAGGGCAACCTCAACGCCCGGCTGGCGCTCACGAACACCCTGGGCATGCCGACCGGCATCCCGCGGAGCCTCTGACGAAAGACCCGGTGCGTTGCGGACCGGGTCTTTCGTCGTTGTAGTTGCGTTGCGGAAAATTTCCCAAGCAGATTCCTCATGCCCCTGGCGATGCCGCCGATGTGTTGAGCGAACGGGCCAAGGACGGCCCGTGCAGCACCGGCCCGCATCAAGGAGGAATCACCATGGGTCTTCGTATCAACAACAACATCGCCGCTCAGAACGCCTACCGGAACCTGTCGGTGACGGACAGCCAGATGAGCAAGTCGCTGGAGAGGCTCTCCTCGGGGTACCGGATCAACCGCGCCGCGGACGACGCGGCCGGCCTGTCCATCAGCGAGGGTCTTCGGTCCCAGATCGGCGGCCTGAAGGTCGCGGTGCGCAACGCACAGGACGGCATCTCGGTCGTGCAGACCGCTGAGGGTGCGCTCACCGAGACCCACTCGATCCTCCAGCGCATGCGTGACCTGTCCGTGCAGGCGTCGTCCACCGGCTCCCAGGACACCGACGCCCGCACGGCCGCGCAGACCGAGTTCACCCAGCTCAACTCCGAGCTGGACCGGATCGCGTCCACGACCAGCTTCGGCGGGCAGAAGCTGCTCGACCGGGGTGGCGTGTACACGGGCACGTTCCAGGTCGGTGCCAACACCTCCAGCGCCGACCAGATCGCGGTCAACCTCGGCACCGCCGCCTTCGGCAGCGTCACCGGCGTGACCGGCTTCGACTCGACCGGCCTCGGGACCGACGCGCTCGATCTCGTGGGCGGCGCCTCCGCGGCCATCACCGCGATCGACACGGCCATCAAGGGCATCTCGACCGCCCGGGCGACGCTCGGTGCGTACCAGAACCGCTTCGAGCACACCATCAACAACCTCAACACCACGGTGGAGAACCTGTCCGCGTCCGAGTCGCGCATCCGTGACACGGACATGGCCCAGGAGATGGTCTCCTTCACCAGATCGCAGATCCTGACCCAGGCCGGCACCAGCATGCTGGCCCAGGCCAACCAGGCACCGCAGAACGTGCTGTCCCTGCTGCGCTAGCACCACACGCACCACCCTCCTCAGTTGATGACACGACCGCGGCGCCTCCACCCACGGAGGCGCCGCGGTTGTCTCCGGCCGAGGATTTTTTCGCAGAACCCTTATGCCGCAAGGCGAAGCGCCGATGTTGAGTACGAGCGGGCCACGGATGGCCCGGTCTGTGACCCGATTCAAGGAGGAACTTCATGGGTCTTCGCATCAACAACAACATCGCTGCTCAGAACGCCTACCGTAACCTGTCGGTCACGGACAGCCAGATGAGCAAGTCGCTGGAGAAGCTGTCGTCGGGCTTCCGGATCAACCGGGCCGCCGACGACGCGGCAGGCCTCTCCATCAGCGAGGGTCTTCGGTCCCAGATCGGCGGCCTGAAGGTCGCGGTGCGCAACGCTCAGGACGGCATCTCGGTCGTGCAGACCGCTGAAGGTGCTCTCACCGAGACGCACTCCATCCTGCAGCGTATGCGTGACCTGTCCGTTCAGGCGTCGAGCACGGGTTCGCAGGACACCGATGCGCGCACGGCCGCGCAGACCGAGTTCACTCAGCTGAACGCTGAGCTGGACCGGATCGCGACCACCACGTCGTTCGGCGGGCAGAAGTTGCTCGACCCTTCGGCGTCCTACAACGGCACGTTCCAGGTCGGCGCCAACACGGCGTCCGCCGACCAGATCGCTGTGAACCTCGGCACCGCGGCCTTCGGCAGCGTTGCTGTGACCGGCTTCGACTCGACCGGCCTCGGGACCGACGCGCTCGATCTCGTGGGCGGCGCGTCCGCGGCCATCACCGCGATCGACACCGCGATCAAGGGTGTTTCGACCGCTCGGGCCACGCTCGGTGCATACCAGAACCGGTTCGAGCACACCATCAACAACCTGAACACGGCTGTGGAGAACCTGTCCGCCTCGGAGTCGCGCATCCGGGACACGGACATGGCCTCCGAGATGGTGTCGTTCACCCGCTCCCAGATCCTGACCCAGGCCGGCACGAGCATGCTGGCCCAGGCCAACCAGGCGCCGCAGAACGTCCTCTCTCTGCTGCGCTGACGGAGCTGGAGTCTGATGACCTGACGAGGGCATGACAGGGCACGGCACCCACCCAGGGCGCCGTGCCCTGCCAGTTCTTCTCAACTCCCTGACGGCCCGGCCGATCTGCACCGTGAACAGGCCACGGACGGCCGGACCGAGCTCAAGGAGGAACTGACATGGGTCTCAGGATCAACAACAACATCGCCGCTCAGAACTCCTACCGGAACCTGTCGGTGACCGACAGCCAGATGAGCAAGTCGCTGGAGAAACTGTCCTCGGGCTTCCGGATCAACCGGGCCGCCGACGACGCCGCCGGCCTCTCCATCAGTGAGGGCCTGCGCTCGCAGATCGGCGGACTGAAGGTCGCGGTGCGCAACGCGCAGGACGGCATCTCGGTCGTGCAGACGGCTGAAGGCGCGCTCACCGAGACGCACTCCATCCTCCAGCGCATGCGTGACCTCTCCGTGCAGGCGGCCTCGACCGGTTCGCAGGACGCCGACGCACGGACCGCCGCGCAGACCGAGTTCTCCCAGCTCAACCAGGAGCTGGACCGGATCGCGACCACCACGTCCTTCGGCGGGCAGAAGCTGCTCGACCCTTCGGCGTCCTACACCGGCACCTTCCAGGTCGGCGCCAACACCGCGACCGCGGATCAGATCACGGTCAGCCTCGGCACCGCCGCCTTCGGCAGCGTCACCGGCGTGACCGGCTTCGACTCGACCGGCCTCGGCACCAGCGCGCTCGACCTGGTGACCGACGCGAGCACCGCGATCACCGCGATCGACACGGCGATCAAGGGTGTCTCGACCGCCCGGGCCACGCTCGGTGCGTACCAGAACCGCTTCGAGCACACGATCAACAACCTGAACGTCGCCGTGGAGAACCTGTCCGCGTCGGAGTCCCGCATCAGGGACACGGACATGGCCCAGGAGATGGTCTCCTTCACCAGATCGCAGATCCTGACCCAGGCCGGCACGAGCATGCTGGCCCAGGCCAACCAGGCACCGCAGAACGTGCTGTCGCTGTTGCGCTGACAGCGCTCGTAGCGCGGGGAGGGGACCCAGGTTTCCTCCCCGCACGCTTTGTCTCACGGAGGTACCAGCATGGGTAGCGTCGACGGCCTCATCTCGGGCATGAGCACCTCGTCGGTCATCAGCGGGCTGATGCAGGTCGAGGCCGCCCCACAGAACGCCCTCAAGACCAAGGTCGCCACGCAGCAGAAGGTCGTCACCGCGTACCAGGGCATCAACGCGAAGATGAAGGCCCTGATGACCGCGTCGAAGGCCCTGGTGGACCCGACCGCCTGGAGGGGCGGCGTCGCCACGTCGAGCTCGGACGCGGCCACCGCCTCCACGACGGCGACGAGCAGTTCGCAGAGCGGCTCGCTCTCCTTCCGGGTCAGCAAGCTGGCCTCCGCGCACGCCATGGTCTTCTCCAGTACGGTCGCGGCGACCACCGACCCGATCATGGCGCCCGGTTCGTTCAACATCAACGTCAACGGCACCCCGAAGCCGGTCACCGTCACCGACGGCTCGCTCAAGGGCGTCGTCGACGCGATCAACAAGACCGCCGACCTCGGCGTGAAGGCCACCGCGTTCCAGGTCTCCCCCGGCCAGTACACGATGCAGCTGACCTCGACCACGACCGGCGCGCAGTCGACGTTCGACCTCGGCGGGGCGAACCCCTTCAGCCTCGGCGCCGAGCAGCTCGTGTCGACGGGCGCTGACGCGGAGCTGCTCGTCGGCGACCCGCTCACCCCGCTCAAGGTGACGTCGTCGACGAACACGTTCAAGGACCTGATGAGCGGCCTCACCGTCACCGCCGCGAAGGTGCAGGCCCCCACCGACCCGCCGGTCACGGTCACCGTCGCCAGTGACACCGAGGGCGTCGCCGCGAAGGTCCAGGCGATGATCGACGCGGCGAACTCGGCACTGTCGGAGATCGGCACCCAGACCAGGAACAAGAGCGGCGCGGTCCCCGGCGGCCCGCTCTCCGGCAACGGCATCATGTCGTCGGTCGCCAGCTCCGTGCTCAACACGGTCTCCGGCGGCACCGCCGCGGGCGGCAGCTACAAGGAGGTCGGCATCGAGCTGACCCGCGACGGGCAGCTCACGTTCGACAAGGCGAAGTTCAAGGCGGCGCTCGAGGCCGACCCGGCGAAGGTCGAGGCGCTCTTCATCGACACCGCGCAGACCGACGTCAGCCTCAAGACCGGCCTCGCCGACAAGCTGTCCGCCTCGGCGGACAAGGCGACCCAGACCAACACCGGCACGCTGTCGCGGCTGATCACCAGTGGCAACGACGCGATCACGGACCTCAACCACCGCGTCGACGACTGGGACGTCCGGTTGCAGGCCCGGCAGGCGACGCTGCAGAAGCAGTTCGGCGCGATGGAGACCGCGCTGGGCAAGCTGAAGAACCAGGGCAACTGGCTGTCGGGCCAGCTCGCCTCGCTCGGCTAGCCCGACGCCGATTCCCCTTTGGCCCTGGAGAACGCATGACCACACAAGCACTGCGCAACCGCTACGTCAGTGACAGCGTCGCGACCGCTCCCCCGTCCCGGCTGCTCGTCATGCTGTACGACCGGCTCGTGCTGGACCTGATGATCGCGGGCCAGTCCCTGGAGCAGGGCGATCGGCAGACGGCGTCGGGGCGCATGCAGCACGCCCAGGAGATCATCATGGAGCTCCGGGCGACGCTGGACACCACCGCGTGGAGCGGCGGGCCCGGCCTCTCGTCGCTGTACAGCTACCTGATCACCGAGCTGATGCAGGCCAACGTGACCGGCGACCGGGACAAGGTCGAGCACGTGCAGAGTTTCGCCGAGCAGTTGCGCGACGCGTGGCGGGAGGCCGCCGCGCAGGTGATCGGGTCCGGCCCGTGACCTCGCCCTCAGGCGAGGCGGGCCAATGGGACACCGCGTGGGCGACGGCGCTCGACGCGATGGAGCTCGAGGCCGACGAGGTCGAGCAGATGCTGCGCCACCGTGACGTGCTGGAGTCCGCGCCGGTGACGCCGGTGACCTTCACGCCGCCGGAAGGGCTCGGGCCGCTGCCGATCGCCCTGCAGGACCGGGCCCGGCGGCTCGTGCAGCGGCAGCTGGACCTCGCGCGGGAGCTGACGATCGCGATGGCCGGCAACCGTCAGCAGGCGCGGCTGGTCAACCGGCTGCACCGCGAGACGGTCGACACGGTCCCGGTGTACGTCGACAACCGCACCTGAAAAGCACTCCGATTGCGCCCGAAACGGCCGATGTGGTCGGCATGACCCATATCCCGGTGTCCGTGATCGTCGCCGCGGGTGGCAGCCCCGACGACTTCCACGCCTGCCTGCTGTCGCTGCGGTCCACCCTCGGCCTGCGCGACGAGGTGGTCTGCGTCCTGCCGCCGGAGCGTCCCGACCTGCGCGCCGAACTGCGCGGCGAGACCTGGCTGAAGGTGATCGAGCCGCCCCCGGGATCCGGCACCGCCGAGCGCTGGGCGGCCGGCGTCGACGCCACCCGCCACCCGATCATCGTGATGGTCGACGGCGACGTCGTCCTGTCCGCGCACTGGCTCGACCCGGTCCTGGAGCCCTTCCACGACCCGTCCGTGGTCGCCACCGGCCCGCGCTGCCACCTCAGCTTCGGTCCCCAGGACGCCGGCCTGCCCGAGGAGGCGAAGGGCAGCGCCGCGGCGTTCAAGTCCTATGCCCGGCAGTGGCGGCAGGACCATCGGGGCGAGTTCAGCGACGTGGACCGGCTCGGACCGGTGTGCGTGGCGATCCGCCGCGACGCCCTCGCGATCGCCGGCGGGCCGACCGCGGACCTGCCCTGGGACGGGCTCGCCGCGCAGGGCCGGATCACCATCGCGCACGCGGCGCTGGTCGCGCACGTCGCGTCGCCGGCGTGCGGGCTGCGGGCCGAGTTCGTGGAGCCGGCCGACGCGCCGCTGATCAGCGCGTCGTTCATCGTCAAGGACGAGGCCGATGTGCTGGGCCGGTCCCTGGAGGCGATCCGCGACCTGGTCGACGAGATCGTGGTCTACGACACCGGCTCGACCGACGACACGGTCGCGGTCGCCCGTGCCCACGGCGCCAGGGTCATCGAGGGTTTCTGGAACGACCACTTCGGCGACGCCCGCAACCGCTGCCTGGAGCACTGCCGCGGGCGCTGGGCGCTGTGGGTCGACGCGGACGAGATCTTCACCGGCAACGTCCGGGCCGTCCGGGAGGCCGTCACGGCCAGCGACGCCGACGCCTTCTTCGTGACCATCGACAACCAGGAGGGGCACGAGGGTGGCTCCGGCATCAGCACCATCTACTTCCCGCGGCTCTTCCGCAGGGCACCGTCGCGCCTGTACGGGCGGCTGCACGAACAGGTCGTCGACCGGATCACCGGATACGCCCAGGTCGGCGGTCAGCTACCGGCGCTGGTGCTCAACCACACCGGGTACACCGAACTGCGCAAGACGGTGAAGGGCAAGGCGGAACGCAACCTGCGCCTCGCCGAGCTCGCCGCCGAGGACGTCAGCGGGATCACCGCCATCGGCAACCTCGCCCGCGCCCAGATCGGCTCCGGGCACGTCGAGGAGGCGATCGTCACCTCCCGCCGCGGGCTGGCCCAGGCGAAGGAGAACAGCCACCACGTGCTGTTCCTGAAGATCCTCGCCGACGCGTACCTGGCGCTGAACCGGCTCGCCGAGGCGAACGAGACGATCGAGGAGCTGCGCCGCATCGCCAGCAAGGGCTTCACCGTCGACGAGCACGAGGTCAAGCTGCGCTTCGCCGAGGGTGACTACGAGCGCGCCCTGGAGATCGTCACCAGCCTGCCGGAATCGGGCGTGAACGACCTGCTGTACGGCGTCGGCAGGGGCCGCTTCGCCGGGCTGGAGATCGACGCGCTCAGCCGGCTGGACCGGCACCAGGAGGCGGCGCTGCGGCTGCGCGAGTCGCTGCGGGAGGGCCGGGTGCCGGTGCCGGTGTCGCGGATGGCGCAGGTGCTCGGCGCCGCCGACGGCAGCCTCGCCGAGGTCGCCGAGGTGCTGCCCCGCGAAGGGCTGCGCGGGCTGCTGTTCGGCATCGCGGAGGCACCGCCGGAGGCCGCCGACGAGCTGCTGGAGGCGTTGTGGCGCCGGTACCCCGGTGAGCCGACGGTGCTGACCGTGGCCGCACGGGTCGGCCGGCTGGTCCCGCTGATCCGGGCGATGGAGTGGTCGGCCCGGCTGCGCCAGCACGGCTTCGCCGAGCGTTGCACGCTGCTCGCGCTGTCCGAGGACCCGCGGCGCACCCCGCGGGAGCGGACCCTGGCCGCGGCGATCGCGCTGGAGATGTTCCACGACGAGGCGGCGCTGCCGCTGCTCGACGACGCGCTGTCGGCGGTGCCGGACGACCAGAGCGCCCCTGTGCTGGAAGAGATGCGGATCCTCGCGCCGCGGGTGTCGGACTCGATCGAGCTCGCCGACGCCTGAGAACGACCTACCGCCGCCGGTGCCCGATCAGCACCGGCGGCGGGGTCGTGTCACGGTCGGCTCCGCCTCAGGAAAGGGTGCCGGCCGGGTTCGGTCCGGGTCAGCGGCGCCCGGCGCCGACGAGCTCGCCCTCGATCACCGGGGCGGGCGGCGGCACCTCGCGGCGGCGCATGAAGCGCGGCGCCCACCAGTTGGCGTTGCCGAGCATCGTCATCAGGGCGGGCAGGACGACCGCGCGGATGACGGTCGCGTCGAGCAGGATCGCGGCGGCGAGTCCGACGCCGAGCTGCTTCATGTCGATGGTGCTCAGCGTCGCGAAGATCGAGAACACCGCCACCATCACGATCGCCGCGCTGGTGACCACGCCGGCGGAGCCGGTGATGCCGTGCGCCACCGCCTCGCGGGTCGGCATGCCCTGCCTGACCGCCTCGCGGATGCGGCTGACGACGAAGACGTGGTAGTCCATCGACAGGCCGAACAGCACCACGAAGAGGAACAGTGGCAGCCACGACACGACCGCGTCCATGGACTTGAAGCCCAGGATGCCCTCGGCCCAGGTGCCCTGGAAGATCAGGACGACGAGGCCGTAGGAGGCGCCGGCGGAGAGCAGGTTGAGCCCGATCGAGGTGACCGCGACGACCACCGAGCGGAACGTGAACGCCATCACCAGGAACGTCAGGATCAGCACGAACCCGACGACGAGCGGCAGCTTCCGCTTGACGTGCCCGGCGTAGTCGACGTCCGCGCCGACGAACCCACCGACGGCCGCGTCCGATCCGAGTGTCAGGCCCGGGACCTTGCCGACGGTCTGGGGCACCATGACCTGCCGCAACCGGTCGAGGGACTCCTTCGCCTGTTCGGAGCGGCCGGCGTACGGGGTGGCGACGTCGAGCAGCGCGACGCTGCCGTCGGCGGAGACCTGGATGTCCGGTGCCTCATCCAGCGGCGCGAAGAGCGGGTCCGCGGCGGCGGCCCTCGCGAGTTCGGCCAGTGCCGTCTTCGTGGCGTCGAGCTGACCGGCCGGGACGCGGACGGCGACGGTGTGCACGGTGCCGTTGCTCGGGTACGCCTCGACGAGGCGGTCGTAGGCCTGCATGGCCGGTGTGGTGCGCGGCAGGTCCTCCATGCCGGGGAAGCTCAGCCGCATCGTCAGGGCCGGCGCGGCGAGCGCCAGCAGGGCCAGGACCGAGACGGCCAGGGTGATCGCCGGCCTGCGCAGGGCGGGCCGCAGGATGAAGCTCCAGACCTTCGACTGGCCCTCACCCTCGGCGCGGGGCCGGGTGAGCCGCCACAGGACCGGCACGCGGGGCCGGTCGATCCAGCGGCCGAGCTTCGACAGCAGCGCCGGCAGGACGGTCAGCGAGCCGATCACGGACACGAGCACGACCAGGATCGAGCCGACGGCGAGGGACGAGAAGACCACGTCACCGGCGAGGAACAGCCCGGCCATCGCGATGGTGACGGCGATGCCGGAGACGACGACGGCGTGGCCGGAGGTCTCGGCGGCGATCTCGACAGCGTCGAGGTGCCTGCGGCCCTTGGCCCGCTCCTCCCGCTCGCGGCGCAGGTAGAACAGCGAGTAGTCGACGCCGACGGCCATGCCGATGAGCAGGATGACACTGGCGGTGGTGTCGGTCGACGGGACCAGGTGCGACGCGAGCGTCGACAGGCCCAGCGCGGCCGCGACCGACATCAGCGCGAGGATCACGGGCACGCCGGCGGCGATGAGCGCGCCGAACGCGACGATGAGGATCGCGAACGTCACCGGCAGGCTGAGGAACTCGGCCCGCTGGAAGTCCTTGCCGAGCGTCTCGTCCATGGCCTGGCCGATGGACTCGCCACCGGTCTGCTCGACCCGCAGCTCCGGGTGCGCCTGCTGCACGGTGGCCGTGGCTTCGCGCAGCTTGCCGACGCGGTCCTGGGCGGTGTCCGCCTCGCCGCTCATGGTGACCCGGACGAGCAGCGCGCCGCCGTCGTGGGAGGGCAGCGGGTCGCTCACGGACGCGACCTCGGGCAGCGCCCGCATCGCGGTCGCGACGTCGGCGGCGGCCTTGTCCGCGGCCGCCTTGTCCAGCGTGCCGGACAGCGGGGTGATCAGGACGCTCTCGGTCGCCGGGTTGTCGAACTTCCCGTCGTTGACGATGACGCCGGCCCGGCCGGACTCGCCGATCGCCTGGTCGGAGTTGCTGGCCTCGACGGTGCCCGCCATGGTGCCGCCGATGAAGCAGACAGCGACGAACACGACCCACAGTGCGATTGCGCGCCACGGGTGTTCCGCGCTCCAGCGCGCCACCCGTACGGTAACTGGTCTCTTCTCCACGTACAGAGACGCTATGGATCCGCGGTGCCGCGGACATCCGGGCTGCACCCGACCCGCACCCGGATTCGCGCTGTGGGGGTTTTCCCCGAGAGGTATTCCTCAACCCCGGGTGGGTGACGCCGATAGCTCCAACGAGCAAGGATCGCTCATAGCAGCAGCCAGGGACCGGCGACACACCGCAAGCGGAACCGTTTTTCGCCTGGACGGGAGCATCCCTGCCGTGTTCGAGGACGTCACGTCGGTCACCCTGCACAGCGCCCTGACGGGCCTGGCGAAGCGGCAGCGGGTGATCGCCGACAACATCGCCAACATCGAGACGCCCGGCTTCCTCGCCGGGAAGGTGTCGTTCGAGGACTCGCTGCTCGGCGCGGTCGAGGCCGGCCGGCCCCAGGACGCGTCGATCGCCGTGGCCCGCTCGATGGAGCCGACCCGCGAGGACGGCAACAACGTCAACCTCGACCACGAGGTGCTCTCCAACGTCGACACCGGGCTGCGGTACCAGACGATGCTGCGCGGCGTCGACGACAAGTTCATCCTGCTGCGTACCGCGATCAGGGGCTGACGACGATGACCATCTTCAGCGCGATCGGCATCGCCGGCACTGGCGTGACCGTCTACCGCAAGTGGCTCGACGCGATCGCCGACAACGTCGCCAACATGAACGACGCCCAGTCGACGTCGGGCCAGGTGTTCCGCGCCCGCTACGTGCAGGCCCGCGCCGTGGACTACGGCACCGGGGAGGGCGGCGTGGTCGTCGCCGGCACCGCGCTCGGCGACCCGAAGGGCCGGCTCGTGTTCGAGCCCGAGAATCCCCTGGCCGACCGGGAGGGCTACGTCAGGTACCCCGACGTGGACCTGGGCTCGCAGATGACGCAGATGATCATGGCGCAGCGCGGATACCAGGCGAACCTCACCGTGGTCGACCGGGCGAAGGACGCCTACCAGGCCGCGATCCAGATCGGGAAGGGCTAGTCATGACTGATCCGAAGCGTGGCGGAGGAGCCAGTCATCGGCGGCTCGGTATCGGGTCAGGCCGGCGCCGGAGCGCGGCGGAGGTGACGGCGTGACCGGCCAGCGGAGCGGCTCGGGCCGGTCATCAGGGGGTCAGGCTGTGGTCAGGCGCCCGGAACGGAGTGAGGACGCATGACCGTTTCCGCCATCCAGGCCACGGGCGCCATTCCCGCGATCGCTCCGATCACCGCGTCCGACCCGGCCGGGCCGTCGACGTCCGGCGCCGACTTCGGCGCCATGGTGGCGCAGGGCCTGCAGAAGCTCCAGCAGGTCCAGCACACCGCCGACGACCTCGCCGTGCAGGCCGCCACCGGCCGCCTCACCGACGTGCACGACTACATGATCGCCGCGACCGAGGCGAGCCTCGCGACCAGCCTCACCGTCGCGGTGCGCAACAAGGCCCTCGAGTCCTTCAACGAGATCATGAGGATGCAGGCCTGATGCGCGACCGGCTCACCGCTCTGCTGCAGCGGGGCAAGGACGGCTGGGCCGCGTTCACCCCCGGGCAGCGCGCGGTCACGATCTTCGCCGTGCTCGCCCTCGCGATCGGCGGCTACTTCTTCGCGACGTGGGCCGGCAAGCCGACCATGGCGCCGCTGTTCTCCAACCTGGCCGCCGCCGACGCGAGCGCGATCGTCGACAAGCTCAACGCCGACGGCGTCACCTACACGCTGTCCGACGGCGGCGGCACCATCAACGTACCGAGCGACCAGGTGTACAGCCTGCGGATCTCGATGAGCGGTGCCGGGCTGCCCGCGTCCGGCGACGCCGGCTATGCGCTGCTGGACAAGCAGGGCATCATGACCAGCGAGTTCATGCAGCAGGTCACGTACCGGCGGGCCCTGGAGGGCGAGCTCGGCAAGACCATCGAGGCGATCAACGGCGTCAACACGGCGACCGTGCACCTGGCGATCCCGCAGAAGGACGTGTTCACCGACGACCAGCTCGCGCCGACCGCGTCGGTGCTCGTCGACACCGGCACGAAGCCCCTGACCGGCGGCGCCGTCACCTCGATCGTGCACCTGGTGTCCTCCAGCGTCGAAGGGCTCGAGCCGACCGCGGTGACCGTCGTCGGCGCCAACGGCAAGGTCCTGTCCGGATCCGACGGCGCCGGGTCATCGCCGGACGGGCAGTCCGGGCAGACGTCGGCCTACGAGGCGCGGCTCAACAACGCGCTGCAGAACATGCTCGACACCGTCGTCGGGCCGGGGCACTCCGTCGTGCAGGTGACCGCCGACCTCGACTTCGACGCCACCGAGACCAAGACGCAGAAGTACATCGCCGACCCGGCGGTCCCGCCGCTGTCGGAGTCGAAGACGTCGGAGCAGTACACCGGCGGCAACGGCACCCCGGTCGGCGGTGTCCTCGGCCCGGACAACATCCAGGTGCCCAACGGCACGGGCGCCGGCGGCGACGGCACCTACCAGCAGTCCACCGAGACCCGCAACAACGCCGTCGGCATGGTCACCGAGACGAAGAAGTCGGCGCCGGGCGCGGTGCGGAAGCTCGCCGTCGCCGTCATCGTCGACAGCTCGAAGGCGAAGGTCGACGAGGCGCAGCTGCAGCAGCTGGTCTCCTCCGCCGTCGGCCTCGACGCGACCCGTGGCGACCAGATCGCGGTCAGCTCGATGGCCTTCGACACCAGCAAGGCCGAGGCGGAGGCGAGCGCCGAGGCGGACGCCACGAAGGCCGAGCAGGGCGAGCTGCAGCAGAAGTACATCCAGATGGGCCTGATCATCCTGGCCCTGCTGATCCTGCTGATCGTCGCCGCGCTCTCCGGCCGCCGCCGGCGCAAGGCCGACAAGGTCAAGCTCAGCGACCAGCAGAACGCGGCCCTGGAGGAGATGCAGGCGGCCATCGAGGCGGCCCGGGCCAAGCTGGCCCTGGAGGGCCAGGGCGGGATCGGCGGCGCCCACGAGCTCGAAGGCGCCGGCGGCCCCGGCGAGGAGTTCGACCGCGACGGCCGCTTCCGCGACATCACCCAGATGGTCGAGAAGCAGCCCGACGAGGTCGCCCAGCTGCTGCGCGGCTGGCTCGCCGACCGGCGCGGCTGACCATGGCGGGAGCACGCATCGATGACCACGGGTGAGCTGACGGGCCTGCGCAAGGCCGCCATCCTGCTCGTGCAGATGGGCAAGGAGGACGCGGCGAAGATCATGTCGCATCTTCGCGAGTCCGAGGTCGAGGAGCTCACCGCCGAGATCATGCGGCTCGGGCAGGTCGAGGGCGACGTCGCCGACGTGGTGCTCGAGGAGTTCCACGACATGGCGACCGGTCACCGGTACGTGGGACAGGGCGGCCTCGACTTCGCCCGGGACCTGCTGGAGGCGTCGCTGGGCCGGGAGCGGGCCGGTGAGATCGTCGGCCGGCTCAACACCGTCTTCATGGACGTGCCGTTCGGCTTCCTCGGGCAGGCCGACCCGCGGCAGCTGCTGTCGTTCCTGCAGGACGAGCACCCGCAGACGATCGCCCTGGTCCTGGCGCACATGACGGCCACGCAGGCGTCGCAGATCCTCGGCGGGCTCGCCCCGGAGCTGCAGGCCGACGTCGCGCACCGGATCGCCGTCATGGACCGCACCTCGCCCGACATCATCCGCAAGGTCGAGTCGACCCTGGAGCGCAAGATGTCCTCGGTGCTGCAGCCGAGCGACCTGTCGGCCGTCGGTGGCCTCGAACCGCTCGTCGAGATCATCAACCGGACCGACCGCGCGACGGAGCGGCTGATCCTCGAGGGGCTCGCGGGCCGCAACCCGGAGCTCGCCGAGGAGATCCGCTCGAAGATGTTCATGTTCGAGGACATCGTGTCCCTCGACGACCGCTCCATCCAGCTCGTCCTGCGGCAGGTCGAGACCAACGACCTCGCCACCGCGCTCAAGGGTGTGCGCGAGGAGGTCCGCCAGAAGGTCATGCGGAACCTGTCGGAGCGCGCCGCGGAGAACCTCGCCGACGAGATCGAGATGCTCGGCCCGGTCCGCCTGCGCACCGTCGAGGAGTCGCAGGCGAAGATCGTCCAGGCGATCCGCACCCTGGAGGAGTCGGGCCAGATCACGATCCGCCGAGGAGATGACGATGAGTTCGTGGGCTGAGAACCGCGCAGATCACGATCCGCCGAGGGGACGACGATGAGTTCGTGGGCTGAGAACCGCGCAGATCACGATCCGCCGAGGGGACGACGATGAGTTCGTCGGCCGACCACCCCCTGGCCTTCCCGCCGCCGAAGCCGAAGAAGGCGGGCACGCCCAGGCCGGCGTTCCCGCCCCCTCCCCCGCCACCGCCGACCCCGGCGACCAGAGCGTTCCCGCCGCCGCAGATCCCGGCGACGCTCGGGTACGGCGAGAGCGTCCTCACCGACGACCGGGCGGGCGCCGCGCCGCAGGCCCGCTTCGACGTCGACCTCCGCGAGCGGGAGACCTACCCGCCGGAGCTGGTCGCGAAGGTCCGCGCCGACGCGGAGGCCGCCGGCTACGCCGCCGGATGGGCGCAGGGCGTGCAGGAGGCGCGGATCGGGGCGGAGGCACAGGCCGCCCACGTCGCCGCCGATGCCGCGGAGGCCGCCGAGACGCACCGGCACCGGATCGCCACGACCCTGCGGGCGATCGGCGCCGCCGCCGACGGCCTGGAGCGCCGGGTGGTGCCGGCCGCGCAGGACATCGAGGACCAGATCGTCGCGACGGCGTTCGCGCTCGCCGAGGCGGTCCTCGGCCGGGAGCTGCGCACCGCCACCGAACCCGGCCGGGAGGCCCTGGCCAGGGCCCTCGCGCTGGTGCCGGGGACAAGTCCCGTGACGGTCCGGCTCAACCCGGCGGACCGGCTGACGATAGGACAGACGGAACTGGTCATGGACGGCCGCACGGTGTCCCTCGTGGACGACCCGGGCCTCGGACCGGGTGACGCTCTCGCACTGTGCGACGCCACGAAGGTCGACGCCCGGCTCGGGCCGGCCCTCGACCGGGTGCGGGAGGTGCTCGAACAGTGACGTCGTCGCTCCAGCAGCGCATCGCCGCCGCCCGCCGGGCCGCCGGCCCGCGGGTCACCGGCCGGGTCGTCTCGATCGTCGGGCTGTCCGTCACGGTCGCCGGCGTCGACGGGTGCGTCGGAGACCTCGTCGAGATCGGGGAGCCCGGGGAACACAGCGCGACGGTCCCCGCCGAGGTCGTCTCCATCGACGGCGACCGGCTCGCGTGCCTGCCCCTCGGCGCGCTCACCGGCATCGGCACCGGCAGCCCCGTGCGCGGCACCGGATCGCCGCTGCAGATCGCCGTGGGCCCGCAGCTGCGCGGCCGCATCCTCGACGGGCTCGGCCGCCCCATGGACGGCGGGCCGCCGCTGACCGGCCTGGAACGCGTCACCGTCGAGAACGACGCCCCCGACGCCCTGGCCCGCGGCCGGGTCCAGGAGCCGCTGTCGCTCGGCGTCCGCGCCCTCGACACGCTCGTGCCGTGCGGCCGCGGGCAGCGCATCGGCATCTTCGCCGGCTCCGGCGTCGGCAAGAGCAGCCTGATGTCGATGATCACCCGCGGGACCGACGCGGAGATCTCCGTCATCGGGCTGGTCGGCGAGCGGGGGCGCGAGGTCCGCGAGTTCATCGAGAACGACCTCGGACCCGAGGGCCTGGCCCGGTCCGTCGTGGTGATCGCGACCTCCGACCAGCCGCCGCTGGTGCGGTTGCGCGCCGGGTTCGTCGCCACCCGGATCGCCGAGTACTTCCGCGACGGCGCCCAGGACGTCCTGCTGCTCATGGACAGCCTCACCCGCACCGCCATGGCGCAGCGCGAGGTCGGCCTGTCCGCCGGCGAGCCGCCCGCGACCCGCGGCTACCCGCCGAGCGTGTTCGCGCTGCTGCCGCGCCTGCTGGAGCGGGCCGGGCCGGCGCCCGCCGGCTCGATCACCGGCCTGTACACGGTCCTCGTCGAGGGCGACGACCACAACGAGCCGATCGCCGACACCGCCCGCTCGATCCTCGACGGGCACATCACCCTCGACCGGCGCCTCGCCACGGCCGGGCACTTCCCCAGCATCGACGTGCTGGAGTCGATCTCCCGGGTGGCGGGCGCGGTCACCACCCGGGAGCAGCGCACCGACGCCACCGCCCTGCGCCGGATGCTGGCCGCCCACCGCGACGTGCGCGAGCTCGTCGAGATCGGCGCGTACGTCAGCGGCACCAACCCCGACGCCGACCGGGCCCGGGCACTGTGGCCGCAGATCAACGACTTCCTGCGGCAGGACATGGACGACACCACCCCGGCCCCGCTGGCGTGGTCGATGCTGGATGCGCTGGTGAGATCCTGATGGCGAAGAACGGTTTCCGGCTGGGCGCCGTCCTGCGGGCCCGCAAGGCGCAGGAGGACGCGGCGAAGGCGGCCGTCGTCCGGGCCCGCGGCGAGGCGGCGTCGGCGCACGCCACCGTCCACGCCCGCGAACGCGACCTCGACGGCCGGCGGGTCCCCGACGGCGCGTCGTCCGCGGCGTTCGCCGCCACCCTCATGGCCCGGCAGGCGACGGCGACCGCGCTGTCGGCCGCGATCGGCGCCGCGTCCCTCGCCGACGAGACCATCAAGGAACGCCTCGACGACCTCACCGACGCGGCCGTGCAGCGCCGCACGATCGAGAAGCTCCAGGAGCGGCACGACCTGACGCGCAAGCAGACGGCCGCCGCGACCGAGGCGAAGGCGGTCGACGACCTCACCACCGCCGCCGCCTTCAACCGCCGGGAGGACACATGACCGGGCCGCGGCGCAGCGCGGGAGCCGGGCATCAGCGGATCGGCACCGGGCCGGGCCGGCGCCGGAGCACAGTGGAGGCGGCGGCATGACGGTGTACGAGGCGCAGGCCCGCATAGCGGAGATCCGCAGCCGGATCGGGCTCGGCGCGCCCATGACGACCGGCGGCGGGGACGCGTTCGCCGCCACCCTGCAGTCCACATTGGACAGCTCCCGGTCCGTCACGGGCACCGCGGTCGTGGACGCGGCGAAACGGTACCTGGGCACGCCGTACGTCTTCGGCGGCACGAACCCGGAGAGCGGCCTGGACTGCTCGGGCCTCGTCCAGCGGGTCTACGCCGACCTGGGCGTCAAGCTGCCCCGCGTCGCCGAGGACCAGGCCCGCGAGGGCACCGCGGTGCCGGACATGGCCCACGCCCGCTCCGGTGACCTGCTCGCCTTCGGCAACCCGGTCGACCACATCGGCATCTACGCCGGCGGCGACAAGATGATCGTCGCCCCGCACACCGGCGACGTGGTGAAGATCCAGCAGGTGTACGAGACGCCGTCCGCCATCCGCCGGATCGTGCCCACGACGTCCCTCGACCCGTCCTTGCCGGGTGGCTTGCCGGGTGGCTCGCCCGGTGGGCTGTCTGGTGCCTTGTCCGCGGCGGCCCTGACCGGCGCGCTGTCGGGCGGCCTGGCCGGCGGGTCCGCCGGTCCGGGCGGTGCCCTTGGCGGCGGGTCGGGTTCTCTGGCCGGGGCCCTGGGCGGCGGGTCAGGCTCCCTGGCAGGGATGCTGGGCGGCGCATCGGGCTCGTTGGCCGGGGCGCTGGGCGGTGGGTCGGGCACGCTGGGCGGTGGGTCGGCCGCGGCTCTGGCGATGTCGGCGGCCGGGGCGCGGGCCGGGTCGGCGCCTGCCGCGTCGATGGCTGCGTCAGCGACGATGCGGCCCGCGGCGCTGACCGGCGTGCCGTACGCGGACCTGTTCCAGCGGGCGGGCGCGAAGTACGGCCTGTCACCCGCCCTCCTCGCCGCGGTCGCCAAGGTCGAGTCCGGCTACAACCCCGCCGCCGTCAGCAGCGCCGGCGCGCAGGGCCTCATGCAGATCATGCCGGCCACGGCGCGCGGCCTCGGCGTCAACGCCCTCGACCCGGCACAGGCCGTCGACGGCGCGGCCCGGATGCTGTCGGCCAACCTCGAACGCTTCGGCTCGATCGACCTGGCCCTCGCCGCCTACAACGCGGGCGGCGGCGCGGTCAGCCGGTACGGCGGCATCCCACCCTTCGCACAGACCCAGGCCTACGTCCCGAAGGTGAAGGCCGCCATGGAGCAGCTCGCGGGAAGGGGCTTCGCGTGACCGCCCCGCTCGACGCGACCCGCCCGCCGGGCACCGCCAGGTCCGCCGATCCGGCGCCCGCGACCGGCCCGTCGGACGCGTTCACCGCCGCCCTGGCCGCCGCCGTCACCCGCGGCCGCTCCTCCAAGGCCGCCCGCGACCGTCACCCAGACACCACCCACGACAGGCCCCACGACAGGCCCTACGACAGGGACCGCGGCTGGGACCGGACGCAGGACCGGGTGCAGGACCGGGTTAACGACCGCGTGCAGGACCGCGTGCAGGACCGCGTGCAGGACCGCGTGCAGGACCGCGTGCAGGACCGCGTGCAGGACCGGGTTAACGACCGGAGGCAGGACCGGGTGCAGGACCGGCGCCCTGCGGTCCGGGACCGGCGCGTCCAGGACGAGCGGGACCGCGCCCCCGAGTCGGACACCCTCGCCTCCACCGTCGCGGCCCAGCAGCGCCGCGATGCCGTGGTGCGACACCCGGACCAGGACCGCCCGCGGGAGCCGCACGACGCCACCGCCGCGCCGGTCCGGGGCGCGGCTCCGGGCACGGACAGCGAACCCGCTCCGGCGAAGCGACCGGCCACCGGCCAGCGGACCGATGTGCCCACCGCCGGGGCTCTCGTCCAACGGCCCCTGGAAGCGATGCTCAGGACCGCCGCCGCCCGGGCCACCACGACCGAGGTGACCGTGCCGCTCGTCGCGGCCGAGGTGCCCCCGCCGGTGATCCCCCAGCTCGCGCCACGGTCCGCGACGCTGTCCCAACCGCAGCCCGCCTCCCAGGCCGCACTCCAGGCCTTGCTCCGGGCCGCTTCCCAGACCGCGCCCCAGCCCGTATCCCAGCCCGTATCCCAGCCCGTATCCCAGCCCGTATCCCAGCCCGTATCCCAGGCAGCGCCCCAGGTCGTGGACCAGGTCGCGGTCCAGCCCGTATCCCAGCCCATGTCCCAGGCCGCGCCTCAGCCCGTTTCCCAGGCCGTATCCCAGGCAGCGGTCCAGGCCGCGCCCCAGGCGGTCCAGGCGGCGCAGGCGGTCCAGGCGGTCCAGGCGGCGCAGGCCGGGCAGGCGGCGCAGGCCGGGCAGGCGGCGCAGGCCGGGCCCTCGGCGGTCACGGTGGCGGTGGTGCGGCCCGGCACGGCGCCCGAGGTGCGGGCCGACGCCCGGACCGCGCCGGCGGTGCCCGCGGAGGTCCGGCCGGAGCTGGGTGCGTGGACCAGCGACCCGCTCCCGGGCGCAGGGCTCGCCACCCCGGAGCCGGTGACCGCTGCCGCCGCCACTGCGGTCCAGACCACGACGGCTCAGACCGTCGCGGGCCGGACCGCCACGGACCAGACACCTGAGCTGCGGAGCACCGCGGTCCGGAGCACGGCACCGCGGACCGGCCCGGAGCCGGCCGAGGTCCCGCGGGCCGTCGTGCCCGCGGCGGCGCCGGCCACCGCGCCGGCCACCGCTCGGCCGGCCGTCCCGTCGCCGGCCGCGGTCACCGCGCAACCGGCCGATGCGAGTCCGCCCGCCGCGGTTCCGGTGCCGGCGGTGGTCACCACACCGCCGTCGTCCGCGCCGTCCCCGCAGCAGCAGGGCGACCAGGTTCCGCAGCTCGCCCAGGCCGCTGGTCAGGGGCCGCAGGTCAGCCAGGCCGCCTACGGGTCGCAGGGCAGCCCGCACACCCATGCCGTGGGCCAGGCCGCGCCGGCCACCGGCCAGGTGGACGGCCAGAGCAGCCCGAACGCCGCGCCGGTCGCCGCGGATGCGGGCCGGGTCGTGGCCGGTGGCGAGGTCCGGACGGGCGGCCGGCACCCGGCCGGGTCCGGCACCCAGGTGGACCCGCGGCAGCCGCTGCCCCAGTCCGCCGCGGTGCCGCTCGGCGCGGCGATCGCCACCGCGCAGCCCACCGCGGCAGTGCCCGAGCCCGCCACCGGTGCCGCCGAGCAGCCGACGGCCGGGACGGGTGGCGTGCCGCAGGTCGTGGCGCAGCAGGCCGCGCAGAGTGCCCAGAGCACCCTCGCGGGCGACGGGCAGGGGCGTGGACAGAGCGGCACGGACGGCAGGAGCGGCCACACCCGGCAGCCGGCACCGGTCGAGGACGCTGCGGGCGGGCCGGTGGTGACGGTACCGACGCCGCTGCCGCAAACGGCTCAGCCTGTCCTGGCCCCGTCGGCTCCGGCGCAGGCACAGGCCCCGACGCAGGCGCCCCTGGGAGTGCAAGTGGCGCAGGTGGCGATGGTGCTGACGCCGCTGCGGAAGGGGCCCGACGGGGTCCACCGGATGACGATCCAGCTGAGCCCCGGGGACCTGGGGCAGGTCAGCATCGTCGCGGAGGTGCGTGACGGCACGATCGCCGTGCAGCTGGCGGCGGGCAGTGACGCGGCGCGGGCGGCGTTGCAGGCGGCGCTGCCGGACCTGCGGCAGGACCTGCGCGACGCCGGGTTCTCCCAGTGCTCGCTGGATCTGCACCAGGACGCGAACCGGCCGGGCAACCAGTCGCAACAGTTCTCAGGTTGGCAGTCGCAGCGTCGATCTCAACAGCAGGCACCCGAGCCGCAACCGGTCGAACCGGTCAGCGACCCGGACGGCCTGGACAGCACTGTCGACGTGCGCATCTAGGAGGGGGTTCCGCCATCACCACCCCGACGACGCCCGTCAGCGGCACCGTCGGCGACTACGTCCCGAAGCCGGTCCCTGGCAACGTCAGTGACTACGTGCCGAAGACGAACGCGCCGGGCGATGTCGCGAAAACCGGCGGCACGAAGAAGGACGAGCCCGCGAAGCCCGGCGGTGACCTGGGCAAGGACGCGTTCCTGAAGCTGCTCGTGGCGCAGCTGAAGTATCAGGACCCGATGAAGCCGATGGACAACTCGGAGTTCCTGGCGCAGACGGCGCAGTTCACCACGGTCGAGAAGCTGTCCGATCTGGCGACGATGGAGCAGAGCCTGCTCACCGCCCAGCTCCAGCTCGGCGCGAGCAACCTGATCGGCAAGACCGTCGCGTACACCGACAAGGACGGCAAGGCGCAGTCCGGTGTGGTGACCGCGGCGGCGTTCTCGGGCAACAGCCCCACCCTGCGGGTCGGCGACACGGATGTCGCACTCGGTGCGGTCAAGGAAGTCCGCAACCCGGCATCCTGAAAGGACCCCTCCCTCATGCTCCGCTCACTCTTCTCCGGCATCAGCGGTCTGCGGGCACATCAGCAGATGATGGATGTCACCAGCAACAACATCGCCAACGTCAACACCGTGGGGTTCAAGTCGTCGCAGGTGGTGTTCGAGGACACGCTGAGCCAGATGATGCGGGCCGCGGGCGCGCCGCAGCAGGGGCAGGGCGGCACGAACCCGGCGCAGGTCGGCCTGGGTGTCCGGCTCGGCGCGATCAACACCAGCTTCGTGCAGGGGTCGGCGCAGACGAGCGGCCGGGCGACCGACGTGATGATCTCCGGTGACGGGTTCTTCATCGTCAACTCCGTCGACGAGATGCTCTACACGCGGGCCGGGGCGTTCAACTTCGACGCCGAGGGCAAGCTGGTCACGCCGACCGGCGCCGCGGTGCAGGGCTGGCCGGCGGTGAACGGCTCGGTCAACACCAACGCGCCGATCGGTGACATCCGGCTCCCGATGGGCACGCTGATCGCGCCGAACGCCACGCGCAACATGGTCCTCGCCGGTAACCTGCCGGCCGACGCGCCGGTGAACACCTCGATCCCGCGTTCGATCAAGACGTACGACGTGCAGGGCAACGTGGTCATGCTGACGTCGACGTTCACGCTGACCGCCGGCGGGTGGGAGGTGGTCGTCAGCGACGGCACCACACCCTCGGCGCCCGCCAGCCTGACGTTCCTGCCGAACGGGCAGATCAACGCGCCGACGTACACGGACTCCAACGGCAACACGAAGATCGGTCTGCTGTACGACCCGGACAGCGACGGCATCGGCGTCGAGGTCGACCTGGCGGGCCTGACGGAGTACACCGGCAACACGACGGTGAGCCCGCTGAGCCAGAACGGCTCGCCGGCGGCGACCCTGCAGTCGTTCAGCATCAACCCCGACGGTCAGCTGGTCGGCGTGTTCTCCAACGGCAACAAGCAGACGGTCGCGCAGCTCGCCCTCGCGAACTTCAACAACCCGCCCGGCCTGGAGAAGGTCGGCGACTCGCTGTACCGCTTCACGGTGAACTCGGGTCTGGCGCAGGTGGGCGTCGCCGGGACGGTGGGTCTCGGCACGTTGCAGAGCGGTCAGGTGGAGATGTCCAACGTCGACCTGGCGCAGGAGTTCACCAACCTGATCGTGGCCCAGCGCGGCTTCCAGGCGAACTCCAAGGTGATCAGCACGTCCGACGAGGTGCTGCAGGAGCTGGTGAACCTCAAGCGGTAACCGGACATCCAGCTCGCAAAGGCCCGCCATTCGTGGCGGGCCTTTGTTTTAGCACCTCCACGGCAACCGTCAACTCCTCACCTGTCGGCCGAACGGTCCGATGTGAAATCCGAAGGCACCACGGAGGGGCCTGGCCCATTACCACCAAGGACGGGAGCGCGTCGATGATCCTGCTGACCAGACTCAACGGCCCGGTGTTCGCCCTCAACCCCGACCTGGTCGAGCGGGCCGACTGCACCCCTGACACCGTCGTGACCCTGGTCGACGGCACGAAGTACCTGATCGCCGAGTCGTTGCCGGAGCTGGTGGCGCTGATCCGCCAGTACCGCGCGCAGGTGGTCGTCGACGCGCAGGAGCTCGTCGGGCAGACCTCGGCGGAACGTGCCGAGGACGCCCGCGAGCGCGTCAAGGAGACCAACGTCGTCCATCTCCACCGTCGGGAGCGCTGACACATGGATCCGGCAACCATCGTCGGGATCGTGCTCGCCTTCATCGCGATCTTCGTCTCGATGATCCTCGAAGGCGGCAGCCCCGGCTCCATCTTCCTGTTGCCCCCGCTGATCCTGGTCTTCTTCGGCACCCTCGGCGCGGCGATGGCCGGCGGCATGCTGAAGGACACGATCGCCCTCGCGGACTCGTTCAAGCGGGTGCTGCTGGGCAGCGTCGGGACCGCCGACGCGCTCGTCGACGACATCGTGAAGCTCGCCGAGAAGGCCCGCCGCGAGGGTCTGCTGGCCCTGGAGGACGCGATGAAGGAGGTGCAGGATCCGTTCCTCAAGAAGGGCCTGCAGCTCGCCATCGACGGCACGGACTCCGAGGAGCTCGCGGCGATCCTCGAGGCCGAGGTCGACGCGAAACGCAAGGCCGACAAGCAGGCCGCGTCGTTCTTCACCGCCATGGGTGGCTACGCGCCGACGGTCGGCATCATCGGCACGGTCATCGGCCTGATCCACGTACTGGAGAACCTGAGCCAGCCGGACAAGCTCGGTCACCTCATCGCCGGCGCCTTCGTGGCGACGCTCTGGGGAGTTCTCTCAGCCAACGTCATGTGGCTGCCGATGGGAGCCAAGTTGAAACGGCTGTCCGAGCTCGAATGCGCACAGATGGAGCTCGTGATCGCCGGCATCATCAATATCCAGGCCGGGGCCAACCCCCGCCTGGTCGCACAGAAACTTCGGAGCCTGCTGCCGCCCGGCAGCGTCACTGACAAGAAGGAGGCCGCCTGATGAGTGAGCGGAGCGAACGAATCATGTCACAGCGCGCCTCGGAGCCTCGTGGCGCCGGCGAGCGTAGCGAGGTGGCGGCATGAGCGGAGGTGCACACGCTGCCAAGGGCGGCAAGCAGGGGATGCACGCCAAGGGCAAGAAGCACGCGGCGCACGACGAGGAGCACGAGAACCACGAGCGCTGGCTGGTCAGCTACGCCGACATGATGACGCTGCTGATGGTGCTCTTCATCGTGCTGTTCGCCATCAGCCAGGTCGACCAGAAGAAGTTCGCCGAGCTCAAGAACGGCCTGGCGGTCGGCTTCGGGTCCCCGTCGGTGGCGTTCGACGGCGGCGAGGCTTCGCTCATGGAGTCCTCCGACAGCGACTCCCCGATGGACATGTCATCGGGCATCGGCGGCACCACCAGCGACGCGACGGCGGTCCAGGAGGCCGTGGCGGCCAAGGAGCGGGCGTCGGCGTCGGCCAAGCAGAAGGCCGCGCAGCAGGAGGTCGCGAACTTCGAGAAGATCAAGTCGCAGATCGAGGAGAGCCTGAAGAAGGACGGCCTCAGCGACGCGGTGAAGTTCACGGTCGACGAGCGCGGCCTGGTCGTCACGGTCGTCACCAGCGCGGTCGTGTTCGACGGCGGTGAGGCGCAGCTGCTGTCCGCCGGCCAGGAGATCATGAAGGGCATCGGCCCGGCCATCGCCGGCCTGCCGAACAAGATCGAGGTCGACGGCCACACCAACCAGCTGGCCGCGACGACCGGCGCCTACCCGAGCGGCTGGGAGCTGTCCAGCGCCCGCGCCTCGACCGTGGTCCGCTACCTGCACAGCAACGCCGGCATCGCCGAGAACCGCCTGCTGGCGGCGGGCTACGCCGACACCAAGCCGCTGTACCCGGCGAACGACCCGCGAGCGGCGTCGCTCAACCGGCGGGTGGAGATCATCGTCCTGTCGTCGCTTCCCGCCGACACCCGGGCGCTGCTGCCCTCGGCTTCCGAGAACAGCTGAGGAGCCCCTGGATGGCGAGCGAAGAGAAGCCGGCGGAGACCGAGGAAGCCCCCAGGAAGAGCAAGAAGAAGCTGATCATGATCATCGCGATCGTGTTGGTACTGCTCGGCGGCGGTGGCGGCGGATACTTCATGTTCAAGCCGTCCACCGCCACGGCGGAGCCGGAGCCCGAGCCGGGCGTGGTGGTGCCGCTGGACGCGATCACGATCAACCTGGCCGACGGGCACTTCCTGAAGCTGCGGCTGTCCCTGCAGGCCACCACGGCGGTCGCCGAGGCACCGGACGGCAGTAAGGCCCTGGACATCGCGATCGACCTGTACAGCAACATGGACATGGCCGAGCTGATGTCCAACGCGGAGCGGGAGCGCCTGAAGAAGGAGCTCAAGGACAAGATCGAGAAGGCGTACACGGTCGACAAGGAGAAAGAGATCATGGACGTGTACTTCACGTCGTTCGTGATCCAGTAGGCCCGAACCGGCGGATCTGGGGGTTTTCAAGGAAACCTCCAGGTCCGTTTCGGCCGTTTCACGTCAAGCTGCCCCCAAAAGGACCGATGGTAAGAGAGTGACGCAGTCAACGTCGGCGACCGGTAGCGGCCGCACGCCCGGCAAGATGAGCCGGCGCGGCGGCAAAAGCTCCGGTCCCGAGCCGTATGACTTCCGGCGTCCGACCAAGCTCAGCCGCGAACACATCCGGACACTCCAGATCTCCTACGAGACCTTCGCCCGCCAGTACGCGACACTGCTCACCACCAGCCTTCGGGCGGTGTCGCAGGTCAGCCTCATCTCGATCGAGCAGCTGACCTACGACGAGTACATCAGCGGCCTGTCCAGCCCGACCGTGGTCGCCATGTTCAGCATCGATCCCCTACCCGGCACAGCCATTCTGGAGTTCTCCCTGAGCACCGCCATGGCCTGCATCGACCACATGCTCGGCGGCCCGGGCGGTCCGCAGCCTCAACGACCACTGAGCGACATCGAGATGCCGTTGCTGCACGGCCTCATCGAGCGGACGCTCGGCGAGCTGCGCTACGCCTTCGAGGGCATCGTGGCGCTGCGGCCGGAGATGACCACGATCGAGTACAACCCGCAGTTCGCCCAGGCGGGCGCGACGTCCGACGCGGTCATCGTCGCGTCGTTCGAGATGCGGGTCGGCACCGAGGAGTGCGTGGCCAGCATCTGCCTGCCGTTCGGGTCGATCTTCCCGAAGCTGCAGGGCGAGCAGGGCAGCGCGGTGCTCACCGAGGCCCAGCGGCTGGCCCGGGAGGTCGCCTACCGCAACGTGGTGGCCGGCCTGGAGGGCGCGCCGATCGAGGTCGCGGTGCGCTTCCAGCCGGTCCGCATGCATCCCGCCGACCTGATCGGGCTGCGCCCGGGCGACGTGGTGCCGCTCGCCCACACCACCTCGACGCCCCTGGCGGTGACCACGGCGGACATCACGTTCGCCTACGCCGTCCCCGGCGCGCAGGGCAACCGTCTGGCCTGTCTCGTGGTGCCGAGCCCGCAGCCAGGTCAACGACCGACACACCGGCCCGCCGGACAGCCGGCCGGACAGCTCGGCCAGAACCGCGCTGAGGAGACCCGCCGATGACCATCGCCACCAACGAGGCCCTGCTGGCCCGCGCCGAGGCTGCCGCTCAGGCCGCCGTGGCGCTGCTGCCCGCCAGCTCCCCGCTCTCGGTCGGTGTGCCCACTACCAACGTCGACGAGCTCGCGATCGACGGCCAGGCGATCCGCGCCAGGTTCGCCGGCACCGCGCAGGGCGAGGTCGCCATCGTCGTCACCCAGGACCTGGTCGAGGCCCTCGCGAACTCCCCCATGGGCGCCCTGGACCTGAGCCAGGCCGTCCGGCCCGCCCTGGAGGCCGCCGCGACCACCGTCGGCCCGGTCGTGGTCGACCCGGGCGAGGTGCTCCAGCCCGCCGACGCCATGGGACAGCTGATCGCCGCCGGCGGGGTCCTGGTGCCGCTCAGCACCGACGAGGGCACTGTCCACGCCGTCGTCGCGCTCGCCGTGGCGGTCGAGGTCACCGGCCCGGGCGGCGGCCGGGGCGAGGACGCGCGCGACGGCCGGGGCGACCGTGGCGGGCGGCCCGCCTTCGACCTCCTCCACGACGTCGAGATGGAGGTCACCGCCGAGCTCGGGCGCACCCGCATGAGCGTGCGGGAGCTGCTGTCCCTGGCGCCGGGCGCGGTGATCGAGCTCGACCGGGCCGCCGGTGGCCCGGCCGACCTGCTGGTCAACGGCCGGCTCATCGCCCGCGGCGAGGTGGTCGTGATCGACGAGAACTTCGGCATCCGGATCACCGAGATCGTCGGCCCGACGGATCGGGCCTAGGTACCCCTGACCATGTTCGAGCTGGCAATGCGCGTCCTGTGCTCACTCACAGTGGTTTTCGTACTACTCTGGGCGCTCGCGCGGCTGGCCCGGCGCGGGGTCGCCGGCCGCGGCGCCGGGCTGCTCACCGTGATCGCCCGCCAGCAGCTCAGCCGGGGCTCGTCGGTGGCGGTGGTCAAGGTCGCCGACCGGGCTCTGGTCCTCGGTGTCACCGACGCGGGCGTGTCCCTGCTCGCCGAGGCCGACGCGGAGCTGTTCGCCGAACCCCCGCAGCCGCAGACCCTTGCCGGATCGCCGCTGGCCGGGTCCCTGTTCTCGGCCGAGACATGGCGCTTCCTGCGGGGCCGGCGATGAGGCTCCTGCTGCCGGCCGCCTTCTTCACCGTCCTGCTGCTGCCGGGCAGTGCCCTGGCCGCGCCGACGCCGAAGCCGCCGGTGTCGCCGAGCCCGCCGGACGGCACGGTCAACATCGACGTCGGCGGCGTGCAGCCCAGCCAGTCGATCACCATCATCATCCTGCTGACGCTGCTGTCGATCGCGCCGTCACTGCTGCTGATGACGACGAGCTTCACGAAGGTCTTCGTGGTGCTGTCGATCACCCGCAACGCGCTGGGCCTGAGCAACGTGCCGCCCAACCAGGTGATCGCCGGCATGGCGCTGTTCGTCAGCCTCTTCATCATGTCGCCGATCATCGGCGAGGTGAACGACGTCGGGCTGCAGCCCTACCTGAAGGGAGAGAAGACCCAGGCGGTGGCGTTCAAGGACGGCGTCCAGCCGCTCGAGGCGTTCATGCTCAAGCAGACCCGCAAGGACGAGATCGCGCTCTTCACCAAGATCGCCGACCGGCCGCTGCCGAAGAACAAGGACGACGTGCCGCTGTCCACGCTGGTGCCGGCGTTCGTGCTGTCGGAGCTGCGGGCCGCGTTCATCATCGGCTTCGTCATCTACATCCCGTTCCTGGTCATCGACATGGTCGTCTCGGCCGCGCTGATGTCGCTGGGCATGATGATGCTGCCGCCGGTCACCATCGCGCTGCCGTTCAAGCTCCTCCTGTTCGTCCTGGTCAACGGGTGGGGGCTGATCCTCACCGCCCTCGTGGCCAGCTACCACTGAACGAGGTGTACCAGCATGACCGACACCAAGATCATCGAACTCAGCATGCAGGCGATGACGATCGCGGCGAAGCTCGGCGCGCCGATCCTGCTCACGGCGCTCATCGTCGGCTTCGCCATCTCGCTCTTCCAGTCCGTCACGCAGATCCAGGAGTCGACGCTGTCGTTCGTGCCGAAGGCCGCGGCGATCGGGCTCGCGCTGCTGTTCGCCGGCAACTGGATGCTGCACGAGATGATCACCTACACCGAGCAGCTGTACGCCCAGATCCCCGATCTGATCAAGGGTGCCTGACACCTACACCGTGCCGCTGAGCACGGTCCTGGCGATCCTGCTCGGCTCGATCCGGGCCGGGGTGTGGCTGATGCTGTGCCCACCGTTCAACAACCGGGGCGCGCCGTCGACGGTGAAGGTGCTGCTGTCGCTGGCGATCGCGCTGCCGCTCGCGCCGAAGCTCGCCCCGCAGGTGCCGGCCGACATGTCAGCCCCGCTGCTGCTCGCCAACGCCGCGGAGCAGGCGGTCGTCGGCGCCTCGCTGGCGTTCATCACGGCGCTGCTCTTCGCCGCGGTCCAGGTCGCCGGCAACCTCGTCGACCTGGTCGGCGGTTTCAGCCTGGCGTTCTCGATGGACCCGTTCTCGTTGCAGGGCAACGCCGTCTTCGGCCGCTTCTACAACCTGATCGGCATGGCGCTGATGTTCGCCACGGACTCTCACCAGCTGATCCTGCGGGGGTTCGCCCGGTCGTACACGGCGATCCCGTTGAACGACGCGTTGTCGCTGAAGACGTTCACCGAGATCATCAGCAACGGCCTGGGCGAGATGTTCCTGGCGGGGCTGCAGATCGCGGCGCCGCTGATCGCGATCATGCTCGCCGTCGACGTCGCGCTGGGCCTGCTGACCCGCGCCGCGCCGGCGCTCAACCCGTTCTCGTTCGGCTTCCCCGCGAAGGTGCTGCTGACCTTGACGGTGGCGGGCACCGCGATGATGCTCCTGCCCAACGCGGTGGCCAACCTGACCGACCGCTCGATCACCCTGGTCCTGCGCCTGCTGGCCGCCTGACCCACCCGCGCCGCGCGTCCCACGCCGCGCCACCGCTCCCGTTTCCCGCGCTGCGCCACCGCTCCCGCGCTGTGGCCTCCGCGCCGCGCCACGCCACCGCTCCCGCGCCGCGCCACCGCTCCCGCGCCGCGCTGCCGTTCCGGGCCGCGCCGCTGCCTTCCGCGCCGGGTGGCCGCTCCGGCCACCGCCCGGCGCCGCGCGCGTGAAGTCTGCCGCCCGCGCGGCCTCAGGTGGCGTCTTCCGAGCGGCGCTGGGGGAAGGGTTCGCCTGCGACGGCTTCGGCCCGCAGTGGTTCGTCGCCGCTGGCGGGGTCCGTGTCCGTGGCCTGTTTCCTGCGGTCGTCGGGTTTGCCGTAGCCGCGGGTCACGAGCCGGAACACGGCGAGCATCACGGCGGCGACCGGCACGGCGATCAGCAACCGCAGCAGCCCGGTCTCCACGTCGAGCGCGTGGGTGACGAAGGTGGCGTACAGGGCGGGCGACGAGATCAGCAACGCGAGGGACAGCGTGGAGAACCGCGCCATGCCGAGCATGTCAGCCGCCCACCAGGCTCAGCCGTTCGCAGAGCATCGCGGCCCACTGGAACGGTGTGGAGGGCCGGCCGTCGAGCAGCGCGACGGGCAGCCGCAGTGACAGCGGGCTCGCCGGGTCGCCGCTGGACATGGTGCCGCGCAGGCAGATCGCGTCGACGCGGCGCAGGCCCTGCAGGTGGTGCGCGACGTCGGAGGTCTTGCGGCTGGCGTCGACGACGACCCAGACGGCGACGGGCCGGACCGCTTCGACGATCGCGGCGGCCCAGGCGGATTCGTCCAGGGCGGCTTCGACGGCGACGACGCTGGGCGCGTCGGACTTGCGCAGCTTCTTCGCCCAGAGGCGGGCGTCGTGGGCGCCGGTGATGCGGCGTTTCCCGTCGATGCCCGCGGCGGCGGCGTTGCGGCCGGCGAACAGGATGTGGCCGGTGTCGAGGCGCTGGGCTTCGGCGACCCACCGGGCGACCTCGACGGCGTGGGTCGACTCGCCGACGACGATGAGCGTCTCGCCGGGGCCGTCGGGTGCGGGTTCCGCGACGGGCAGCGCGGCGAACGCGTCGACGACCGCGGTGTACGTGTCGGCGGCGTTGGCCCGGAACGCGATGTCGGTGGGCACGCCCAGCGACTGGAGCCGGCGGCCGAGCGCGGCCTGCCGTTCCGGTTTCTCCGCGGTGGTGCGTTCCCGCTCGGGTGCACGCTCGGCGGTGCGTTCGGCGTTGCGTTCCGCCGGCGCGGGCCGCTCCGGTGCGCGGTCCGCCGGCGCGGGCCGCTCGGGTGCGCGTTCGGCCGGCGCGGGCCGCTCGGGTGCGCGTTCGGCCGGCGCGGGCCGTTCGGGCGCGGCCGTCGCCTGCGCCGCCGCGGCCTGGGCCGCGGGGTGCGCGTTGTAGGCGCCGGCCAGCCGTTCGCTCGCGTCCGGTGTCCGCGGCTTCTCCACGGTGGCGGTGGCTTCAACAGGCATTGGGGACTCCTGCCAGAATTCGGTTTCAGGGTCGGACAGTGGGCGGGGCGGGTTCGGACGCGCGGGTGCGCGCCGTCGCGGGTCCATCCGCGTCTGTTCGGGCCAGATCCCCCCGTCGCCCGGGGCCGCGGGTGGCATGCTCCGGGGGTCGGCGGGCGGCGGCTGATACCGCTGCGGTTGCGGCAGATCGGGGCGCTGGTCGAAGCGCGGATCGGCGTTGACCTGCCGGACGCCGAGTTTGGCGATCGGCTGGTTGGCCGCCGGCCGGAACGGCCGCACCGACGGCGCCCCGGCGGGTGCCTCGGCCGGGGCGTCGGCGAGGAGCCGGTTGAGCGCGTCGGCGGCCGTCGGCGGCCGCGGCGGCCCGCTCTCCACTCCCCGGCCGGGGGCGGCGGGACCGCCCGCGCCACCGGGAAGCGGACCGGGGGCGCCGGGCACCAGCGGAACGCCGTCGCGGGCGTCGGCCAGGACATCGGCGAACGTCGGATTCCGGCCCTGCGATTCCGCGGCGTCCGCCAGCGCGGCCAGATCCTCGATACTCAGCGAGCGTTTCGGCGTGTCGGCTTTGCGGGGTGCCGGACCGGGTGGTTGAGTTGTCGCAACGGCATCGGGGACCTCGACCGTCAGCTCATATTTCTGAGTGCCGAAAAGGCCACCGACGCCGCCGGTGCGCACTTTTTCGGCCGAGACGATGACAGCGTCAGGCCCATGCTCGGCGCGGACCTGCGCGAGCAGTTCTTCGAGGTCACGACCCTCAAGCAGCAACCGGGTAGGCACCATTCACCACCCCAATGGTCTCAATCCGCAGCGTACTCCCGGCGATCTCTGAGTAAGACAGAACCGGCAAACGCGGTAGCGCCATCTGCACCAGTTTTCGCAGTGCGTTGCGCAGTTGCGGTGAGCACACGAGGACGGGGTTGACGCCGCGTTCCTCGCCGAGTTCGGTGATTCTGTTCAGGTCGGCGAGCATCGACTCGGCGCGCGCGGTGTCGATCAGCAGCTGCAGCCCGCTGTCGGTGGGCCGCAGCGATTCGAGCAGCTGCTGTTCGAGGCGCGGTTCGAGGGTGATCGCGGTGAGGGTGCCGTCCTGGGCGTGCCGGGCGGCGATCGCCGGGCCGAGCGACGCCCGCGCCGCCTCGACGAGCGAGTCGGGGTCGCTTCCCTGCTTCGCCTGCAGCGACAGCGACTCGAAGATGCGCACCAGGTCCCGGATCGGCACGCCCTCGTCGAGCATCGTCTGCAGGACGCGCTGGACCTGCCCGAGGCTGAGCGCCGACGGGGTCAGCTCCTCCACGACGACGGGGTGGGTGCGCTTGACGATCTCGGTGAGGGCACGGACGTCCTCGCGGCCGAGGAGGCGGCTGGCGTGCACCCGGACGATCTCCGCCAGGTGCGTGATGATGACCGACGCCCGGTCCACGACCGTGGCGCCGGTGAGGTCGGCCTGGTGGCGCAGCTCCGCGGGGACCCACTTGCCGGCGAGGCCGAAGACCGGCTCGACGCCGGCCCGGCCGGGCAGGAAGTCCAGGCCGTCGCCGATGGCCAGGACGGTGCCGGGCGGCGCCTGACCGCGGCCGACCTCGACGCCGCTGATGCGCACGGCGTACGTCGACAGCGGCAGCTCCAGGTCGTCGCGGGTCCGCACGGGCGGCATGACGATGCCGAGCTCCAGGGCGACCTTGCGGCGCAGGGCCCGGACGCGCTCCAGGAGGTCGCCGCCGCTGGCGTCGACGAGGTCGACGAGGTCCGGGGCGAGCGCAAGCTCGAGCGGGTCGACGCGCATCTCACCGAGCAGCGTCTCGGTCGGGTCCGGTGGTGGCGGCTCCGCCTCGGCGGCTGCGGCGGCCTCCTCCTCCGCCTCGGTGACCTGTTTCGGCAGGCGCTGGGCGATGATCAGCACCGCCGCGCCGACGAGCAGGAACGGCAGCTTCGGCAGCCCCGGGATGGCGCACAGGGCCAGGGCCGCGCCGCCGCCGATCTGCAGCGCGCGCTTGTTCTGGCCGAGCTGCTTGCTGACCGTGGCGCCCATGTCACCGTCGTTGGCGGACCGGGTCACGATGAGGCCCGTCGCCACCGACAGCAGCAGCGCCGGGATCTGCGAGACGAGACCGTCGCCGACGGACAGCAGCGAGTAGGTGGCGATCGCGTCGCTGGCCGACATGCCACGCTGCAGCATGCCGATCGCGAAGCCGCCGATGAGGTTGACCAGGGTGATGATGATGGCGGCGATCGCGTCGCCCTTGACGAACTTCGACGCGCCGTCCATGGCGCCGTAGAAGCTGGCCTCCGACGTGATCTCGGTGCGCCGTTTGCGGGCCGTCGCCTCGTCGATGAGGCCGGCGTTGAGGTCGGCGTCGATCGCCATCTGCTTGCCGGGCATGGCGTCGAGGGTGAAGCGCGCGCCGACCTCCGCGACGCGTTCCGCACCCTTGGTCACGACCATGAACTGGACGATGAACAGGATGAGGAAGATGACGAGGCCGACGATGAGCGAGCCGCCGACGACGAAGTGGCCGAACGCCTCGATAACGGCGCCGGCGAAGCCGTCGGTGAGCACGAGCCTGGTCGCGCTGATGTTGAGCGCCAGACGGAACAGGGTCGCGATCAGCAGCAGCGACGGAAACGAGGAGAACTCCAGGGGCCGCTTCACGTACATGCTGACCAGCACGATCACGAGGGCCAGGGTGATGTTCGCGGCGATGAGCGTGTCCAGCAGGAAGGCCGGCAGCGGCACGACCATCATGAGGATGATCAACACGATGCCGATGGGCACGACGTACTGCGACAGGCGTTTGGACACGCTCTCCTCGTCTTTCCGATGTGACGCGATCCCCTGATCGGTGCTGTACGGGTAGTTCTGAGGGTTTTCCTTTGGTTGCAGCGCCGGGTGCCGATCGTTGGAGCGTGCAGCCCGCAACGACCTCGACCCCAGACTCGACGCAGCTCGTCCACATCGGGCGGCAGCCGCTGTACGACTGGGCCGGCCACGTCGTCGGATACGAGCTGCTGTTCCGGGGCGCGGCAGACGAGGTCGAGGCGTCCCGGCGCAGCGCGTACGCGACGAGCCAGGTCATCGTCAACGCGTTCACCGAGTTCGGGCTGGAGCAGCTCGTCGGCGGCCGCAAGTGCTTCATCAACCTGACCCGCGACTTCCTCGTCGGCGACCTGCCGCTGCCGTTCGACCCGGACCACGCGATCCTGGAGATCCTGGAGACCGTCGAGATCGACGACGCGGTGCTCGCCGGGACCGCGCGGCTGGTGCAGCAGGGATACGAGATCGCCCTCGACGACTTCGTGTTCGGGCTCGGCCACGAGCGGCTGCTGGGCCTCGCCTCCTACGTGAAGCTCGACCTGCTGATCCGCGAGCCGGACGAGCTCGCCGAGGTCGTCGCCCGGTGCCGCCGCTTCCCCGGCATCAAGCTGGTCGCGGAGCGGGTGGAGATCGAGGAGCACATCCTGCTGGCGCAGCGGCTCGGTTTCGATCTGCTGCAGGGGTACGCCGTGGGCCGCCCCCAGGTGCTGACGGCGGTCGCCCTGTCGCCGTCGCGGTTGCGCCGGCTCGAGCTGCTCGGTGCGGTGACCGCGGAGGACGCCGACATCGCGAAGGTGTCGGCGATCGTGCAGAGCGACCCGGCGCTGTCCTACCGGGTGCTGCGGGCGACGAACTCGGCCGCGTCGGGGCTGCCGCGCAAGGTCGCGTCGGTCCGGGACGCGGTGGTGCTGCTCGGTTCGGCGAAGATCCGGCAGTGGGCGGCGCTGATGCTCGTCAGTGACGTGGCGGAGTCCGCGAGCGAGGACCAGCTGTCCACGACGATGGCCCGGGCGCGGCTGTGCCAGACCGTGGCGGAGCGGCTCGGGCTGCCGGGCGAGGCGGCGTTCACCGTCGGGCTGCTCGCCGGCGTCGCCGAGCTCATCTCGGAGCCGATCGCGGAGCTGGTCACCCGGCTGCCGCTGACGGTGGAGGTGGCCGACGCCCTCGTCGACGGGCACGGCCGGCTCGGCCAGGTGCTGTCGATCGTGCGGGCGTACGAGGTCGCCGACAGCGACGCCCTGGCGGCCGCCCCGGTGTCCTCGGCGGACCTGGCGAAGGCCTACCTGGCGGCGGTCGGCTGGTCGATGCGGACCATCGAGGGAGCCCTCGGCCGCTAGTGGCTGGCGAGAAGACCGAGCAGCCTACCGAGCAGAAGAAACGGCAGGCGCGGCGTGAGGGCAACCGGGCCCGCACGCCGGACCTCGGCGCGTGGGGCGGGGTGCTGCTGGCCAGCATGCTGCTGCCGTGGACGGCGCGCAACATCATGTCCCGGACGCAGGAGCTGTTCACGCGCAGCACGCAGGCGATGGTCGACCCGGAGCCGGCGGTGGCCCTCGGGCTGCTGAAGGACGGCGTGATGGACATCGCGATCCTGGCCGGGCCGATCACGGTGAGCCTGTTCCTGTTCGCGATCCTCGGCACCGCCGCCCAGGGCGGGCTGCGTCCGGCGACGAAGCAGCTCAAGCCCGACTTCAAGAAGCTCAACCCGCTCAAGGGCCTGAAGCGGACCTTCGGCGGGCAGGCCGCGTGGGAGAGCGTCAAGTCCCTCGCGAAGGTCCTCATCCTCGGGCTGGTCGTCTACAACACGATGCAGACGCTGATCCCGACGCTGCTCGGCGCGACGGCGATGCCGCTGCAGACCATCATCGGCCTGGTCGCCGACACCGTGCTCCAGGTCGTCCGGGTGGCCGCGGTGACCGGGCTCGTGCTCGCCTTCGCCGACTACTTCGTGGCGAAGCGGCGGGTCAACAAGCAGCTGAAGATGTCGAAGGAAGAGGTCAAGGAGGAGCACAAGAAGTCCGAGGGCGACCCGCACGTCAAGGGCCACATCCGCCAGCGGCAGCACGAGATGGCCCGCAGCCGCATGATGGCCGACGTGCCGAAGGCCGACGTCGTGGTCGTCAACCCCACCCATGTCTCGGTCGCGCTGCGGTACGACCCGACGAAGGGCGCGCCGCGCGTGGTGGCGAAGGGCCTGGGCGTGGTCGCGTTGAAGATCCGCGAGGTGGCCGGCGAGCACCGCGTGCCGATGGTCGAGGACGTGCCGCTCGCCCGGGCGCTGCACGGCGCCTGCGAGATCGGCGACGAGATCCCGGCCGAGTTCTTCGGCGCGGTCGCCCGGGTCCTCGCGTTCATCATGATGCTCAAGTCGAAGGGTTCCGCCGCGGGCGTGCACACCGTCCCGGAGCAACGCTAGCTTTGCTGGCATGGACGACTTCGACGTCGTGGTGGTCGGCGCCGGTCCCGCGGGTGCGGCGGCGGCGCTCGCCGCGCGGCGGGCCGGGGCGAGCGTGCTGCTGCTGGACAAGGCCGACTTCCCGCGGGACAAGCCCTGCGGCGACGGGGTCGCGCCGCACGCCCTCGACGTGCTCGCCGGGCTCGGGGTGACCGGCGTGGAGGACGGCTTCGCGCCGGTGCCGTCGCTGCGGCTCGTCGGGCCGGCGGGCGGGGCCGTCGCCAGGAGGCACGCCCGCCCGGCGTACACCATCCCGAGGCTGACCCTCGACCAGCGGATCACGGACGCGGCGGTGGCGGCGGGGGCGGTGCTGCGCCGGCACACCGTGCGCTCGCTCGAGGAGCGCGACTCCCGCGTCATCGTCGACGGGGTGGTGTCGGGCCGGGCGGTCATCGGCGCCGACGGCGCGTATTCGCTGGTGCGCAAGGCGCTCGGGCAGCCACCGAACGGCCCCGGCCACCTGGCGCTCGCCATCCGCGGCTACGCGCCCGTCCCGGAGGGGCCCGTCGAGCAGCGGATCGTGACCGCGTCGCAGCGGTGGCCGGCGTACGCGTGGGCCTTCCCCATCGGGGACGGCACCGCCAACATCGGCTACGGGGAGGTGCTGCGCGGCCGGTCGATCTCCCGGGCGCACCTGCTGGACCGGCTCGCCGCGCTGCTGCCCGACGTGGACACCGGCGCGGCGACCGGGCTGCGCGCGCACCATCTGCCGCTGTCGACGCGGCGCCCGGTGCCGGCCCGGGGACGGCTGCTGCTCGCCGGCGACGCGCTGTCGCTGATCAACCCCTTCACCGGCGAGGGCATCTTCTACGCGGTGCTGTCCGGCGCCCTGGCGGGTGCGGCCGCGGCGGCGCCCGGGCCCTCGCCGGACCGCCGCTACATCGCCGCGCTGCGCGCCCGGCTCGGCCGGCACCTTCGGCACTCGCGGGCGGCGGCGCTGCTCGGCGGCCGGCAATGGATCGTCAACGCCGCGGTGCGGGCCGCCGACGCACGGCAGGCGGTCTTCGACGACCTGATCGAGCTGGGCCTCGGCGACGGCACGCTGACCCCGCGCACGATCGGCGCGATCGCCCGGTCCACCGTCACGCGGCGGTGAGGTCGCCGGCCATCCGGGCGAGGGTGCGGACGGTGGTGAGGTAGTCCTCCTCCGGGACGCCACCGGCGGACCTTGCGGCGGATCGCGGCGATCGCCGCTCTGGCCCGCACTCCGGCGGCGGTGAGCGTGCCGTCCGGCGCGGCCCGGCCCCGGTCGGCGACGTCGACCCGGCGTCTTCGACGTCGTCGAAGGTCTCGCCGACCGCGCGACGGTGATGTCCGTCGCCGCCACCCTGGACGTGGCGCGACCCCGGGCGAGCAAGCTGGTCGCCGCCGCGGTCGAGGCCGGCTGGCTGCGCCGCGAGGCGCACCAGGACGACGGCCGCCCGGTCACTGCTGGTGCGCACCGCGGACGGGGTGGCGCTGTCCGAGCGGGTGCACGCCGCCCGGCGGGCCCGCTTCGCCGCCGCGACCTCGGACTGGTCCCCCGCCGACGTCGAGACGTTCGCCCAGCTCCTGACCCGCTTCGTCGCGGGGCTCACCGAAACGGCCGGACAACGGCACTGAGCGTCGATTCTTCAACGCTCCGTCGCACGGTAATCTTCGCGCCAGGGGTGATGCGGTTGACCGGCACCGACGGCCAGGACGATGTGCTCATCGAGCCTGCGCTGTCCGACCTCGCCCAGCGGTGGGTCACCGCCGTGCGCCGCACCAGCTTCCTCGACGTCGGCGCCGACGTGCTCCGCGAGCGCTTCGAAGGGCTCGTCGCCCGGCTCGCCGCCGTCCTGCGCGCCGAGCCGTTCGACCCCGCACCCGCGGCCGAGGCCGGCACGGCGCTCATCGACGTCGGGCTGTCCAGCCCGGAGGCGCTGCAGCGCTCCATCGCGGTCCTCGCCGCCCTGCCCGCCGCCGCGGACTTCAAGGCCGACGACGACCGGATCGGCGCGCTGCTCGGCGCGGTCGCGGCCGGCTTCACCCAGGCCGGCCGGCGGCGCATCCTCGCCGACCAGGAGCGCATCCGCCGCGCCTGGGCCAGGGCGCTCACCGACGCCGAGCACAGCCTCCAGCTCGAGCTGCACCACCAGGCGCACCACGACCCGCTGACCGGCCTGCCCAACCGGGTCCTGCTCTACCGGCACCTCACCGACACGATCGCCGAGGCCGGCGACCGCGACCGGATCGGGGTCTGCTTCCTCGACCTCGACGAGTTCAAGACCATCAACGACACGCTCGGCCACGGCTCCGGCGACCGGCTCCTCGTCGCCCTCGCCGACCGGCTGCGGGCCTGCGTCAACGGCGCCGGGCACTTCGTGGCCCGCGTCGGCGGCGACGAGTTCGTGGTCGTCGTGCGCGACTGCGGCGGCCCCGGCCAGCTGACCGAGCTGGCCGAGGCGATGCTCGCCGAGCTCAGCAAGCCGGTCCGCCTCGACGGCCACGAGCTGTCCGTGTCGGCGAGCATCGGCATCGTCGAGCAGCCGTGCCGGGGCGCCGAGCCCGAGGAGCTGCTGCGCGCCGCCGATGCCACCCTCTACCTGGCGAAGGAGGAGGGCCGCGCGCGGTATGCGCTCTTCGACGTCAAACGCAACGCGCAGCAGGTCCTGCGCTACGGCCTGACCGGCCGGCTCGCGGGCGCCCTCGACCGTGGCGAGTTCGAGCTGGTCTACCAGCCCCTCGTGGCACTGTCCGACAACCGGCTGCGCGGCGCCGAGGCGCTCCTGCGCTGGCGGCACCCCGACCTCGGCACCGTCTCACCCAACACGTTCATCCCCGTCGCCGAGCAGTCCGGCATGATCCACCCGCTGGGCCGCTGGGTGCTGCGCGAGTCGTGCCGGGTCGCCGCCGACTGGCAGCGCACCCACCCGGACACGCCGCTGCTCATCAGCGTCAACGTCTCGCCCCGCCAGTGCACCGATCCGCGCCTGCTCGACGACGTCCGGCACGCCCTGGCCGACACCGGCCTCGACCCGGCCAACCTGCAGCTGGAGCTGACCGAGACGGTGCTCATGCAGTCGACCGGCCAGCCGATCCAGACCCTGCGCACGATCGCCGACCTCGGGGTGCGCATCGTCATCGACGACTTCGGCATCGGCTACTCCAACCTCGCCTACCTGCGCCACCTCCCGGTGCACGGCCTCAAGCTGGCCGGCGCCTTCATGGCCGGCATCCGCTCCCTGGCCAGCGACCACGTCGACGAGCAGATCGTGGAGACGGTCATCCGCCTCGCGCACACCCTGCAGATGACCGTCACCGCCGAGGGCATCGAGACCGCCGATCAGGCTGCCCGCCTCGCCGCCCTCGGCTGCGACCTGGGCCAGGGCTGGCACTTCGGCCGCCCGGTGACCGCCGCGTCGATCCCGGGCCGCTAGGTGGTGTCTCGTGGATCAGCGCGGCCGGCGTCGCGGCCGGGCGTCGGCCCGCACTGATCCAGAGACACCCCGAGCGCCGAGAGTCGTTGCGTAGCATCACCTTCCGTGTGGTGGCGGGCGGCTTCGGCAGGTGTGGTCCTGGGTGGCCTCGCCTACGCCGCCGACTTCTGCCAGGGCCTGCTCGCCGTCGTGATGCTGCTGGTGTCGAGCAGCACGTTCGCCTGGGGCGCAGCCAGCTTGGCCTTCGGCTTCGCGGCCCGGGACCGCCGCGGCGCGATCGGCGCCGCGGTCACCGTCCTCGCCGTCGCCACGCTGGTCTACTACGGCATCATCCTCGCCGACGGCCACCGCTGGCGGGATGCCGTCGCCGACGGCGACGCCTTCCCCGGTGCGTCGAGCTTGGTGTCGGTGCTGACAGCGACCGCCTTCTGGACCGCCGCCTCGGTCGCCGGTGGGACGATGCTGGGCCTCCTCGGCCGGGCCATCCGCCGGGCCCGCCCCACTGTCGCGGCGCTCGCCGCGGGCTGCTCGTTCGCCCTGCTGGCCGGACAGGGCGCGGTCGCCGCCACGCGCGTCCACGCTCTCGGCGCCGGCTGGACCTGGCTCGTCGAGGGGGTCGCCGAGATCCTGCTCGCCGCCGCGCTGACCGCCACCCTGCTCGGCCGCGGCCCCGGACCGCACCGTTGGTGGACGTTCGCCGGCGCGGCCGTCGCGCTGCTGGCGGCGAGCCACGCCGTCTGGGTCCAGCTCGACACCATCCGCACCACCGGCGCCCTTTGGTGAGGTACCAGGCCGCGCTGACCCACGAGACACGCCCCGGCCCCGTCGCGCCTCCCGGCCGGCCCGGCGCGGGTGAGCCCGCACGGACCCGGCCGTCCCAGGCCCCAGCCCCGGTGCGGACCCTGCCGCCCCGGCCTCCAGCCCTGCGCGGACCCCGCGTCCCAGCCACTGCGCTGACCCGGCCGCCCCAGCCTCGCCCAGGCCCAGCCGCTCCAGCCCCGCGCGGACCCCGCTGTCCCAGCCCCGCGCGGGACCGGCCGTCCCAGCCCCGCGCGGGACCGGATGCGTCAGTCCTGTGCGGGACCGGCGAGGACCTCGCGCAGGCGTGGTGCGAACGTGACGGGGTCCTCGACGAAAGCGATGTGCCCACCCGGGAACGGGACCGGCTCCGTGCCCAGCAACGCCGCCAGGGCCGCCGAGGTGCGGTCGCAGATCTGACCGGCGGACGCCTCCCCCACCCCGACCACGATCCGTGCGCCGCCGCCGGTCAGCGCCCCGGCGTCCGGCCGCCACAGCGTGGTGCCGCGCATCTCGTGCAGGAACCAGAAGCGCTCGTCGGCCATCTGCTGCGCGTCCGGGGCGGGCGGCGGCGGGGCGTCCGGGTCCATCGGGATGGCGGCGTTGCTCAGGAACCTCATCCACGCCCCGGGGACGTCGCCGGCCGCGTACGTGGCGATGATGTCCTCCACCGCGGCACGCCGCGCCGCGGCGTCGGGCAGGAGCTCGGTCACCGGTGGCTCGTGGGCGACGACGGTGTGCACCCGGCCCGGGTGCTCCTGCGCCAGCGCCAACGCGGTGACGGCGCCGCCGCTCGTACCGAAGACGGCCGCCGGACCCATGTCCAGGTGCAACACGAGCGCGGCCACGTCGGCGGCGCGCAGCGCGGGGGTCGAGTCGGCGTCCGGGTCGTCGGGCACGCTGGCGCCGATCCCCCGTGGGTCGGTGGTGAGGACGGTATGGTCGGCGGCGAGCAGGTCGGCCAGCGGCGCGAGGAATCTGGTGCCCATCGGGGCTCCGACGAGCACGAGCAGCGGGCCCTGGCCGCGCACCTCGTAGTGCAGCGCGGCTCCGGGCACCCGTAGTGACCCGGCGGTGACAGTGGTGTGGTTCACGAACCCCTCCAGAAACGGCGGTGGCGATGTCGGTCGGAAGTGGGACTGCCGCGGGGGCGCGGAATCGTCGCGATCCCGAGGTCGAACTTGCCCTGGAGGGTGACGAGGACGCGTTCGCCCGGCTGGTCCTGCCGCTGCGCGGTCAGCTGCACGCGCACTGCTACCGGATGCTGGGCTCGGTCCACGACGCCGACGACGCCCTGCAGGACGCGCTGCTGCGGGCGTGGCAAGGGCTGCGCGGCCTCACCGGGCACGGCTCGCTGCGGGCCTGGCTGTACACCGTGGCCACCCGCACCTGTCTCGACCTCGCGGCGGCCCGCGGGCGCCGGGCACTGCCGATGGACCTCGGCCCGGGAAGCGACCGCGCGGTGCTCGCCAGCGCCCCGCTGACCGAGGTCGCGTGGCTGGAGCCCTACCCCGAGACCGTGTACGAGCGGCGCGAGACCGTCGAGCTCGCCTTCGTCGCGGCCCTGCAGCACCTGCCCGGCAACCAGCGCGCGGCGCTGCTGCTCTTCGACGTGCTGGGCTTCTCCGCCGCCGAGATCGCCGCGATGATGCGCACCACGCCGACCTCCGTGAACTCCGCCCTCGCGCGGGCCCGCCGGCTGGTCGCCGAGCGCGTCCCGGAGCCGTCCCAGCAGCAGACCCTCCGCGACGTCGGCGACGCGCGGGTCCGCGACCTCGCCACCCGCTACGCGGCGGCGCTGGAGGGCGGCGACACGGCCGGTCTCGTCGCGCTGCTCACCGAGGACGTGACCTGGTCGATGCCGCCGCTGCCGCACTGGTACCACGGGATCGCCGCCGCGGTCGGCTTCGCCGAGGAGGTGCCGTTCAAGCGGTGCGGCTCGTGGCGACACCTGCCGGCCACGGCGAACGCCCAGCCCGCCGTGGCCTCCTACCGCTGGGACGCCGCCGCGGGCGTGCACCGCGCCTGGTCGCTCGACGTCCTGACCCTGCGCGGCGCGCGGCTCAGCGCCGTCACCGCGTTCATCGACGAGGCGCACTTCACCCGGCTGGGCCTGCCCCTGACAAGGCCCTGACAAGGCCCTGACAAGGCCCTGACAAGGCCCTGACAAGGCCCTGACGCGCCGTCAGGTGTTGCTGCGGCGCAGGCGGATCCAGCGGTACCCGTAGCCGGACAGCTGGAGCTTCGTGAAGTCGCCGACCGGTTCGTACTCCTGGTTGGCGAAGACGTCGTTGGGCAGGTGCGTGTCCGCGGCGAGGTCGCCCAGGTCCACGACGGCGTCCTGAGTGCCGAGGTTGTGCAGGAACAGCATCGAGCCGGTCGGGCCGTCCGCGCGGTGCACCAGGACCCCCGGCGGGAGCGGCTGGTCGACGCACGTGCACGAGCCGCCGCCGATCTCGGGGATCTCCCGCAGCGTCCGGATCATCCGCTCGAACCAGGCGAGCAGCGACCGGTCGTCGTGCCGCTGGGCGGTGACGTTGACGCGTTCGTAGCCGTGTTCGCCCTTGCTGATCACCGGGCGGATCGGCTCCGCGGCGCTGAAGCCGCCGTTGGTGGCGAACGACCACTGCATCGGCGTGCGGATCGCGTAGCGGCCGGTCTGGGTCAGGTCCTCGCCCATGCCGATCTCCTCGCCGTACCGCAGCACCGGGGTGCCCCGCAGCGAGAACTGCAGTGAGTAGGCCAGCTCCAGGCGGTTGCGGTCGTTGCCGAGCATGGGCCCGAGCCGGCGGCGGATGCCCCGGCCGTACAGGCGCATGTCCTCATCGGGTCCGAACTGCTGGAACACGTCCTCGCGCTGCTCGGCGGTCAGCCGCGAGAGGTCGATCTCGTCGTGGTTGCGCAGGAACGTCGCCCACTGCCCGCCCGGCGGCAGCTTCGGCGTGGTCTTCAGCCAGTCGATGACCGGCTCCGGGTTCTGCCGCGCCAGGGCGAGGATCAGCCGGCCGTTGAGCATGAAGTCGAACAGCATGTGGATGCGGTTGCCCGAGCCGCCCGCGTCGCCGAAGTACTCCGGCAGCTTCTCCGGCTCGACGTTGGCCTCGGCGAGCAGCACCGCGTCGCCGCGCCGCCACTGGATGTGCTGGCGCAGCTCGGTGAGGTAGTCGAAGTCCATCGGGCATTCCGGGCGCCCGGGCTCGGTCAGCTCGATGATGAACGGCACCGCGTCCATCCGGAACCCGGCGACGCCGAGCTGGATCCAGAAGGCGAGGATCTTCTTCACCTCGGCGCGCACCAGCGGATTGGCGAAGTTCAGGTCCGGCTGGAAGTCGTAGAAGCGGTGGTAGTACCAGGCACGGGCCTTGCGGTGGTAGGTCCACGTCTCGGACTGCTCGCCCGGGAACACCATCCCCTGGTGACGGTCCGACGGCTCCTTGTCCGCCCAGATGAACCAGTCCCGGTAGGGCGAGTCCTTCGACGAGATCGCCGACTGGAACCACGGGTGCTCGTCCGAGGTGTGATTCACCACCAGGTCGATGATGACCTTGATCCCACGGTTCGCCGCCTCGTGCAGCAGTTCGGCGAAGTCGCCCAGCGTGCCCAGCCGCGGATCGACGTTGTAGAAGTCGGTGGCGTCGTAGCCGTCGTCCTTGCCAGGTGTCGGATGGATGGGATGCAGCCAGAGGCAGTTGATCCCGAGCCTGGTCAGGTAGTCGAGACGACTGATGAGACCTTGAAAGTCGCCGATGCCATCCCCGTTGGAGTCCTGGAACGTGTCGACGTCCAGGCAATAGATGACACTCTCGGTGTACCAGCGCTCGCCCATGGGTTCCGGGTTACCGAATCGGCAATTACGCAAACGCCCGCTTGCGTGCGCCCCGCCCCGACCGCAAGGATGGCACCCGGGGGGCTGATGGTCGACTTCGCCGGCGCGCTACGCGACGCCATCCAGGCACGGGGCCTGGGACTGGAACGCATCCAGGAGCGGCTTCGTGCCGAGGGCTTCTCGGTGAGTCTCGCCACATTGAGTTACTGGCAGACCGGGCGCAGCCGCCCGGAGCGCCGTGAGTCCCTGGCCGCCCTCGCCGAGCTCGAGAAGATCCTGGAGGTCGAGCCGGGGTCCCTGGCCGCCCTCGTCGGGCCTCCCCGCCCGCGCGGCCGGCACCTGCACAAGAGCCAGGAAGCGCCGGCGCTGGGCGCGTTCTGGTCGGAGCAGGATCTCATCACCGACCTCGCGCAGGGCGTGGACACCCGCTGGGACGAGCGGCTGACCCGGCTGAGCCAGCACGACCGGGTCAACGTGGGGCCGGAGCGCGGCGAGGTCTCATTCCTCGTCCGGCAGGTCTTACGGGCCGAGGCGGACGGGCCCGACCGCTACGTGGTCATCGTGCGCCTCGACGAGCAGGAGCACCCGCTGCCGCTGATGACCGCGGTCCGCAACTGCCGGCTGGGCCGGGTGGTCGAGCACCTGGAAAGCGGGCTACTGCTGGCCGAACTGCTCTTCGACCGCCCGCTCGCCAAGGGTGAAACCGTCATCACCGAACATGCGCTGCACAATTATCCGCCGTTTCCGACAGCGACCAATTATGAGCGCAAGTTTCGGCTTCCGGTGCGTGAATACGTACTCGAGGTGTGTTTCGACCCGGCAGCGCTGCCGCGGGCCGTCTATCAGTTCCAGCAGATGGACGGCCAGACCGAACAGGTGACCCCTTACGAGGTCGACGTGGGCAATTCAGTCCACGCGATCGCACTGGACTACGGCCCGGGTCGTTACGGATTCCGATGGGACTGGGACTGAAGGTGGGACTGGGACTGAAGGTTCCGGCTGCTCAGATGGTCTTGGGCAGTTGAGAACAACGGGGCGCCGGTGTGACCAGCGCCCCGCCTCTGTTCCCGGACACTACCGGCGTCACCATCTGAACGGCTGGGATGTCGCCGCGACGGTAAGGGTGGAACGCATGTGCCGCCTCCACAAGGAAGTTCGTTTTCCTTGCCGATGACGTTATGGGGGCACCCGATCGACCGGAAGATCTCCGCCCGGCTTAACAGTTAACGCTCGACCCCTTTCCACCCCTTAACAGTTAAGTGTGGGAAATCGACCGTTCACACAACCCCAGATCGGCAACCTGCCACCCCGCCTCGAGGCGGTGGGGTGGCAGGCACGGTGCGGAAATACGGACCGGGCGGTCGCACCCGCCAACTTGTGCGACCGCCCGGCGTTCAGGGGGCCGTCCGGTCCGGCTGGCGCTGGGCCCGGTGGCGGCCGGACCCAGCGCCAGGTTCCAGACAGCGCCTGCGTGGTGCTGTGTGGGTCAGGAGAGCCGGAGCCAGGCGGAGGCGTCCGGGGGAAGGGTGCCGTCGTCGTTGAGCGGCACGCTGCTGACGAGCACCTCGCGGTGCGGCGGCAGCGTGGCCGGCGCCGTGCCGAGGTTGGTGACGTTCGCGAACGTGTCGTCGCGGGCGAAGGCGAGGACGTCCGGGGCCGAGTCGAGCCAGCGCATCGGGCCGTCGCCGAGGGAGGGTTCGGCGCCACGGACGCTCAGGGCCCGGCGGTACAGCTCGAGGAACGAACCCTCGACACCCTCCTGCGCGGCGACCGTCTTGCCGGCCCAGGTGGCGGGCTGCGGCAGCCACGGGTTGCCGGTGGCGTCGGCGGAGCTGAAGCCGAAGGGGGCCCCGTCGCCGGACCAGGGCAGCGGGACGCGGCAGCCGTCGCGGCCGGGGTTGGTGCCGCCGGAGCGGTGGTACATCGGGTCTTCGCGGAGGTCGTCGTCGAGGTCCTCGACCTCTTCCAGGCCGAGCTCCTCGCCCTGGTACAGGTAGACCGCACCGGGCAGCGACATGATGAGCAGCGCGGCGGCGCGGGCGCGGCGGGTGCCCAGCGCCAGGTCGGAGGGCACGTTGTACCGCTTCTCGGCGAAGGAGAAGTTGGTCGACTCGCGGCCGAAGCGGGTGACCTCGCGGGTGACGTCGTGGTTGGACAGGACCCAGGTGGCGGGCGCGGAGACCGGCGCGTGCACCTCGAGGGTCATGTCGATCTCGTAGCGCAGCCGCGCGGCTTCCCACGGCGCGTTGAGGAACGCGAAGTTGAAGGCCGTGTGCAGCTCGTTCGGGGCCAGGTACCGGGCGAAGGCCTCGTGGTCGGGCAGCCACACCTCGCCGATGAGGGCGCGCGGCGGCGTGTACGTGTCGGAGATGCGCCGCCAGCTCTGGTAGACGTCGTGGATGCCCTCGTTGTCCTCGTAGTCGTCGCTGACGAGGGGGTCCTTGATGAGGACGGCGGCGGAGTCGATGCGGATGCCGTCGATGCCGCGGTCGAGCCAGAAGCGGACGATGTCCTCGAACTCGTCGCGGACGGCGGGGTGGTCCCAGTTGAAGTCGGGCTGCTCGGAGGCGAAGAGGTGCAGGTACCACTCGCCGTCGGGGACGCGGGTCCAGGCGGGGCCGCCGAAGATGGACTGCAGGTCGGTCGGCGGCTGGTCGCCTTCGGGGCCGCGGCCCTTGCGGAACCAGAACAGGTCACGCTCGGGTGAGCCGGGCGCCGACGCCAGCGCCTTCTGGAACCAGGCGTGCTGGTCGGAGCAGTGGTTGGGGACGATGTCGCAGATGACCCGGATGCCGGCGTCGTGCGCCTCCTCGATCAGCTTCTCGGCCTCCGCGAGGGTGCCGAAGATCGGGTCGATGGCACGGAAGTCGGCGACGTCGTAGCCGCCGTCGGCGAGCGGGGACGGGTACCACGGCACGATCCAGATCGCGTCGACACCGAGGCCGGCCAGGTAGGGCAGTCTGGAACGCAGGCCCGCCAGGTCGCCGACGCCGTCGCCGTTGCCGTCGGCGAAGCTACGCAGATAGACCTGGTAGATAGCGGCGCTGCGCCACCAAGCTTGGTGGTGTTGGTCGGCCACGTGGAACCTGCTTTCTCACACTCGAATTGCCTACTACACACGACAGGTGGATCGGGATCTGACGAGGGTCGTGAACTAGCCCTTCACGGCCCCTCCCAATCCTGCGCCCGAGAGGAAGAGTCGCTGGAAGGCGATGAAGAAGACGATCGGGATGAGCGTCGAGATCGCGAGGGCGGCGAGGAACACGCCCAGGTCTGTCTGTGAGGCGATCGCCGGCAGGCGCACCGACAGCGGCTGCATCCCGGGGTCCTTGAGCACGAGCATCGGCCAGAGGAAGTCCTTCCAGCTCGCGATCGTCGCGAACACCGACACCACGCCGAGGATGGGCTTGGACATCGGCAGGACCACCGACCAGAAGAGCCGGAAGTTGCTGGCGCCGTCGACCCTGGCCGCCTCGAACACCTCGCGTGGGAGGCCGTCGAAGAACCGGGTCATGAGCACGACGTTGAAGGCGCTGGCGCCCGACGGCAGCCACACCGCCAGGAAGTTGTTGATCAGCGACTGGCCGACGACCGGCGGGTCGAGGATCGTGAGGTACAGCGGCACGAGGAGCACGACGCTGGGCACGAACAGGGTCGCGATCACCAGGCCGTTGACGACCTTGCCCCAGGCGGGACGCAGGACCGACAGCACGTAGCCGCCGGTGGTGGCGACGAGCATCTGCACGAACCACGAGCCGGCGGCGAGCCAGATCGTGTTGAGGAAGTACTTGCTGATCTGGACGTCGTTCCAGGCCTCGGAGATGTTCTCCAGGCGTACGCCGTTCGGGAAGATCGCCAGCGGCGTGCGGATGATGTCCTGCGTGGGCGTGATGGCGTACTTCGCCAGGAGCAGGATCGGCCCGATGCCGACGAGGAGCAGCAGCCCGAGCAGGACCGCGTGCAGGGTGGTCATGGTCGCCCTGATGCGCGGGTTGCGCCAGTCCTTCTCGGACACGTAGCCGCGGCCGCCCTCGAACTGGGACTTCTTGCGCTTGCGGGCCGTCCGCGCGACCCTGGCCGCACCGGCCGGGGCCCCGGCGCCGGACGGCCGCCGCCGGGCACCCGCGACGACGGGCCCGGTGTCCCGCCGCCCGGTGGGATCGGTGACGGTCATGGTGGTCCTCTTCCCCTCAGAACTGTGTTGCCCGGTCATGACTTGCTCCAGCCTGACGTGAGCTTGAAGTACAGCAGTGACAGGATCGCGAGGAACGTCGCGAGCAGGACGGACAGTGCCGTCGCCGCGCCGTAGTTGCCGCCGAGGGACCTGCCGAACGCGTAGTCGTAGATCATGAGCAGCACCGTGAGCGTGGCGTTCGCCGGGCCACCGCCGGTGAACAGGTACGGCTCCAGGAAGACCTGGACGGTGCCGATGATCTGCAGGATGAACGTGATGAGCAGCACACCGCGCAGCTGCGGCATGCTGACGTGCCAGACCCGGCGCCAGATGCCGGCACCGTCGACCTCGGCGGCGTCGTACAGCTCGTCGGGGACGCTCAGCAGCGCGGCCAGGTAGATGATGACGGTCCCGCCGGCCGCGGCCCAGGTCGCCTCGAGCACGAGGGACGGCATGGCCAGGGAGGGGCTCGACAGCCAGGCGTACGGGCCGAGCCCGACGTAGCTCAGGATCGTGTTGAACACGCCGTCGGCGGCGCCGTCGTAGAAGAACTTCCACAGCAGCACGGCGACGACCGGCGGCACCACGACCGGGAGGTAGGCGAGCACCGAGAACAGGCCCTTGCGGCGCCGGACCGAGCTCATCAGCACCGCCGTGACGAGCGGGATCGGGTAGCCGAACACCAGGGCGAGCAGCGCGAAGTACAGGGTGTTGAGGATCGCCGTGGGCAGGTCGGGGTCGGTGAGCACGAACTCGAAGTTCTTCCAGCCCACCCAGGTCGGGTCCGCGACGAGGTTGGTCTTCTGGAAGCTCATGACGACCGACCGCACGATCGGCCACCACGAGAAGACCCCGAAGATGATCAGGAGCGGCAGCGCGAACAGGAGCGAGCTGAGCCCTCCGCGCTGGACCCAGGTCACCGGGTCGCGCCGGCGGACCCGGCGCGTGGGCCCGTCCGAGCCCGGGTCGTGGTTGCCCCCGCCGGCGGAGCCGCCGGTCTGCCGCAGGGCTCCCGATGCACTCACGACGTCACTCCTCGTCCTGGTTTTCGAAGGGCAGAACCCCCCGGTGTGGGCCGCCGGTCTCCCCGCGGCCCACACCTGGTGGTTGTCAGTGGTTGGAGAGGATCAGCCGGCCGAGTCGATGGCGCGCTGCGCCTTCGTGTTGGCGTCGGTGAGGAGCTGGTCGATGTTGGCGTTCTTGTCGGTCAGCACGGCCTGGACGACCGAGTCGAGCGACTTGTAGACGTCCTGGGTGGCGATGGCCGGCTCGTTGACGACCTTGGCCTGGAAGACCTTGCCGGTGAACGTGGTCATCTGGTCCAGCGGCACGTTGACGAGGGGCTTGATCCAGCCCTGGTACGTCTCGTACTGCTGCTGCGAGAAGATCGGCAGCTCAGGGGTACCGACGGGCTGCTTGCTCGCGATCTGGATCTCGGCGTTCTTCTTCGCGGCGTCCTGGTTGGTGTACTTGCGCAGGTAGTGGTAGTCGATCCACTTGATCGCCGCGGCCTTCTCGTTGGCGCTGGCCTTGGTGGAGACGCCGGCCATGGTGCCACCGCCGAGGACACCGGCGTCGCTACCGGTGAGCGGGATCATCGTGAGGCCGTACGTCTTCGGGTCGATGTTGTTGGTCTGCACGAGGCTCGTGTAGACGTCCTGACCCGAGGTGTACATGCCGATCTTGCCGGCGGCGAACGCCTGGTTGATGCCGGTCCAGTCGTAGTCGAAGTTGGCGCCCATGGAATTGTCGGTCCAGCGCAGGTCCTTCAGGAACTGCAGCGAGGCCTTGGTGGCGTCGTTGGTGAGGGTGGCCTTCTTGCCGTCCTCGAGGCGACCGCCGCGGGCGTAGGTGTCGACCGTCAGCTGCCAGCCGCCGGTGCCGTCCTTGGCCATCTGCGCGAAGCCGGCCTGCTGGGTCTTCTCCGCGATCGCCTTGGCGGCGGTGCGGACCTCGTCCCACGTCGTCGGCGGCTTGGCCGGGTCGAGGCCGGCCTTGGTGAACAGGTCACGGTTGTAGTGCAGGCCGACCGCGTAGACGCTCTTGGCGGGGATGGCGTAGGTGTGACCGTCCGGGCCCTGGCCGTACTGCAGGACGTTCGGGTTGAAGTTCTTCGCGTACGACAGCGTGTCCAGGTTGGACTGCATGTCGGCGATCTGCCCGTTGGCGATCAGCGTCTTCGCGTCGGTGAAGGGGATCTCGAACACCACCGGCAGGGTGCCGCCGGCGAGGTCGGCCGCGAAGGTGGTGGCCTTCCACTCGTAGTCCTTGGTGACGACCGTGATGTTCGGGTTTTCCTTCTGGAAGTCCGCCACCTCGGCCGCGAGGGCCTGCTGCGCCTCGGGCTTCGCGCCGGGGAGCAGACCCACGACGTTCAGCGTGACCTTGGCGTTCGAGTCGGCCTTGGTGTCCTCGTCGCTTCCGCACGCGACGAGCGTGCTGGTGAGCGCCAGCGCACCGGCGATGGCCAGAGCCATCCTGGTACGTGAGTACTTCATCGTCGCTCCTTGTTGGGGTGTGGAGACATCCAGCCCTGCGTGGACCCGGATGGGGGAGTTCGGTTGGGGCGGAGACCGTGCGCAGCCTTGCGTGGGCTGCCGGGGTATTCGCAAGAGCTACAGGCGCGTTGCTCGTCGGTTTCCATCGCATCGCGTCAGGGTTTCGGCCTGGCGTAGGCAAGAGATTAGGCTCACTCGCCACAAGAAGTCCATGGTCCGTTGCAAAATTTTAATGATCCATTGGCAGTTGCTTGCATGGACCCGCTCCCACGGCCCGAGGACTTGCACGAAAGCGGCCGAAATCGCGCAGCGAGGGCCGGAAGTCCTTGACTGGACGCGGTCGGGTGCTTGCGGTCCGCAGCGGGCACCTGCTTGCGGACGCAACGAAAGAGCGCCACGACTCCGTGCAGGAGTCGTGGCGCTCTACAGAAAACTGCGGTTGCTACGCCGCGGATGCCGCCTTTGTCGCCTTCGGCGCGGAGACCTTCAGGGCGCCCGTCGAACCCCGCACGACGAGCTCCGGCTCGAAGAGCATCTCCTCGGTCGGCACCAGCGTGCCGGCCACCTGGCTGACGAGGAGGGTCACGGCGGCCTGGCCCATCGCCTGGATGGGCTGGCGCACGGTGGTCAGCGGCGGATCCGTGCAGTTCATGAACAGCGAGTCGTCGAAGCCGACCACGGAGATGTCGTCGGGGACCTCGCGGCCCAGCCGGCGGGCCGCCCGGATCGCGCCCAGGGCCTGCACGTCGCTGGCGCAGATGATGCCGGTGACGCCGTGCTTGATGAGCCGCGTGGCGCCGGCCCGGCCACCCTCCATGGAGAAGATGACCCGCTCGACGTCCTCGTCGTTGACGGTGTCGTTGAACTGCGCGGCCGCCTCGAAAGCGGTCAGCTTCCGGTTGGACGGCGCGTGGTCCGCCGGGCCGAGGATGAGCCCGATCCGCTTGTGTCCCAACGAGACCAGGTGGTTGAACGCCTGGTCCACCGCGTGGCCGTCGTCGACCGACACCCGCGGGAAGCCCAGGTCGTCGATCGCGGCGTTGACCAGCACGGCGGGCAGGCCGCGCTCGTGCAGACGGTGGTAGTGCTCGTGCTCCGCGGCCGCCTGGTGATAGAGCCCGCCGCAGAAGATGATGCCGGACACGTGCTGGTCCAGCAGCATCTCGACGTAGTCGGCCTCCGAGACGCCGTCCGCGGTCCGGGTGCACAGCACCGGGGTGAAGCCGCGCTTGGACAGCGCGCCGGCGACCACCTCGGCGAACGCCGGGAAGATCGGGTTCTGCAGCTCCGGCAGCACGAGGCCGACGAGGCGGGCGCGCTCGCCGCGCAGCTTCGTCGGTCGTTCGTAGCCAAGGACGTCGAGCGCGGTGAGCACAGCGGTGCGGGTAGCGTCGGAGATGCCGGGCTTGCCGTTGAGCACCCGACTCACGGTCGCCTCGCTCACGCCGGCGTACTTCGCCACCTCAGCGAGTCGTCGAGTCATGTCCGCAAGCGTAGTGCATGACTACGCAATTTTTTGCACGATGTCGCCCACCCAACCGCCCCGGCGCTGATCATGCGGCTGCGGCCACCGGAAAACCGGTACAAAAGGCCGCAGCCGCAACGATCAGCCGCCAGCGCCGGCGAGGGCGATCGAGATCTTCCCGGCGCCGTAGCCGGACACGTCGACGATCAGGTCGAGCCGGCGACCCAGCGCCATCAGCCAGTTCACGGCGTCGGTCGGCGCGGTCTCGCCGGGCAGGAACGTCTGGTACAGCTTCAGGCGCGGGACGCCTTCCTTGTTCAGCAGACCGGCGAGGATGTTGCACACCTCGATGGCGTTCTCGCCGATCATCTTGGAGATCTCGTTGTCCTCGATGCAGGCCTCGGCGCCCCCCGGCGGGATCAGGCCGATCGCGGCGCCCGTGTAGGCGGTGAGCCCGAAGTCCATCCCGATCACGGCGAGCAGTTGCGTGCGTTCGTCGGTGTAGAGGGCGACCAGGGTCTTGGGGACGTCGGCGGCTCGGAGGGGTTCGGCCGGGTTGACCGTGACCGACCGGCCGAGAAGGTCGTCAAAGAGGTCCTTGACGGCCTTAGGAACGGGCAGAACATGCGACATGGCTCAAATCATCCCAAAATTGGGTCGAGTGCGTCCTTGAATGTGTCCGCTGTGAACGGCTTGGTGACCAGAAAGAGCGCCCCCGCATCCTCGGCCGCCTGTCGCATCTCCGGCGTGCCCTCGGACGTCACGAAGCCGAACGGCACCTGGTCGCCGTTGGCCCGCAGCATCCGCAGGACCTCGACACCGCTCAGGTGCGGCATGTTCCAGTCCGACAGCACCAGGTCCGGTTTCTCCGCCACGGCCTTGTCGAAGGCCTCCTGCCCGTCACACGCCTCGACCAGATCGTGCCCCTCGTAGCCGGCCTGCCGGAGGGTCCGGGTCACGATCTGCCGCATGACCCGGCTGTCGTCGGCGATCAGAATCTTCATGCCATTGCTCCAGCGAGATCGGTGGTGCTCTCCAGAACGGTCACGGTGACCGACTCGTCCATCCAGGTACCTTCGAGGTGGCACACCTCGGTGACCGCCGGGTAGCGCCCCTGCGTCCCCTCGACGTGCACGTGCGGCAGCGACAGCGCGCTGGGCTCCGGCAGCAGGCTCTTCACGTTGCCGCCGATGATGTTGGCGAGCTCGCCCAGGGCGTCGGCGACGTCCTCCTCCGCCACGTCGTCGAACTCGATGCCCAGCAGCGCGGCCGCGACGTTCCTCGATGCCGCGTCGGAGCAGCTGACCAGGACGTGCCCGCGCCAGGCACCGGTGACGGAGACCGAGGCCGTGACGTCGGCCTGATGCTTGTCCGCGGGGATCGGCACCAGCGGGCTCGCGCCGTCGAGGTCGAGGTAGGAGGACCAGACCTGTTCAGCGATGACCTTGAGGTCTTCCTCGGTTGGGTTCGTCATGCTGCGACTCCGTTCGGGACGAGGCCGAGCAGCGCCAGCTTGTCGATGATCGCGTCCGGTGTGAACGGCTTGATCACGTACTCGTGGGCGCCCGATGCGAGGGCCCGCACGATCTGGCTCTGTTCGCTCTCCGTCGTGACCATCATCAACGTCATCCCGCGCAGGCGGGGTTCGGCACGGACCGCGATCACGAACTCCAGCCCGTTCATCTCGGGCATGTTCCAGTCGACCAGCGCCAGGCCGGGGATCTCGCCGTCACCGTCGAGAACATTGGCCGTGAGATAGTCCATCGCCTCTTGGCCGTTGCCCGCCTCGACCACTTCGAAGCCGAGCTGTGCCACGATCCGCTTCAAAATGAGCCGCATCGCACGCGAATCGTCGATCACCATGGTGAGCATCTGGCGTCACCCCTTTCCTACAGCGCTCACGGAAGCGGCGGTCTTCGGTGCGGTCCGCAGCTTGTAGGCGGACGTCCTGCCGGCGACCACCCGTTCGAATCTGTCGTCGATGCCGATCGTCGTCTCGGCGGAGCCGAGGAAGAGCCAGCCGTCGGGTCGTAAGGTGCCGGCGACCCGTTGCAGCACCGTCCGCTTCGTCTGTACATCGAAATAGATCAGCACGTTGCGGATGAACACGATGTCGAACGGCCCCATGGAGGGAAACGGCGCGGCGAGGTTGAGCCGGCGGAACGAGGTGTGCTTGCGCAGCGCCTGGGCGACCTGCCAGTGCGCGCCGTTGCGCTCGAAGTGCTTCACCAGCAGCGGCGCCGGCAGCCCGCGGTTGACCTCCAGCTGCGTGTACTGGCCGGCCTCGGCCCGGGTGAGCATCTCGGTGGAGATGTCGGTGCCGATGATGTCGAAGGACCAGCCCGGCGGCAGGTTGTCCTGCAGCACCATCGCGATCGTGTACGGCTCCTGCCCGCTGGAGCTCGCCGCCGACCAGACCTTGATCGAGCGGGTGGTCGCCCGCCGTACGAGCAGATCCGGCAGCACCGTGTCGACGAGCTGCTTGAAGGGCTCGCCGTCGCGGAAGAACGACGTCTCGTTGGTCGTGAGCGCGTCCACGATCTTGCGGTGGATCTCGGGCTCGGGGCGCTGCTGGGCACGGGCGACGAACTCGGACACGCTCGGCAGGCCGGACTGCCGGGCCAGCGGCAGCAGGCGCGCCTCCACCAGGTATTCCTTGCCCGCCTCGAGCACGATTGCCGCGTCGCGCCGAACGAGGCCGCTGATGAAGGCGAATTCCTGGGCAGTCAATGTCATCGGGTCACCTCCATGGATTTCGCACCCCGGCCCCCGGCCGTACGGCTGATGAGATGGTGGGCGATTTCGCCAAGCGGCAGGACGGCGTGCGCGATCCCGGCCGTCGCCACCGCACCGGGCATCCCCCAGACGACGGAGGTCGCCTCGTCCTGCGCGACGATCTCGGCGCCCGCGCCGCGCAACTGCTCGGCGCCGCGCTTGCCGTCCTGCCCCATCCCGGTGAGGACGATCGCGAGGGTGGCACCGCCGTAGGTCTTGGCCACCGAGCGGAACAGCACGTCCACGGCGGGCCGGCAGAAGTTCTCCGGAGGGCCGGTGTTGAGCTTGGTGATCACCTCTGTCCCGCGGCGGTGCACCTCCAGGTGGTAGTCGCCGGGCGCGATGTAGACGGTGCCGGGGCGCACGGGCATGTCGCCGGCCGCCTCCACGACCGTCAGCGCGGCGGTCCGGTCGAGCCGGTCGGCGAACATCTTGGTGAAGACCGGCGGCATGTGCTGCACCACGACCACCGGCACCGGCAGGTTCGCCGGCAGGGCCCGCACGACGGTGGTCAGCGCGTCGGGGCCACCGGTGGAGCAGCCGATGGTGACGACCTCGACCCGGTCGCCGCGCGGCGAGGTGCGGGCCGGCGCGGTCGTGGGCGGGGCGGTCACCGGCGGGCGGACCGAGCCCGGCAGCGGGTTGCCGCCCGGGCGCGCGACGGCATGACTGGTGCCGAACGTCCGGGTGTTGGGGCCGATGTTGGGGCCGATGCCGATCGGCGGCCGGGTCAGGGTGGACCGGCGGCCGCCGCACAGGGCGTGGATCCGCGGGATGATCTGCTCGCGGACCGACCGGATGCTCTCCGCGACGCTGCCGACGTTGGCGGGTTTGGTGACGTAGTCGCTGGCGCCGGCGGACAGCGCGTCCAGGGTCGCGGTCGCACCCGCCGCGGTGAGCGTGCTGAACATGATGACCGGGAGCCGCGCGTACAGGCCGCGGATCGCCCGCAGCGTCTCGAGGCCGTCCATGATCGGCATCTCGATGTCCAGGGTCACCAGGTCCGGGCGCAGCTGCTCGATCTTCGTCAGCGCGACCTTGCCGTTGGGAGCGGTGCCGACGACGCGGATCTCCGGGTCGTCGCTGAGCGCGTCGGTGATCAGACGCCGGACGACGACCGAGTCGTCCACCACCAGAACCGAGATCACGCGCCCTTGCCTCCAGCACCGGGGGCCTCATCGCAAATGCGAGGCCCGTCACGTTCCAGCGGGCTAATCGGCGGTGCTCCGGGGACGATGAGGGAAATTCCAAAAGAACCGCCCCTGCCCGGAGCAAACCGGACAGGGGCGGTGTTCGGGGCGCAGACCCGGGAGCGGGCCCGTCGCGATGAGGGCTCAGACGGCGAGCGGGCCCATCGCGGTGAAGTACGGGTCGAGCAGGCGCTTCGCCGTCGTGGAGTCCAGCAGGTCGCGGACCATGAGGGCCTGGACGGCGCCGCTGAGCAGGTTCCACACCCCGCCGGCCCGGTCGCCGACCGGCACGCCGGAGCGGTCGAGGGCCTGCACGAGCAGCAGCTGCGCGGCGGCACCGGCGCGGACCCGGCCGGACAGGAAGACGGCCCAGGACGCGGAGTGCACGGCCGGCGCCCAGTCGGTCAGCCCGGGGCGGGAGGTGTCGGTGACCTTGTTGAGCTGCCGCATCTCCGCCGGCGACAGCGAGCCGACCCGGCTCAGCATCTGGCGCAGCTCGTCGCCCTGCGGGCCGAGGTCGTGCTCCGGCTCGGGCAGCGCGCGCAGTGCCACGGTGTAGGGGGCGCTCAGCCTGCGCCGCGACTCGTCGGTCAGCAGCTCCCGCAGGTAGGCGGCCGCGGCGGCGTCGGACAGCACGCCGGTGGCCTTGCTCGCGACCTCGCTCTGCCGCTGCCGCGGGGCGCGCACCTGCGGCGTCGGCATGGTCGCCTGCGCCGGGCGGTTGCCCCAGGTCCAGTCGAGGATGTCGTACCGCAGGCAGTGCAGCAGCCCGTCGAGGGTGCCGAGCGGCGCGCGCTCGACCACCGCGAGGGCGCCGGCGTCGGCGTTGACCGCGCGACGCTCCTGGGCGGCGGCGTCGACGTCCCGCCACAGATCGACACGGTCCCAGTCGTCGTCGGCGCGCGCCGACGCGACCGCGTCAAGGTCACTCTGAGTGAGCGAAAGTCCGCGGAGCAGTACATCGGCGGCGGCCGATCCACCCTGGAGGCGGGAGAGGTCGAAGCCGAGAACGGGGGCGCTAACCAGGCTGTACATAGCAACTAGTCTGCAACGCACCTGCACCCCGGTCTGTCAGCCAAAAGGGTCGCGGGCGGGGCCCTGCGAGCGTACCCCGCCCGGCCAGGGTCAGATCTTGAACCGTGCGACGAGCGCGCGCATCTCGCTCGACATCCGGGACAGATCCGAAGCCGCGCGTTGCGCCTCGGCTACGTTGAGTGACGTGCTCTGGGTTGCGGCGGCGACGGTGGAGACGTTCGTGGCGATCTCGACGGAGCCGGTCGCGGCCTCGCTGACGCTGCGGTTCATCTCGTTGGTCGTCGCCGTCTGCTCCTCGACCGCCGAGGCGATGGTGAGCTGGTAGTCGTTGATCCGCGAGATGATCTGGCTGATCTCGCCGATCGCCGCGACCGCGCCGGTGGTGTCGGCCTGGATCGCCTCGACCCGCCGGGAGATGTCCTCGGTCGCCCGGGCGGTCTCCTGCGCCAGGTCCTTGACCTCGTTGGCGACGACGGCGAAGCCCTTGCCCGCCTCGCCCGCGCGGGCCGCCTCGATGGTGGCGTTCAGCGCGAGCAGGTTGGTCTGCTCGGCGATCGAGGTGATGACCTTGACGACGTTGCCGATCTCCGTGGACGACGCGCCGAGCCGGGCGACGGCCTGGTTCGTCGACTCCGCCGCCATCACGGCCTGCGACGCGACCTGCGCCGCCTCGCTGGCGTTCTGCGCGATCTCGCGGATCGACAGGCCCATCTCGTCGGCCCCGGCGGCGACGGTCTGCACGTTGCGGGAGACCTGCTCGGCCGCGGCGGCGACGAGGTTGGCCTGGTCGCTGGCCTCGCCGGTGCCGCTGGCGATCCGGGCGCTGACCCCGGTGAGCTCGCCGGCGGACGCGGCGAGCGACGAGGCGGTGTGGTCCATCGTCTGCACGGTCGTGCGCATGCTCTCGGTGGCCTTGTTGAGTGCCCCGGCCATGACGCCGACCTCGTCGGCGGAGGTGATCTCGACCCGGTGGCTCAGGTCGCCGGCGGCGACGGCGCCGAGCACGTCGGAGACCCGGCGCAGCGGCCGCACGACCAGCGAGGTGACCCACAGGCCGACGCCGAACGCGGCGAGCAGCCCGAGCACGGCCGCACCGATCATCATCATCCGGCTGGACTCGTAGTTGTCCTGCGCGGCGGCGCGCCACTGCTCGGCCTCGGCGAACTCCGCCGCCTGGAGCTCGTCGACGGTGTCCTGCGCCTTGACGATCTGCGGGGTGCCCTTGGCCGCGGCGATCTGCACGTACAGGTCGACCCGGCCGGCGTTGGCGGCGGGGAGCATCTCGGCGTCGCGCACCGTCTGGTAGGCCTTCATCGCCGTCGCGACGGTCTCGGCCTTGGCGGCGTGGGCGGGCGCGGCGCCGGCGCGGTACCGCTCGATCGCCGCCATCACGCGCTTGTCGGCGGCGAGGCGCTTGTCGTCGGAGAGCGCGCTGAGCGTGTCGGTGATGCCGTCGCGGATGTCGGACAGCGCGGCGAACTGGGCACTCTTCGCGGTGACCTTGCGCGTCGTGTCGTTGGCGTCGTTGAGTCCCTGGAGCGCGCCGACCGTCATGGCGATCATGGCGATGCCGGCGACGACGATGGCGCTGAGCACCTTCGTGCGGATCCCGCGGTTGGTGAACCAGTTCATGGGACCTATTCCTCGCGGTTGCCGGTGCCCGGCTGGCTGGTGTTGACGGCCTTCGTGGTGTCCAGCGCGAGCAGCAGCCGGCCGTCGAGCTTGAACGCGCCGGTGATGAGGTGCCGGCTCGGCCCGTGCAGGGTGTCCGGCGGCGGCTCGAACGTGTCGTCCTGCAGCGTGACGACCTCGCCGATCCGGTCGACCAGCAGGGAGACGGACTCCTCGTCGGTCTTCACGATGACGTTCATGGCCGGTTCGGCGCTCTTCGTGCGGGGCGGCAGCCCGAGCTGCACCCGCAGGTCGACGGCGGCGATGACCTGGCCGCGGAGGTTGAACAGCCCGCCGACGGACTCCGGGGCGAGCGGCACGGGCGTGTACTGGTCGAAGGAGAGGACCTCCTGCACCTTGGCGACGTCGAGCCCGAAGAGCTGATCGGCGACCTCGAAGGTGGCGTACTGGCGGCTGGCCATGGTCAGGCTCCGGCGTGCTGGTAGGTGTAGTCGGCGTTGGCGTCCGACTGGTACGGGTCGTACGGGTCGACGGTGTCGTCGATCTTCGTGTGGAAGAGGGGGTCGGCGGCGAGGATGGCGCGGCGGACGTCGAGGAGTTCGGTGACGCGTTGCTGGATGACGGCGGAGCCGA